>NZ_MJGL01000023.1:139010-181724 GCF_001864855.1 Curtobacterium sp. MCBA15_005
CCACGGGCCTCCCGTCCGCCACGGGCGGTGTCCACCGCGTCGGCGTCGCGCCGGCGCGCGTCAGTCGAAGGTGTTCGTCATCGCGTGGGCGGCGCGGTCGAGGTAGCCCCAGAGCTCGGCTTCGTCGAGGGGCGCGAGCTCGAGCGACTCGACCGCGTCGTGCATGTGGTGGAGCCAGCGTTCCCGGGCCTCGGAGGTGATCCGGAACGGGTTGTGCCGCATCCGCAGGCGGGGGTGCCCGCGCTGTTCGCTGTAGGTGCCCGGGCCGCCCCAGTACTGCTGCAGGAAGGCGGAGAGGCGCCAGATCGCACCCTCGAGGTCGTCGGCCGGGTACATCGGCCAGATGACCTCGTCCTGCTGCACGCCCTCGTAGAAGCGCCGGACGAGCCGGTCGAAGGTGGGGGCACCGCCGATCCGCTCGTACAGCGACCCCGTGGCCGAGGCGCCGTGCTCGCCGACGCGCAGGGTGATCGGCTGCGCCGGGACGCCGACCGAGCCGGGCATGCTGGGGGAGCCGGGCATGCCGAGCGAGCCACGCGCTCCGGGCCCGCCCGTGCCGCCGCTCGGGGGTGTGGGGTCGGTCATCGGGGGTCCTTCCCGCTGTCGGGGTCGTCCGTGCGGATCGGCTGCCCGAGGATGTTGCGCTTGGTCCGCCGGGGTTTGGTGGGTGCCGGCGTCGGCTGGGTCCGGACGGTGCGCAGGCCGTTGATCGAGGTGGCGTTCTCCCAGCCCTCGGGCATGATCATCGCCATCGCGGGCAGGGTGATGCCGAGTTCGTCGACGGCGTGCTTCAGGCGGGTGCGGAGCTCCCGGCCGACGACGTCGAGCTCGGACGCGCGGGTCTTCACGACCAGGCGGAAGACCATGCCGGCGTCGGTGATCGACTGCAGCCCCCAGATCTCGGGCTTCTCGACGATCCGCTGCCGCCAGCGGGACTCCTGCGACATCGTGACGGCGGCCTTGAGCAGGGCGTCCTGCACGGCGTCGATGTCGGTGTCGTAGGGCACGGTGATGTCGACGAGCACGCGCGACCAGCCCTGCGACAGGTTGCCGACGCGCAGGATCTGGCCGTTCGGCACGAACCACAGGATCCCGTTCACGTCGCGGATCTGCATGACGCGCAGCCCGACGTTCTCGACGACGCCCGTGGCCTGGCCGGTGTCGACGACGTCACCGACGCCGGCCTGGTCCTCGAGGATCATGAAGACGCCGGACAGCAGGTCCTTGACGATCGACTGGGCGCCGACGGCGAGACCGGCGGCGACGAGGGACGCGCCACCGACGATGCCGACCGCGGCGTCCGGGATCGCGACCGGGATGATGATCGCCAGCGCGATGACGACGACGATGACCGTCGCCAGGTTCTCGAGCACACTGCCCAGCGTCCGGGTCCGCTGCACGACCCGGGCGGTCTGCACGGGCGAGGCGATGAGCGCCTGCGTGTCCTCAGCGCCCTGGCGCTTCTTGACGCCGTTCACGACCCGGTCGACGACCTGCTTGATCATGCGCCGCAGGAACACGCGCACGAGGATCGCCGCGAGGACCGTGATGACAATCGTGATCGGGATGTGCCACGCGTCGACGAACTGGGTGAAGGTGTTGGAGGCCCACTTCGGGACGTCGGTGGAGTCTGCAGCCAGGTTCATATCCGGTCGATGCTAAGCGGCGGGGCCTCGGCGTCCCTGGAGGAACACCAAGACCCCGCCGGATCAGCGCAGGGGTCAGGCGTCGGCTGCCTGGACCCGGAGCGCGCGTTCGGTGCCCGCGAGGCTCTCGGACACGATGCGGCGCAGCGCCGGCGTCTCCGGGTGCTCCTCGAGCCACGCGGCGGCGGCGTCACGGAGCTCGGCCGACGCGAGCGGCGCCGGGTAGAGGCCCGAGACGATGGTGTCCGCCATGTGGTAGCTGCGCTCGGCCCAGATGCGCGTGAGCACCTCGAAGTACTTCGGCACGAGGCCCTCGAGCAGCACCGGGCTGTTCACGTGCTGGAACCCGACCGTGGTCTGGCGCACGATGGCGTTCGGCAGCTCGGACGAGTCGACCAGCGACGAGAACGCCGCCAGCTTGCCCTCGGCCGTGGGGATCGTCGCCCGGGCGCGGGCCGCGGCCTGCTCGCCCGACGCGGTCTTGTCCGCGGCGAGCTCGGCGTCGATCTCGGCGTTGTCCGCAGCACCCGCGAGCACGAGGCCCTCGAGCAGCTCCCAGCGCAGGTCCGTGTCGATCTCGAGGCCCTGGAGCGTGACCGATCCGTCGCGGAGACCCTGCAGGGTCGCGACGTGCTCGGGCGTGGACGGGATCTGCGCGAAGAACTTCACGAACTGGAACTGCGCGTCCGAGCCGGCCTCGGCCGAGGACGCGAGCTGCCAGAGCGTGTCGCCGACGGTGCGGACCGTGGCCTCGACCGAGGCCGGTGCCACGTAGTTGCGTGCGGTGAGCAGCAGCTGCGAGAGCGTCGTGCGGATGGTCGTCGACTCGGTCTCGGTCGCGATGTTGCCCAGCACGAGGCGGACGTAGTCGCTGGCCGGGGATTCGGCGTCGCGCGTGGCGTCCCACACGGAACCCCAGACGATCGAGCGGGCGAGCGGGTTCGCGATCGACGCGAGGTGCTCGATCGCGGTGCGCCGGGACTGCTCGTCGAGACGGATCTTGGCGTAGGCCAGGTCGTCGTCGTTCAGCAGCACGAGGTCGCCGCGCTGGACGCCGACGAGCTCGGGCACCTCGGTGCGGGCACCGTCGACGTCGATCTCGACGCGATGGACCCGCTCGAGCTTGCCGCCGGCCGAGGCCGTGTCAGCACCGAACGGCGCGGACTCGTCGTTCCGGAAGGCGTACACGCCGATCGCCAGACGGTGCGGGCGCAGCGTCGGGTAGTCGGCGGGGGCTTCCTGCAGGACGGTGAACGACGTGATGACACCGGACTCGTCGGTCTCGATCTCGGGACGCAGGGTGTTGACGCCCGCGGTCTCGAGCCAGAGCTTCGACCACTCGGTCAGCTCACGGCCGCTCGTCGCCTCGAGCTCGACGAGCAGGTCGCGGAGCTCGGTGTTCGAGTGGTGGTGCTTCTTGAAGTAGGCGGAGACACCCGCGAAGAACGCGTCGATGCCGACCCAGGCGACGAGCTGCTTGAGGACCGAGCCGCCCTTCGCGTAGGTGATGCCGTCGAAGTTGACCTGGACGTCTTCGAGGTCGTTGATCGTCGCGACGATCGGGTGCGTCGAGGGGAGCTGGTCCTGGCGGTAGGCCCAGGACTTCTCCATCGCCTGGAACGTGGTCCAGGCCTCGGTCCACTCGGTGGCCTCGGCCGTGGCGATCGTGGAGGCCCACTCGGCGAAGGACTCGTTGAGCCACAGGTCGTTCCACCACTTCATGGTGACCAGGTCGCCGAACCACATGTGGGCGAGCTCGTGCAGGATCGTGACGACCCGGCGCTCCTTGATGGCGTCGGTGACCTTCGACCGGAACACGTAGGTCTCGGTGAAGGTGACCGCGCCGGCGTTCTCCATGGCACCCGCGTTGAACTCCGGCACGAACAGCTGGTCGTACTTGTCGAAGGGGTAGGCGACGTCGAACTTCTCCTCGAAGTACGCGAAGCCCTTCTTCGTGATGTCGAACACGTACTCGGGGTCGAGGTACGAGGCGAGCGACTTGCGCGCGAACACACCGAGCGGGATCGTCCGGCCGTCGCGGCTGGTCAGCTCGTCGCGCACGACCTCGTACGGGCCGGCGACGAGCGCGGTGATGTAGCTCGAGATGCGCGCGGTGGGCGGGAAGGCCCAGGTCGCGACGTCGCCGTCGACGTGCGGCTCCGGAGTCGGGGAGTTCGAGACGACCTGCCACCGCGACGGCGCCGTCACGGTGAAGGAGAACTCGGCCTTCAGGTCGGGCTGCTCGAACACCGCGAACATGCGGCGGGAGTCGGGGACCTCGAACTGGGAGTACAGGTACACCTCGTCGTCCACCGGGTCGACGAAGCGGTGCAGGCCTTCACCGGTGTTCGTGTACAGCGCGTCGCTGACGACCACGAGCTCGTTCTGCTCCTGCAGGTCGTCGAGCCGGATGCGCACGCCGTCGTTCACCGCGGCGACGTCGAGCGCCGTGCCGTTCAGCGTGATCGAGTGCACGGTCTTCGTGATGGCGTCGATGAAGGTCGATGCGCCGGCGGTGGCGGTGAAGCGCACCCGCGTGGTGCTGCCGAAGCTGTCGGCGCCGCGGGTCAGGTCGAGCTCGACGTCGTACGTCTGCACGGCGACGACGGCCGCGCGCTCCTGGGCTTCGATTCGGGTGAGGTTCTCTCCGGGCACGCAACGCTCCATCTTCGCTGGGGACGCGGACGATCGGTGTCCGCGTACGGGGCCCCGGACGGCGTCGTGCGCCGGCGGGACGATGGGTTCCAGCCTAGCGACGCCGCGTACGCTCGGATCGTGACCGAGACGACTGTGGACAACCCGACCGACCCCACCACCGAGCGCACCGCCGTGGAATTCTGGTTCGACCCGAACTGCCCGTGGGCCTGGATGACGAGCCGCTGGGTGGGCGAGGTCGCCGAGCACCGTGACCTCGACGTGACGTGGAAGGTGATGAGCCTGTTCGTCCTCAACGAGGACCAGGACGTGCCGGACAGCTACAAGGAGCGCCTGTACGCCGGCCAGGTCTACCCGCGCATCGTCACGGCGGCGAAGCTCCGGCTCGGCCAGGACGTCGTGAAGCCGCTGTACGACGCCCTCGGCGAGCACATCCACCACCGCCAGGAGTCCGACCCCGAGCAGGTCGTCCCCGCCGTGCTCGCGGAGCTCGGCCTGGACGCCGACCTGCTCGAGTACGCCTGGACCGACGAGGTCGACGCCGCCGTGCGTGCCAGCCACCAGGACGGCATCGACCGCGTCGGACAGGACGTCGGCACGCCGGTCATCGCCGTCGAGGGCACCGCGTTCTTCGGACCGGTCATCTCCCCGGCGCCCAAGGGCCAGGAGGCGCTCGACCTGTGGGACGGCGTCGTCGCCGTCGCGAAGGTCCCCGCCTTCTTCGAGCTGAAGCGGTCCCGCACCGTCGGTCCGATCTTCGACACCACGGACTGACGGACTGGAGGCGCGGCGCGGGCTGGCACCGCGCCTCCAGTCCCTGCTACGGTCGCTTCCGGCCGGTGAAGTATCAGGGGATGGGGATCCGCATGGGGGAGTCGTACCGCGTCGACCGCGCGGCGTCCGCGAGGACCGTGGCGAACGTGCGCACGGCGGCATCCGGCGTGAGCCGACGTGCGGACGAGGTCACGCGAGCGCTCGCCGAAGCGGCGAGCGGATCGCCGGAGATCGCAGCGGCGCTGCGGTCGTTCGCGTCGGGGCGCACCGAGACAGCGTCGAGGATCGGCAAGCACCTCCAGGCGGTCAGCGCGGTTGGGACGATCGCGCTCGCCGCCGTCGACGAAGCGGACGGTCAGATGGCGAGCACCGCCGATCACGCGGTGCAGGGATGAGCGGCGTGGTCTCGGCGGCGTCGCTCGACGAGATACGTTTCGACATGGGTGCCGTACTGGCCGCCGCCGATGACCTCCGACATGCCTCCGGCGATGTGCGGAGCGCCGCATCGGACGGAGAGCACTCCTGGTCCACCATGCCGGCGGTGTTCGAGATGGCCGGCGTCAGCGCAGCGATGCCCGCCATGACCCACCGGTCGACCGCCGTCGCGACCGAGCTCGCCGAGAGCGCCGAGCGCCTGCACGAAGTCGTCGATCGGGCGTCCTTCGACTTCGCCGAGCTCCAGATGCGACGGGCCGCACTGGTCGAGCGGATCGCGTCGTTCGCCGGCGGGCTCCACGCCGCGGTCGAACGTCACGACGCCGCGTTGCCCGAGCCGCCGGACTCGAGCACGTCGTGGGACAAGATCCCCGGCCTCGCTGCCGAGGACGCGACGCTCCGGGCGGCGGTCTCGGACTGGAACGAACAGTGGCGAGACTGGCAGCGGCGACTCGCTTCGCAGATCCGGGCCATCACCGGCGGTGACTCGACCGCCGGCCTCGCCGGGGATGAGACCGACGTGCGCACCGCGAGCCTCGTGGCGCCGATGCCGCTTCCGGGCTTCCCGTCCACGCCCTTCCAGTTCCCGTGGCCGTGGCTCGGCGCTGCTGGTGGGACCGCTGCCGGTACCGGCAGCGCCGTCGGCGGACTGTCGGCGCTCGGGTTGCTGGGCATCCTGTTCGGCCTCAGTGGGGACACGAAGCAGCAGACCCCGGCCGATGCCATGCGGCAGCGTATGGCGCAGGCCGACCAGGACGCGTGGGCCTGGACGCACGATCCGCTCACGGGTAAGCCCCGCGAGGTCGCGGGTGGCGCCGGGATCATGACGGACGTGGTCGGGCCGATGACCGGGGCGGAAGCCATCGAGCACGCGCGGAAGTACGGCCGGGTGCCGAAGATGAAGCCAGTCGGCGAGGTCGACACGCCGGAGGAGCTCGTCGACATCTGGAAAGAGCTCACCCGTGGGGGCAAGCCGATGAGCGGCGGTGCTCCCGATTCCACCTCTGTCGAACTCCCGGATGGATCTCGAGTGCAATGGCGGCCGGACAGCGGATCGGGTGGGCCGACCATCGAGATCAACGCCGGGAAGGACGTCCATTACAAGATCCATTTCCCCAAGAACTCTCCACGCCACGAACTACCAGAGGACGCACGATGAACGAACTGACTTACCGCCTCCTCGCGGCGGTGTCCGACGACCTCGGGGACGACCTCTACGGCTGGCACACCGGAATCGCGTACCGAACCCATGAGTCAGAGGACCAAGTGGAAGGCCGAGTGCTCGGATACGTTCGTCAACTCCTCACGGCCGACCTCATCGGTCTTGGTTCGATCGAGGCGGATGAGCAAGGCCGCGGCGTGTGGACCAACTGGCGCGGTACCGTCGACGAACTGCTCTCGCGAGCAGCGGCACGCTACGGCCGTTCGGACACGGTGTGGAATCTCTACGCCACCTCGACTGAGCGCGGTCGCCGCATGTTCGACTCGGAGGCGGCTCGGCGCGAAGCCGTAGGAGTCGACCCGTGGGAGCACGGAGGACAGATGTTCCGGGACATCTGGGACGCCGACGGCAACGTCATCGAGCCGCACGGGGACGAGATCGTTGTCTGACGCCGGCCTTGAGTACGTCCCGTTCCCTGCCGAAGAAGTCCGCGCGATGCCGGACGGCTCGATCGCCGCGATGCGGGAACCACTCCCCGGGCACGAGTCGTACATCGACGTCGTCCCGCCCGCTGATGCGGAGGACCCCCGGGTCCAGCGGCGCAGTGTCCGGCACGACGACGGCCCGACACCGAGCGCCGAGCCGGCGCCCCGGACGCCCGAGGAACAGCTGCTCCTCGAGCTGACGGAGTTCAACCGGAACGGTTGTGCGACCGACCTCCGCGCGCTGCACCGCATGGTGCGGACCGATCACGAACCCGACGCCACCCGAGCCCGGGCGATGGCGCTGCGGTCCGTCGAGATCGGCCTCCGTCGGGGGCTCCTGACGAGCGGGATGTTCGTCAGAGCAGGATCCGAACTCGCGTTCGTCGAACCCGAGCGGACTGCTGCCGAGCAGATCGCGACCGTCCGGGGTCGCTACGTCAGCGCGCCCGCCGCCGGTGAGTCCGACGGTGACCTGGCGAACTCCGTCTGGCTGATGAACACGACGGACGGCGAGCGGTTCGCACGGACGCACGGCGCCGAGGCGGACGGGACCGCCGAACCGAGCGAGGTTCGCCAGAGCGTCCCCGCGAGCAAGCCGGCGGTGGTCGTCCGTTCGCAGGGCGACGCGTGGGACGACAAGAACCACGAGCTGCTCGCGGACAACGTCTTCGAGGAACTCCGCAACGGCTGGCTCTCGTGGGACAAGGGCATCGGCGACGATGCACTCAAGAACCTCGCGTGGGGGATCGCCGCTGAGATCGTGTACGCCTTCGACGTGAAGTGGTCGCCGGACTGGGTCGCCAAGGGCCATCCACACCGTTGGCACGACGAGGCCGGCTGGCACGCGCGGTGCAACGACTGCCTCGACGAGAGTCCGGCCGAAGCCGACGAAGTGGTCGCGTACTCCTGGTTCGCCGACCACCGTCCGATCGCGCACGGTGACATCGCGCCGCCGTTCCGACCGTCGCCACCGCCCCTGGACGTCCCGATGCCGGGCACGGACTGACCGGCGACGGTCAGACGAGCGGCAGCCGCATCATCGTCAGGTCGAGCCAGCGGTCGAACTTGCGTCCGACCTCGGGGACGACCGCGACCGTGGTGAACCCCAGGCGTTCGTGCAGGGCGATCGACCCGGTGTTGGTGCTGCAGATCCCGGCCATCATGACGTGCCGCCCCTCGGCGGTGGCGCGCGCGACCAACTCGGCCATCAGAGTGGTCGCGATGCCCCGGCCGCGGAACGTCTCGACCACGTAGACGCTGTGCTCGACGGTCAGCCGGTACCCCTGGTGCGGCCGCCACTGGGAGTACGTGGCGTACCCGGCCACGGTGCCGTCGACCTCGGCGACGACCACCGGGTACCCGCCGCCCTGCCGTTCGGCGAGCCACCCGTCGAAGTACGCACGCGGGTGTGGGGTCTCCTGCCAGATGGCGGTGGAGTGCAGGACGGCATCGACGTGCAGGGCGTGCACGACGTCGAGGTCGGCCGGTGTGCAGTCGCGGATCACGACCCCATTCGTCGCATATGCTGTCGTCATGTCTCACATCGTAGACGACGAGCGCCCCGATCCCGCAACCGGGGCCGACGACGCCTCGGTCGCCGAGCAGCGGGAGCTCGGTGAACGCCTCCAGCGGCTCCGCACCGAGCGGAAGTGGAGCCTCACCGAGCTCGCCGAGGAGTCCGGCGTCTCCCGCGCGATGATCAACCGCGTCGAGCGCGGGGTCTCCAGCCCCACCGCGACGATCCTCGGTCGTCTGTCCGGTGCCTTCGGCCTGACGATCTCGCAGCTCCTCGATGATGCCCTGGAGCACGAGGTGCCCAGGGTGACGGACCCCGACGAGGCGCGCGGGGTCCAGCGCGGCGCGACCGCCGATTCCTGGACCGATCCCGACACCGGGTACCGCCGCCGTCCGGTCTCGAGCGCGACGTTCCCCGCCGACGTCACCGAGGTGCGCCTCCCGGCCGGCCGCGAGGTGGCCTACCCGGCGTCCGCCTACGCGTTCCTGCGGCACTGCATCTGGGTGGTCGACGGCGTGCTCGAGGTCGTCGTCGGCGGCGAGCCGACGCGCCTGGCGGCGGGGGACCGGATCGAGCTCGGCGACCCCGCCGACGTCGTCTACCGCAACTCGGGTGAGGACCCCACCCGGTACCTCGTCGTGGTGGTCCGTGCGCCGTAGTCCGTGGTGGTCCGGGCCCCGGAGCCGCAGGAATATGATCGGTTCCATGCGCATCCACCTCGGAACGGACCACGCCGGCCTCGAGTTCAACAAGACCCTCGCAACCCACCTGACCGAAGCCGGGCACGAGGTGGTGGACCACGGTCCGACCGAGTACGACGCGCTCGACGACTACCCCTCGTTCTGCATCAACGCCGCGCACGCCGTGGTGCAGGACCAGCGCGCCGGTGTCCAGGCGCTCGGTGTCGTCTTCGGTGGTTCCGGCAACGGTGAGCAGATCGCTGCCAACAAGGTCGAGGGCATCCGTGCCGCGCTCGTGTGGAACGAGTCGACCGCGCTGCTCGCCCGTCAGCACAACGACGCCAACGTCATCTCCATCGGCGCACGCCAGCACACCGAGGACGAGGCGATCCGGTTCGTCGACCTGTTCATCGCAGAGCCGTTCTCCGGCGAGGAGCGCCACGCCCGCCGCATCGCCCAGCTCGCCGAGTACGAGACCACCGGGCTGATCGCCGGCCGCCAGATCGACGCGTAGTCCGGCCCGTCAGGGGTACCGGGTAGAACGGTAGTCATGCCCGAGGGTCACTCCGTCCACCGCATCGCCAACCAGTTCACCCGGCACTTCGTCGGCAAGCGCTGCGAGGTGTCGAGCCCCCAGGGGCGCTTCGCCGCCGGGGCCGCACAGCTCGACGGCAAGCGCATGATCGCCGCGCGTGCGGTGGCGAAGCAGATGTTCCTGGAGTTCGAGGGCGACCTGTTCCTCCGCGTCCACCTCGGGCTGTACGGGGCATGGGACTTCGCGGGCGTGATCTCCACCGCCGAGGCGCTGTCCGACGACGACGACCGCGAAGAGTCGCTCAGCTCGATCGGCGCACCGCGGCTCGCCCGCTACCGGATGGCCGAGCAGGAGAAGGCGGAGGACCCGATCGAGTCCTTCCCGCCGGACCCGGTGGGCCAGGTCCGGGTGCGGATCCTCACCGAGGACACCGTCGCCGACCTGCGCGGCCCGACGGCGTGCGTGGTGGAGACCCCGGCCGAGGTGCAGCGCGCGCTCGACAAGCTCGGCCCCGACCCGATGAACGACGACGGGCCCGAGGCAGAGAAGACCTTCGTCGACAACGTCCGCCGTCGGAACGTCGCGATCGGGCAGCTGCTCATGGACCAGTCCGTCGTGGCCGGCATCGGCAACATCTACCGCGCCGAGCTGCTGTTCCGGCAGCGCATCGACCCGTACAAGCCCGGCAAGAAGATCACCGTCAAGCAGGCCAAGGCGCTCTGGGCCGACTGGTCGAAGCTGCTCCACGACGGCGTCCGCGACGGCCTGATGATGACGATGGACGACCTGTCCGAGGCCGACCACAAGAAGGCCCTGCGCTCCCGCAAGGACCGGCACTGGGTCTACCACCGGCAGGGCGAGCCCTGCCGGGTGTGCGGCACCGAGATCCGGATGGCCGACATGGCCGGCCGGAAGCTCTACTGGTGCCCGAAGGACCAGAAGTAGCCCACGGGGCACAGACGCAGCCGCCCGCCCTCCTGGTCACAGCTCCCGGTACGTGAACCGCCCGGCCACGGCCGTCCCGAGCACCCGCATGCCGCGCAGTGCGACGGACGACGACGCGGCGAGCGGATCGGACTCGACGAGCACCAGGTCCGCCACGTCGCCGACGGACACCCCGACCCGCCCGTCGGTCGACCCCTGCCAGGCGACGAGCGCCGAGAGCCGTTCGGCCGGGTGCCACGGGTCCCGCCCGTCGCGGTCCCGTCCGACGGCCGCCGCCATCGACACCCACGGGTCGAGCGGCGCCACCGGAGCGTCCGACCCGAGCAGCAGGCACGCTCCGGCCCGGGCGAGCGACGCGAAGGCGAAGGCCCGGTCGGTGTGCCCGGCCCAGTGCCGGTCGGCGATGTCCCGGTCGTCCATGGCGTGTTCGGGCTGCACGGACGCGGCGACCCCGAGCCGGGCGAACCGGTCGACGTCGGTGTCGACGAGCAACTGCGCGTGCTCGATCGTGCCGCGGGCCCCGACGGTCTCGAAGACGTCGAGCGCCAGGGTGTTCGCACGGTCGCCGATCGCGTGGATCGCGGGGACGAATCCGGCGTCGACGGCACGGCGGGTGATCGCGACGAGCTCCTCGAACGGCCAGGCGAGCACGCCGGAGCCGTCGGCCATGGCGGCGGTCCGGGTGCCGAGCGACCCGTCGGTGACCACCTTGAACGGCCCCATCGTGAGCAGGCCCCGCGTGCCGTCGACCACGTCGCCGGTCTGCAGCCCCCGGGCGATGGCCTCGTCGAGCTCGGCCGGGTACACCCCGGACGCGACCCGGATCGCGTCGGTGCCTGCGTGGATCCGGCGGCGCCAGCGGTCGAGCCCGAAGCGCATCTCGAGGTCGACCACGCCCGTCACCCCGCGGGCCGCCGCGGCCTCGGCAGCATCCGCCACGTAGGCGTCGAGCAGGTCGTCCGGCACCTGCGACAGCGCACCGGTCACGTCGAACGCGTCCTGCTCGCGCAGCACCCCGTCCTCGCCCGCCTCGAGCGGGCGGCCGACAGCAGCCGAGAAGTGCGCGAGCGCGAGGGCGTTGCACCACACCGCGTGCAGGTCCGCGCTGATCACGACGACCGGGAGGCCCGGTGCGGCACGGTCGAGCAGCTCGCGTCGTGCCGGGCGCGGCCACATCCCGTCGCGGTAGCCGTGTCCGACCAGGACGCGGTCCGCCACGCCCGCCCGCGCGACGGCGGCGAGCAGGTCGGCGGTCGCCTCGGCGGAGTCGCAGCCGGTGACGTCGACACGGCGGCGGACGAGCGCCCACTGGTCGAAGTGCGTGTGGTGGTCGCGGAGCCCCGGGCCGAGCCAGGCGCCGACGGCCTCGACCACGTCGGTGTCGACGCTCGTGGGGTCGAGCGTGCCGGTCGGCGCGATCTCGGTGACCCGGCCGTCGACGACGCGGACGTCGGCAGGGGCCCCGGAGGTGCCCACTCTGCGGACGGTGCGCAGCAGGATCTCGCTCACCGTTCCTCCAGGTCGTCGACACGCGCAGCGTGCGCTCGCTCCATCTCGTCGGCGAGCGCCGGCGACGCGTAGGGGCCGTCGCCCCGCAGCCCGGCGACGATGCGGTCGACCACCTCGGGGGCCTTGTTCTGCGAGAGCTTGGCGCGGGCGTCGACCCGGGTGACGCGGATCCGGATGCCGACGGTGCCCTTGGCCATCCGGCGGGCGGTCTCCTCGTCGATCTGCAACGACACCGGCGAGGGCATGACCCGCTCGAAGTGGTCGACGAGTTCGCCGAGGACCCGGAAGTTCTCGTCGTCGGACAGGATCTCGGGGGTGCCCCAGACGTGGGCGGTGACGTGGTTCCAGGTGGGCACGAACTGCTCCGGCGGGTACCAGGCAGGGGAGACGTAGCCGTGCGGCCCCTGGAACACGACGAGGACCTCGTGCTGTCCGAGTTCGTGCGCGACCTCGTCGGGACGGCCGACGTGGGACACCAGGACGAGGGCGTCCGGGTCGTCGTCGGGGCCGGGGGTCTCGAGCAGCACCGGGTAGTGCGAGGCGACCAGCCCGGCCTCGGTGTGGGACACGATGGTCGCCCACGGGTTCCCGGTGATGAGGCGTCGGACCTCGTCGACGTCGGTCATCAGGAAGTGCGGTGTGTGGCGCATGTTCCGAGCGTGGCACAACGGGCCCGGTCGCGCGACGGGTGTCGTTTCGTCAGTGTTTCTGCGCGGTAAAACTCTCAGAGCGCATTGAAAGAAGTCTTGTGGTCGGGATTCGAACCGTCCTAGCTTTCCCACCACGACGACCGGGCAGGGATCCGGCCGCACCCGATCGAGGAGAGATCATGCGACGCAGGACGATCGCCGCGCTGGCCGCGGCGGCAACCTTGGCACTGGTGGCGACCGGCTGTTCGGCGGGCGGCGCGGCCGACGACGACGCTCCCTCGAGCCTGGTCTACGCGACCGGCGAACCAGACCACCTGACCCCGGGCCGGCAGACCGTGGCCTTCGACCAGGTGATGAGCGTCTTCGCGCCGCTGACCCAGACCGACGCCGACGGTGACCTGCACGACGTCGCGGCGAAGAGCGTCGAGAGCGACGACGCCACCACCTGGACGATCACGTTGCGGGACGGCTGGACGTTCCAGAACGGCGAGGCCGTCACGCCGGAGAGCTACGTGAAGGCCTGGAACCACGTCGCTTACGGCCCGAACGCGTGGGAGAACAGCGGTCAGCTCGCCGGGATCGTCGGGTACACCGACCTCAACCCGGCGAAGGGCACCCCGGAGACCAAGGAGATGTCGGGACTCAAGGTCACCGGCAAGGACACCTTCACGGTCACGCTCACCCACGCGGACAGCCAGTTCCCCCTGCAGCTCAGCCAGGCCCAGACGGCGTTCTACCCGATGCCCGAGGCCGCGTACGACGACCTGAAGGCGTACGACAAGAAGCCGATCGGCAACGGCCCGTACGAGATGACGAAGGCGTGGAAGGCGGACCAGGAGTTCACCGTCACGGCCTGGAAGGGCTACGAGGGCACGAAGCCCGCCACCGACGAGGTGACCTTCCGCAGCTACTCCGACATGAACACCGCGTACACCGACGTCCTGGCCGGCAACGCCGACGTGCTGTTCCTGCCGACCGACAAGATGACGAGCGCGAAGGCCGACTTCGGCGACCGCCTGCACTCCTTCGACGCCCCCGGCATCGACTACCTCGGGTTCCCGCTGTGGGACGACCGGTACTCCGACCCCGACGTGCGCCGCGCGATCTCGATGTCGATCGACCGTGACGAGGTCAACGAAGCGATCTACGGCGGCCTGTACGACCCGGCCACCGCGCTGACCCCACCGTCGATGTCCGGCACCGAGGAGGGCATCTGCGGCGACGCCTGCGAGTTCGACCCGGCAGCGGCGAAGAAGCTCCTCGCCAGCGCCGGCGGGTTCGACGGCACCATGACGCTCGTCTACCCGGGCGGCACCGGCCTCGACTCCCTGTACGAGGCGTACGCCAACCAGATCCGGCAGAACCTGGGCGTCGACGCCGAGGCGAAGGCCACCACCGACTGGGCGTCCTACTACTCGGAGCTCACGGACAAGACCGTCGCCGGCCCGCACTTCGGCCACTGGGGCGCGCTGTACATCAGCCAGCAGAACACGCTCCGCGCGCTGTTCACCACGGCCGGCGGCTGCTCTCCGTGCACCGGCTACTACCAGTCCGACGACGTCGACTCGCTGCTCGCGAAGGCCGACGCGGCCGGGTCCCAGGACGAGGCGAACGGGTACTACACGAAGACGCAGGAGGCGGTCCTGCAGGACTTCCCGATCGTCCCGACCTTCTTCGACAAGTACTCGTACGTCACGAGCGACAAGATCGCGAAGCTGCCGGCGGTGGCGGGCAGCCCCGTGATCGCGCAGATCGCCGTGAAGTAGGGCGGGCATGGAGCAGCACACCGTCCTCGACCTGGTCCGCGACGTCCCCGACCGCGACGGCTTCCCGCTCGTCGACGACCTGCACGCCCGGTTCGCCGCGCTCGCCGCGCTCGCCGCGGCGCACCCGGACCGGGTCACGGTCACCCGGATCGGCACGAGCCGCCTCGGCGAACCCCTGCACAGCTACCGCATCGGCACCGGGTCGCACGCGGCCGTCGTGGTCGGCGGGGTGCACCCGAACGAGCCGATCGGTTCGTGGACGGCGCTGCACCTCGCCGAGACGGCCCTCGGTGACGAGCGGGTGGCCGGGCTCGACGTCACCTGGCACATCGTCCCGACGATCGACCCGGACGGCATGCGGCTCAACGAGGCGTGGTTCCACGACCCGCACGACCGGGTCTTCTACTCGCGGCACTTCTACCGGCCGGCCCCGGACAGCCAGGTCGAGTGGACGTTCCCGAACAGCTACAAGTCGGTGTACTTCGACCAGGTGCTGCCCGAGACGCTCGCGTTCATGCGGCTCATCGACGACACCGAGCCGGACCTGCTCGTGAGCCTGCACAACGGCGAGATGGGCGGTGTCTACTACTACCTGTCCGAGGACCTGCCCGCCGTCGTCGACACCCTGCACGCGGTGCCGGCCGCACTCGGGCTGCCGCTCGACACCGGGGAGCCGGAGTCGCCGTACCTGCGGGAGCTCGCCCCGGCGGTGTTCGCGATGGACGGCATCGAGACGGCGTACGCCTACCTCGAGGAGCTCGGCGTCGACCCCGGCGAGCACATCCACGGCGGATCGAGCGCGGCGTGGGCGATGCGGCACGGGGCCCTCTGCATGGTGGCCGAGCTGCCGTACTGGAGCCACCCCGACGCCGACGACCCGACCTCGACCGACGAGCCGTACGCCGACCTGCTGCGCCGGTGCGCGGACGAGCTGGGTGCCTCGGGTACGGAACTGCAGGCGTTCCTCGACGAGGCATCGCCGATGCTCACGATCCCGTCCCCGTTCGTCGAGGCCTCCCGGGCGTTCGTGCCGATGCTCGCCGGGATCGCGGACACCGACCGCCGCCGGGCCGAGCGGGAACCGGCCGACCGCACGGCCACCGTCGCGGAGCGCTTCGGCTGCGAGGACCTCGTCCGCTGCTTCCGCCTGCGCTACGGCGGCATGCTCCTGCGTGCCGTCGAGGCGGAGACGACCGCCGGCACGGCGTCCGCGCCGCTCCGGCGGCTCCGCGACCGCCTGGCCGAGCGGTACGCGCACTGGCAGGCGGACGCGTCGACGGGTGCGCAGCCGATCCCGGTGGGGAAGCTCGTGGGCGTGCAGTACGGGGCGATCCTCGCCTGCGCGGCGCACGTGGCGGACCCGACCCGCGCCTCCCGTCCGGTGTCGGCGACCGTCTCGGGAGGCGCGTGATGCGTCCGACGCTCGCCGTCGGTCGCCGACTCGGCGGCCTGGTCATCGTGTTCCTCGGGGTGACCTTCCTGATCTACGCGATGACGTTCGCGCTGCCCGGCGACCCGATCAAGGCGCTCGGCGGCGAGCGCCCCCTCACCGACTCGGTCGTGCGGGCGCTGCGGGCGGAGTACCACCTGGACCAGCCGCTGTGGCTGCAGTACGTGCAGTACCTGGGCGGCCTGTTCCGGGGTGACTTCGGCACCGACTTCAACGGGCAGTCCGTGGGCGAGCAGATGGCCTCGCGGTGGCCCGTGACGATCACGCTGGCGCTGAGCGCCTGGGCGCTCGAGATCGTCCTCGGCATCGGGCTCGGCGTGGTCTCGGCACTCAGGCGCGGCACCGTGCTGGACAAGACGGTGCTCGTCGGCACCATCGTCGTCGGCGCGGTCCCCGTGTTCGTGCTCGGTGTGGCCCTGCAGCTGGTGTTCTCGGTGCGGCTGCACTGGTTCCCGGTCGCGGGCGTCACCGCCGGGTGGCCGACCGCGTACGTCCTGCCGGCGTTCGTGATCGCCCTGTTCGGCCTGGCCGCGGTGTCCCGGCTCACCCGGACGTCGATGATCGAGACACTCGACGCCGACTACGTGCGGACAGCCCGCGCCAAGGGGCTCGCGCCGGGCCGGATCGTGGGTGTGCACGTGCTGCGGAACTCGCTCATCCCCACCGCGACCTACCTGGCGACCGACCTCGGGTACCTGATGGGCGGCACCGTCATCATCGAGGGCATCTTCAACCTGCCGGGCGTCGGGAACCTGCTGTTCCAGGGCATCCGCTCGCACGAGGGTGCCGTCGTCGTCGGCATCTCGACCGCCCTCATCCTGGTGTTCCTCGTCACGAGCGTGCTCGTCGACCTGCTGCACGCCGCCCTCGACCCGCGCGTCCGGACAGGAGCCTCCCGATGACCACCGAAGCCCTCGGCGCCACCGTCGAACCCGTCGTCGGGGTCCGGCGCCGGCCACTGCTCGCCGCCGCACGGACGCCGGGGTTCTGGGTGCCCGCGTCGGTGCTCGTGGTGGTCCTGCTCATCGCGGCGTTCCCGCAGCTGTTCGCCGGCCTGTTCGGCCACGGCGACCCGCGGGTGTGCGACCTCGGCCGGAGCGGGGCGTCACCGACCGCCGGGCACCCGTTCGGCTTCGACCTGCAGGGCTGCGACGTGTACGCGAACGTCGTCTGGGGCACCCGGTCGTCGATCGCCGTCGCGGTGCTCACGACCCTGCTCGCCGGCATGGTCGCGGTCGTCGTCGGGACCGTCGCGGGCATGGTCGGCGGGTGGGTGGACGCCGTCCTCGCCCGGCTCACCGACGTGTTCCTCGGGTTCCCGTTCCTGCTCGGCGCCGTCGTCGTGCTGAACAGCGTGGGGGAGCGGTCGGTGCTCACCGTGTCGCTCGTGCTCGCCCTGTTCGGGTGGCCGACGATGGCCCGGCTCGTGCGGTCGAGCGTCCGCAGCGTCCGGGGCGCCGAGTTCGTGCTCGCCGCCCGGACGATGGGGTTGTCGACGTGGCGGATCACCACCCGGTACGTGCTGCCGTCGTCGATCTCGCCGCTGCTCGTGCTCGCCACCATCACCGTCGGCGGGGTCATCGTGTCCGAGTCGTCGCTGACCTACCTCGGCATCGGGCTGGAGCGTCCGGCGATCTCGTGGGGGCTGCAGCTGTCCGCGGCGACGTCGCAGTTCCTCCGGGCCCCGCACATGCTCATCGCCCCGGCGGCGTTCCTCGCCGTGACCGTGCTCGCCGTCATCGCGCTCGGCGACACGTTGCGCGCCGCACTCGACCCGCGTCGGCGCTGACCGGCACGGCACACGCCGCGTCGCGGCGGGCACCGTCGCGACCGACGCGCCAGACTCGAACCACCGCTCTTCGAAAGGACCACCGTGACCGACACCCTCTCCGCGTACCGGAAGACCCTGCCCTACATCCGTGAGTGGGTGTCGTACAAGGTGTGGCAGCTGCGGGTGCCCGGCGTGCAGGTCGCCGTCGGCTTCGGCGGCGAGGTCCTGTTCGACGAGGCCTGGGGCTACGCCGACGTCGAGGCCGGGCGCCGCTTGACCACCACCGACCTGTTCCGCATCGCCTCGCACTCGAAGACCTTCACCGCGACGGCCCTGCTGCAGCTCGCCGAGCGCGGGTCGCTCCGGCTCGACGACACCGTCGGCACGTACGTCCCCGCACTGGTCGACGGTGGCTCCCCGCTCGCCGACGCCACCCTGCGCGAGCTCATGGAGATGGGTGCCGGCGTCATCCGCGACGGACACGACGGCGACTACTGGTCCCTGCTCCGCCCGTTCCCCGACGAGCAGGAACTCCTGGCGCTCGTGCTCGACCGGGGCCAGAAGGTGCCGACCGGCTCGTCGTTCAACTACTCGAACCTCGGCTACTCGCTGCTCGGCCTGGTCATCGCCGCGGTGTCCGGCCAGTCGTACAACGACTTCGTGCGCGAGTCGATCACCGAACCCCTGGGCTTGCGGAACACCGGCCCCGACTGGGACCCTGCACGCGCCGACGACTTCGTGGTCGGGTACACCGGCTTCCACACCGCCAGGCACCGGCAGCGCATCGACCACGTCGACACCCGCGCGATGGCCGCCGCCACCGGCTTCCACGGCACCGCGTCCGACCTGGTCCGCTACTTCTCGCAGCACGTGATCGGGCAGGGAACCCTGCTCGACGACCACTCCAAGCGCCTCGCGCAGCGGAAGGCCTGGAGCGCCACCGACGACCCCGCGGCCCGCGGCTACGGTGCCGGTTTCATCGTCGACCGGATCGGCGGACGGGAGATCCGCGGCCACTCGGGCGGGTTCCCCGGCCACATCACCCAGTCGATGTTCGACCCGGCGTCCGGGCTCGTCGTGTCCGTGCTCACCAGTGCCGCCGCCGGACCCGCCACGCTCATCGCCACCGCGGTCATCGCCATGCTCGACGCAGCGGCCGACGCCGACGCCCCGGGGACCCCGGTGCCCGACGACGTCGACACCGCCGCCTTCACCGGACGCTTCGCCAACCCGTGGGGCGTCACCGACGTCGCCCGGATCGGTGACCGGCTCGTCGAGGTCGACCCGTCCGGCCCCGAACCGATGGACACCCCCACCCGGCTCGAGGTCGTCGACGCCGACACCCTGCGGATGACCCACGGCAACCGCTTCGGCTCGGTCGACGAGGACATCACCTACACGCGCGACGAGGACGGCACTGTGCGGGCGATCCGCGGCGGGGGCGGCATGTCGCAGGAGCCGTGGTCGATCCCGGACGAGCGACCCGAGGTGGCCGCCGGGCTGGCCTCGTGACCGACGACCGGCTGCTCGGACCGGAGCGCCAGGCCTTCGTCGAGGAGTTCGCCCTGATGCTCAACGACGGCGCGGGCATGCCCCTCACCGACGCCCGGGTGCTCGGCTACCTGATGATGACCCGCGCACCGCACTCGTCGTCGTCCGACCTGCAGGCAGCGCTCGGTGCCAGCTCGGGGTCGGTGTCGATGGCCACCCGACGACTCGTCGACTCCGGGTTCGTGAAGCGCCACATCGTCCCCGGCGAGCGCAGTCACTACTTCCGCGCCGAGGCCGACGTCTGGGGCTCCTGGCTCGCCAGCGAACGGAAGTACCTCGACCGGCAGCGCGACATCATCGGCCGCGGGCTCGCCGTCGTCGAGGGTGCCGGCCGCACCGGCACGGGCGACGTGGACGCCGAGGTCCGCGAGCGCCTGCTCAACGGCCGCGACTACATGCAGTGGCTGCAGGGCTACCACCGCAAGATGCTCGAGGAGTGGGAGGCCTTCAAGGCCGCCCGCGACGACACCGACCCCCCGGAGACCCCATGAGCGGCACCACCGACGTCCTGACCGTCGAGCACCTCACCGTCACCTTCGACGTCGACGGCGAGGTCGTCCGTGCCGTCGACGACGCCTCGTTCACCGTCGCCCGGGGCGAGGTCGTCGCGGTCGTGGGGGAGTCCGGCTCCGGCAAGAGCATGACCGCGATGACCTCGATGGGCATCGCCCCCGACGGTGCGCGCGCCTCGGGGAGCATCCGGCTCGGCGACCTCGAGGTCATCGGCACCGACGAGCGCACCCTCCGGTCGGTCCGGGGCCGCAGCGTGTCGATGATCTTCCAGGACCCGTCCGCGGCGCTGAACCCGGTGTTCACCATCGGGTTCCAGCTCGCCGAGGCCGTCCGACGCACCGACGGCCCGCACGACCGCGCCGCCGTCCGGGAGCGCTCGCTCGAGCTGCTCCGCGCCGTGGAGGTCCCCGAACCCGAACGCCGCCTGGGCCAGTACCCGCACGAACTCTCCGGCGGGCAGGCCCAGCGCGTGATGATCGCGATGGCGCTCGCCGCCGACCCGGACCTGCTCATCGCGGACGAGCCGACGACCGCCCTCGACGTCACCGTGCAGGCCGAGGTGCTCGACGTCCTCCGCGCGCTGCGCGAGCGCACCGGCACCGCGATCCTGCTCATCACCCACGACATGGGTGTCGTCGCGGACCTCGCCGACCGCGTGGTCGTGATGCGCCGCGGACGCGTCGTCGAGACCGGCACCGCAGCGGCGGTCTTCGCCGCACCGTCCGCCGACTACACGCGGGAACTCCTCGCTGCGGTCCCGCGGATGGGCACCGGGTCCGGCCAGGAGGCCCGGCTCGGCTCCGCCACGGAGCCCCCGGCCGTCGTGCTGGACGTCCGGCACCTCGTGGTCGAGTACGGCGGCGCCCTGCGCGGGCGCTTCCGTGCCGTCGACGACGTGTCGTTCACCGTCGGCCGTGGCGAGATCGTCGGCCTGGTGGGGGAGTCCGGCAGCGGCAAGACCACCATCGGCCGGGCCGCGGTCGGCCTCGCGCCGATCACCTCGGGCTCGGTGGTCGTCGACGGCACCGACGTCGCCGGCGCACGACGAGCCGCCCGCCGGCAGATGCGCCAGCACGTCGGCGTGGTGTTCCAGAACCCGCTCCGGTCGCTCAACCCCCGGTACACGGTCGGGCAGACCGTCGCCGAGCCGCTCCGCCAGATCCTCCGGCTGCCGGCGGTGCAGGTCGAGGAGCGGGTCGAGCGGCTCCTCGCTGACGTCGGTCTCGACGGCGGCTACGCCGAGCGCTACCCGCACGAACTCTCCGGTGGCCAACGGCAACGCGTCGCGATCGCCCGAGCGGTGGCCCTCGACCCCGCGCTCCTGATCGCCGACGAGCCGACGAGTGCGCTCGACGTGTCGGTGCAGGCCCGCGTGCTCGACGTCTTCCGCGAGCTGCAGGAGCGCCTGGGGTTCGCGTGCCTGTTCGTCACGCACGACCTCGCCGTGGTCGACACCCTGTGCGACCGGGTCGTCGTGCTGCACGGCGGCCGGGTCGCCGAACACGGGACCCGCGACGCCATCCTGCGCTCGCCGCAGGACCCGTACACACGACGGCTCATCCAGGCCGCCCCGGTGCCGGACCCCGGGGAGCAGGCACGCCGACGCTCCGAGCGTCTGGCGGCCCGCGCGGGCTGAGGCGGGCGGGAGTCCGGGTCAGCGCACCTCGGCCGAGGCCCACAGCACGCCGACACCGCGGCCCACCGGGCGCAGCAGCGGCACCGCGACGAGCACCGCCGCGGCCAGGTACGCGACGGTCTGCAGCAGCCCCGGGACCGCGATGGCCACGCCGAGCGACTCCTGCGGGAGCGCCGTGAGGAGCACGGTCTCCGACAGCAGTGCGGTGACGAACCACGCCGCGGCCGCCACCGTGACGATCCACCCGAAGGCCCGCTGCACACCCGGTTCACTCCGGACGGTGACGACACCGAAGGCCACGAGCGCCGCCTGCGCGACGACGAGGAACACGTCGATCAACAGTCCGGGAACCAGTGACACGAGCGCGAACGCGAGCACGGACACCGCGAACGTGAGCGCTCGGCGGTCCCGAGCGCGCACCGCGGCGGCGAGCACGACGACTGCGGCGATGCCGGCGACGACCGTGGCGCCGAGGAGCAACCCGCGGGGCAGGTCCCAGGGCGCCAACCAGACCGTCCCCACCAGTCCGGCCGCCCCGACCACCAGCGCCGCCACCACCGCGGCCGCCGACACCACCCGTACCCCCGTGCTGCTCTGCATGCCCGCACCCTATGCCCCGGGACCCCGCCAGCGGAACACGCTCCCCACCGTTCGGCGCCCCGACGACACGCCCGTCCGGCCCCGGGTGCTCGTCCACACGACGCGGTCGACTTGACTGTCGTTCGAACACACGTTCGAATACCGTCGTGGGACGGCGTCGCGAGAACCGGTGGCAGCCCCCGGAACACCCGGAGGTCGAGCGTCCGCGCGCGTACTCACTGTCCGAGGATGCCCGCGGCGGTGACGTCTGCCACGCCGTCACCCCGAAGCCGGTCTGGGCGTGGATCCAGTTCCCGACCTTCCACGTCCGGGTGAAGGCCTTCGCGAAGAGCTGGACCCGCGATGCCGTGCTGGTGGAGTGGGCGCAGTTCGGGCAGCAGGCCGAGGCGTGGGTGTGGCGCTCCGCGGTGAAGCACCGCACGCTCCGTGCCGACCGGGACAGCGCGAACCGGAGTCCGCAGAACGCACTGCGTTGACTTCCGCCCGCACCCCGAGGATGGTTTAGCGAACACGGGGTCAGCAAGTAACTCACTGATCGAGGCATTCGGTCCGGACCCCTGTCCCAGAAGGAGGCACCATGAAGAACGCAGCGGTGCCGTCCTGGGTCGCCCACGTGCTCACCCCGCCCGAGGTCATCAGCGCCTACGTCGAGCGTCGGATCAACGATCCGGCCCTGCTGTCGGGCGAGCAGTCGGAACCCACGTACGCAGACTTCCTGCGCGACGAGTAGACGGTCTTCTCAGGAGGCCCGGATCACGCACCGCCGTCAGCGGACGTGATCCGGGCCTCCTCTTCGTTCACCCCACCGGTCCGCCGCGTCGGCGACGCGCCGACAGCGTCACGCCGACGCTCGCCGCGGTGACGCACGCCAGGGCGACCGTCTCGAGCACCGACAGCCCCTCGGCCAGCACAACCAGGCCGGCCAGCGCGGCGATCGCCGGGCCGAGGCTCTGCAGCACGCCGAACACCCGCGTCGGCATCCGGCGGAGCGCGAGCATCTCGAGGGCGTACGGCAGCACGCTGGACAGCACGGCGACGGCACCGAAGACGATCAGGAGCGTCGGTTCGCGCAGGACGCCGTCGACTGCGGACCGGAGCCCGAACGGCAACGACACGAGCATCGCGACCATCATCGACACGACGAGCCCGTCGACGCCGGGGATCGCGGCGCCGACGTGCCGGTTCATCACGATGTAGCCCGCCCAGCACCCGGCGGCCAGGACGGCCCAGACGACCCCGCCCACCTCGGTCACCGCGGTCGGGCCGACGCCGAGCAGCACGACCCCGGCGAGCGCCAGCACGGCCCACAGTGCGTCGCGCCAGCGTCGGGTGTGCACGAGCGACAGGGCGAGCGGCCCGAGGAACTCGATCGTCACGGCGACCCCGATCGGGATGCTCGCGAACGACAGGTAGATGAAGACGTTCATGCCGCCGAGCGCCAGGCCGAGGCCGGCCGCACCGAGCCACTGCGCCCGCGTCCAGTGCCGGACTCGGGGGCGGATCACCAGGGCGAGCACGACGGCGCCGATGACGAGCCGCAGCGTGGCGGCCCCGACGGCGCCGACGTCGTCGAAGTGGGTCTTCGCGATCGCGGCGCCGAGCTGGACGGACACCATCGCGGTGAGGGCCAGCAGGGGCGCGGGGACCCGGTTCATCCTCGGGCTCGGCTCATCCGAGGTAGGCGAGGACGGCGAGGACGCGGCGGTGGTCCTCTCCGGTGTCCTCGAGTGCGAGCTTGCCGAAGATGCTCGACACGTGCTTCTCGACGGCACCGGTGCCGATCACCAGGGCGCGGGCGATCGCGGCGTTCGTGCGGCCCTCGGCCATCAGCCCGAGCACGTCACGCTCGCGCGGGGTCAGGGCTGCGAGCGGGTCGCGGCGGCGGCTCATCAGCTGCGTGACGACCTCGGGGTCGAGCACGGTGCCCCCGGCGGCGATGCGGCGGACGGCGTCGTCGATCTCCTCGAGCCGGGTGACGCGGTCCTTGAGCAGGTAGCCGATGCCGGTCGCGCCGGCGGCCAGGACGTCCTCGGCGTAGGTGGCCTCGACGTACTGGGAGAGCAGGAGCACGCCCGTCCGTGGGGCGATCCGGCGGGTCTCGACGGCGGCGCGGACGCCTTCGTCGGTGAAGGTCGGCGGCATCCGCACGTCCATCACCACGACGTCGGGTGCACCCTCGGGCAGGGTCGCCAGGAAGGCCCGGGCGTCGGAGTACTGCCCGATGACGTCGATGCCGGCCTCGTCGAGCACGCGGGCCAGGCCCTCGCGCAGCAGGACGGCGTCGTCGACGACGACGGCCCGGATGCGTGCTGCATCCGGGCCGTCTGTCATGCCGACCAGCCTAGTGGGAGCGCGGACGCTCCCGTGGGGTCACGACCGCTGGTTCGCGGCCGTCGGGACGCCGTTCAGGGCACCGAGGGGGATCCGGGCGGTGGCCTCGGTCGGGCCGCCCTCGGGGCTCGAGACGACCAGGTCGCCGTCGAGGGCCCGCATACGGCCGATCAGACCCTCGATCCCGTGGCCCTGCTGTGGTCGTGCGCCGCCCCGACCGTCGTCGGTGACGCTGACGGTCAGGTACCAGAGGCCCGAGGCGTCGACGACCAGGCCGAGGTACACCCCGGCGGTGGTGGCGCCGGCGTGCTTCATGGTGTTCGTCAGGAGCTCGCTCACCGTGAAGTACACGTTGCGCTGGATCTCCGTGGCGAGCTCCAGGCCCTCGGGCAGCCGGACGTCCAGGCCCACCGGGATCGGGGTGCGGGCGACCAGTGCCTCGAGTGCCGCGACGAGTCCGCGGTCGAGCAGGATCGGCGGAGCGAAGCCGCGTGACAGTGCGCGCAGTTCGTCGAGGGCGTCCTGGGCGTGCTCGGATGCCTCACCGATGAGCTGCTTGGCCTTCTCGGGGTCCTTCTCGAAGGCGCGCTCGGCGGCGGACAGGTCCATGCGGAGTCGCACCAGCCGCTGTTGCGGGCCGTCGTGCAGGTCGCGCTCGATCTGGCGGAGTGCCTGCCCCTCGGCGGTGACGGCACCGGCGCGGGAGGCCTGCAGACCGGCGACCCGCTGCTCGAGTTGCTCGGCCCGGAAGCCGCCCAGCAGGCCGAAGTCGACCCAGTAGTGCGCCAGGACGGACCCGCGGGCCCAGAGCGGGAAGAGCACGACCGAGGCGGCCATCGACAGCAACCCGGCGACACCGATGCCGACCACCACGCCGTAGTCCCAGCTCGGGTACGACAGCCCACCCACACCGCCGAACGCCCAGGCACCCGCCACGACGACCGGCCAGGTGAACCCGAGGATCAGCAGTGCGCCGGCCCCGACGGTCACGACCGCGACGAGCGGGTACACGACCGCGGCGTGCAGCAGGTAGAGCCAGTAGTGCGGGTTGGCGACGGCCGACCCTGTGCGGGTCCACCAGTTCTGCTGCCAGCGGGGCGTCCAGTCCACCGGGCGGATCGGTCTCGGGTCGGCCCAGCTCATGCGGAGCTTCTCGAACTGTCCGAGCCACCGCGCCACGAACAGCGCGATGAAGAACATGAGCAGGACGAAGGGGTTGAACAGGTCCCGGAACCCGCCACCGAAGATCGCCGTCGGGAACGCGAAGTACAGCGTGCAGAGCAGCACGGCGGTGAGCGCCATGTAGCCGAAGTCCCGCGGCAGGCGCTTCCAGGCGTCGCGGTAGAACTGCCCGGCGGTCATGCCGGACCCGCGACCGGAACCACCGACCGGGCCGGACCCGACCCGCGGGGTGGCGCTCCACGACGCCGGCGGGGACTGCGGGGCGTCCTGGGGGTCCTGGTGGTGCTGGCGCGGGTACTGGGGCATCGGCTTGGTGGCTCCAGGGGGCACGGAGTCGCCCAGCGGGACGGTCTGGGCCTGGTCGGGCGAAGGCGTGACGTCGTCCAGCGGGACGGTTCGCGCCTGGTCGAGGCGGTCGGTGTCGGTCATGCATCCAGCCTCGCGATCGCGGAGCCGTTCCCCCATCCTGCCCTCTCCCCACCCCGGGTGGGGTTATCCCCCCTCTTCCACAGGCCACCCGATCCACGCCCGCTCATCGTGCCCGTGGATCACGCTCGTCGGATGGGTGACGCGCTCCGAGCACTGATCGACGCCGTCGGGCTCCAGGTGGGGCCGGGCACCGAGGTCCGGTCCGACGACGAGGCCTGGACGCTCGACGTCGACCCCAGGCCGCGGAGACGTACGCGTTCCCGCACGAGGCACTCTTCGCGCTCACCGGTGTCCTCGTGGGCACCGCAACGCTCGGCCCCCTCGCTGACGAGGTCCTCGCACTCCCACCCCTCGCGAGCACCGGCCCACCCGGTGCGCCCTCGCCCGACGTCGGCCTCGCGCTGCGCCACGTCGGGCACCTCGACGGCGGGAGGTGGCACGGCGCGCAGCAGCAGGCCCTCGCCGGACTCGTCGTCACGACGGTGCTCCGCGACAACCCGCCCCCGATGCTCGGCGACAACAGTCTCGCGCGGGTCCTCGATCGCCTGTTCGATCCCGCCGGTCGACCATCCGTGCGGGAGCTCCTCGTCGGCATCGACATGTCGGAGCGCACCCTCGAGCGCCGGTGCGTCGCAGCGACGGGATGCTCGCCCGCGCAGCTCGGCCGCTGGTACCGCAGTCTCGCCGTCCGGAGCGCGCTCAGCCGTGGAGACCGCCCGTCCGACGTCGCGACCCGCTTCGGCTTCAGTACGACGTCGTCTATGCGACGGGCCCTCGAGCGGGTCCGACCCCCGACGAATCGCCGGTGACCGTCGAGGGCGGGGGAAGGAGGTTCCGCTTCGCATCGATGACGGTTCCGGTTCACGATCCTCGGGTTTCGTGAACCAGAACCGTCACGGCGCGGAGAAGACCACGTCGTCCCGTCGCCGACCGGTGTGTGCGCCAGATGCAGGCAGCCGCGCCGCGCTTCGGAAGCGGCAGCGGCGGGAGCGAGTCGTCGGGGCCGACCTCCGGCGCAGGTCAGGCGGGGGCGCGGCCGGTGGACTCGCGGACGCTCAGGGTGAGCGAGGGGCCCGGGCGGGACGGGAGCGGGGCGCTGGCGTCGATCTGCGCGCGCAGCAGGGTCGCCGCACGCTGTCCGAGCTCGACCGTGTCGCGGGTGAGCGAGGTGATCGCCGGCCGGACGAGCCGGATCATCGCCGAGTCGTCGAAGGACACGATCGAGACGTCGCCGGGCACCGCGACGCCCATCTCGCTCGCCACGCCCAGCCCGGCGACGGCGAGCACGTCGTTGTCGTAGACGATCGCGGTCGGTCGGACGCTCCTCGACAGCAGGGTACGGGTGGCGCTCGCGCCGGCCTCGGCCGAGTAGTCCGTCGGCACCGAGACCGCGTCGTCGAGCCCCTCGTCGGCAGCGAACGCCCGGAGCCGGTCCATGCGCATGGCGGTGTGCTCGAACTCGGGCCGTCCGGCGACGTGCGCGATGCGTCGGTGGCCGAGGGCGTGCAGGTACCGCAGGACGGTGTCGGTGGCGTCCGAGTCGTCGATCCAGACCGTGGGTGCTGCGCCGTCGGGGGAGGGGTGCGAGCCGACGACGACGGTCGGCATGCCGAGGTCGGCGAGCAGGGCGAGCCGGGCGTCGTCGCGACGGGGGTCGATCACGATCACGCCGTCGACACGGTGTCCGCGCCACCAGTCCCGGTAGGTCTCGAGTTCTTCCTCGGCATCACGCGCGACGAGCAGGTTCATGCCGACGTGGGTGCCGGCGAGCCCGAGCTGGATGCCGGAGATCAGGTCGCCGAAGAACGACTCCGTGCCCAGGGTCCGGGCCGGGCGGTTCAGCACGAACCCGATGGAACCGGCCTTCGCGCCGCCGAGTGCCCGGGCCGCGGTGTGTGGCTGCCAGTCCAGCTCGCGGGCGATCTCGCGCACGCGGCGACGGGTCTCGTCGGAGACACCGGGGCGGTCGTTCAACGCGAAGGACACCGCGCTGATGGACACACCGGCCCGCGCGGCGATGTCGGCGATCGTCGTTCGACGCTTGGTGGCCACGGGGTTGACTATAGCGCTTTAGTCATCCACAGTGGCTGCCACACACGGGTTCGGTGACTGGTGCTGAACCGGTTCAGCTATGACGAGGGAGTCAGACGCCATGAGGACCACCACACGCATGACGAGGGGCCGCGCCACCGCGCTGCTCGCGACGGCCGCCGCCACGGCGCTCGTCCTGACCGGCTGCTCGAGCGGCGGGAACGCGGCCGACAACGGCGGCGGCGAGATCAGCGGCACCATCACCCTGCAGACCTGGGCGCTCACGCCGACCTACACGGGGTACCTCAACGGGGTCATCAAGGACTTCGAGCAGGCCCACCCGGACGCGAAGGTCAAGCTGCAGGACCAGCCCGGGGACGGGTACGCCGACAAGGTGCTCAGCCAGGCCTCGTCGAACAGCCTGCCCGACGTGATCAACCTGCCGCCGGACATCGCCCTGCCGCTCGCGAAGCGCGGGTTCCTGCAGGACGTCGCGAAGGACGACTCGAAGCTCGCCAGCACGTACGTCGCCGGCGCGTTGGACTCTTACAAGTACAAGGGAGTGGACGGCACGTTCGGGTACCCCTGGTACCTCAACACCGACGTGAACTACTGGAACTCGACGATGTTCGCCAAGTGCGGTCTCGACGCGAAGAACCCGCCGAAGACCACCGACGAGCTGTTCACGCAGGCGAAGACCATGCACGACAACTGCCCGACCGACTACCTGATGAGCCGGAAGCCCGGCCTCGGTGACTTCACGCTCGCCGGCGTCAAGGTGCTCAACGCCGACGGCACGAAGTTCACCTTCGCCGACTCGTCGAAGGCCGCCGACCTGATCGACCGCTACAAGGACGCGTACCAGGACGGCTACATGCCCTCCAACGTGCTGAACAGCGACTACCTCGGCAACTCCACCCTCTTCACGCAGGCCAAGGTCGCCTGGACCACCGGTGGGGCCACCTCGCTCGCCGACTTCGAGAAGAACAACCCGTCGCTCAAGGGCAAGGTCACCGTCAGCCCCGCACTCGACACCCCGCCGCTCTACGTGCAGGGCCTGTCGGTCTCGAGCAAGTCGAAGCACCTCGCCACCGCCGAGGCCTTCGCGGAGTTCATGACGAACGCGAAGAACCAGGAGGCGTTCGCCCACGAGGTCAACATCTTCCCGTCCACCACGTCGTCGCAGTCCGACCCGTACTTCTCGAAGGACGACGGCACCGTGAACGGCGAGGCCCGGGTCCTGGCGAACGAGGCCCTGAAGACGGCGAAGGTCATCAACCCGGTCGAGGCGAACTCCGCGATGACGGACTTCCTCGACCAGCAGATCGCCCTCGCGATGAAGGGCCAGGTGGCGCCCGAGAAGGCGCTGCAGACCGCCCAGACCAAGATGAACAGCCTGCTGGCCAACGGCTGATCCGGCCCCGGAGAAGGAAGAGGGAGGATCGTCATGCGTGCGAACCGCTGGTACACGCCCTGGTTGCTCGTCCTGCCGGCACTGATCTGGCTCGTCGCGTTCAGCCTGTGGCCCTCGATCAACACGGTGCGGTTGTCGTTCACGAACGCCAGCCCGCTCGGCGGCGTCAGCCAGTGGGTCGGGGTGCAGAACTTCGAGACCCTGCTCGCTGACCCGCAGGTGTGGGAGGCGCTGCTCAACAGCGTCATCTACATGGCGGTGTGCCTGCCGCTGCTGACGGTCCTCCCGCTCCTCATCGCCGTGCTCGTGCAGCAGAAGCTGCCCGGGATCGCGTTCTTCCGCACCGCGTTCTACACGCCGGTCATCGCGTCCGCGGTGGTCGTCGGGCTCATCTGGACGTGGATCCTCGACGACCGCGGTGTCATCAACGAGATGGCGCAGGCCCTCGGCGTCGTGCAGGGCAGCGTCCCGTTCCTGACCGACCGGTGGCTGCTGCTCCTCAGCGCCATCAGCCTGACGGTGTGGAAGGGGCTCGGCTACTACATGATCATCTTCCTGGCCGCCCTCGGGAACGTCGGCAAGGACCTGCACGAGGCCGCCGCGCTCGACGGCGCCGGCGCGGTCCGTCGCTTCTGGTCGGTCACGATGCCCGGGGTCCGCGGCACCATGACGCTCGTCGGGATCCTGGTGTGCGTCTCCGCGCTCCGGGTGTTCAGCGAGCTCTACATCCTCACCAACGGCACCGGTGGGCCCGGCGGGCAGGACAACTCCCTCGTCATGCTCATCCAGCAGTACGCCCGCGGCTTCACCGGCAACCTCGGTTACGCGTCCGCCCTGAGCCTCCTGCTCTTCGTCGTGACGCTCGTGCCGATGCTCGCCCTCGCCCGGATGAACAGCAAGGCGGACAAGTGACGAACACGACCAGCACGACCGAACCCGTCATCGGCGGCGCGCAGGGGGCAGCCAGCCCGACACCGGACGTGACCGGCGCGACGGGCGCGGGACGGGCCTCCAGGCAGAACGGACGCGACGGACGCAAGCGGCGCCGCGCGGTCTGGGGCGTCATGTCCACCCGCGAGAAGGTCGTCCGCTACGTCCTGCTCATCGTGGTGCTCTTCATCACGATCGGCCCGTTCCTGTGGCAGCTGTCCACGTCGCTCAAGGGCGCCGGTGAGGACATCTACACGGCGAACCCGTCGTTCATCCCGTCCGAACCGACCATCGAGAACTACCTGAAGGTCGCCGCGGCGATCCCGGTGTGGCGGTACATCGGCAACTCACTGCTCGTCGCCGCGATCGACGTGCTCGGCAACATCGTGTTCGCGACCCTGGCCGGCTTCGCCCTCGCCCGTCTGCAGTGGCGGCACCGGAAGCTCGTGCTCGGCCTGTTCCTCGGCACCCTCGTGCTGCCCGGCGAGGCGACGATCATCTCGCAGTTCGTCACCGTGAAGGACCTCGGCCTCGCCGACAACCTGGTCGGCGTCGCCCTGCCCGGCATGATCGCGGCGCTCAACGTCCTGCTGATGTTCAACGCGTTCCGGCAGATCCCCGAGGAGATCGACCAGGCAGCGGTGATGGACGGTGCGAACGCCCTGCAACGCCTGCGCTACATCTCGCTGCCCGCCGTGCAGGGGACCATCGCGGTCATCGCGATCTTCTCGTTCATCGGTGCGTGGGACGACTTCCTCTGGCCGCTCATCGTGCTGCAGTCGCCCGAGAACCTCACCCTGACCGTCGGGTTGCAGTACCTGCAGGGCACGTTCGCCACCGACCAGCGGATGATCGCGGCCGGCACCATGATCGCCTTCATCCCGATCGCCGTGATCTTCGCCGTCCTGCAGCGCTTCTTCTTCAAGGGCGTCGAAGAGGGCGGTGTGAAGGGCTGATGCGCTTCGGGGTCAACTACACGCCCTCGGTCGGCTGGTTCCACTCGTGGCTCGACTTCTCGCGGTCGGACACCGCCAGGGACCTCGAGGCCATCGCGTCGATCGGCGCCGACCACGTGCGGATCTTCCCGCTCTGGCCGGTCGTCCAGCCGAACCGCACCCTCATCCGGCAGCAGGCCCTCGACGACGTCGCGACGGTCGTCGACCTCGCCGGCTCGTTCGGACTCGACGTCAACGTGGACGCCCTGCAGGGGCACCTGTCGAGCTTCGACTTCGTGCCGTCCTGGCTGGACAGCTGGCACCGCCGCAACATGTTCACCGACCCGGACGTGGTCGCGTCGACCGCCGCGTACGTCCGGGCGCTCGCCGGAGCGGTCGCCGACAAGCCCAACCTGCTCGGCATCACCATCGGCAACGAGGTCAACCAGTTCGCACACGCGCCGCACCCCGCACCGCACGCGATCACGGCGGAGCAGGGGCACGCGTGGGCGGCGGCGATGGTCGCGGCGGCGCGGGCGGGGCTGTCGGACGGGTCGTCGGCGTCGGCCGCGTCGTCCGTGTCGGTCGGCCTGGAGGCGCGGCTCGACCCCGCCTCGACGGTCCCGCCCGCCACCGGGTCGCGCCCCGGGCCACTGGTCACCGTCGCGCAGTACGACGCGGCCTGGTACGACGACGCCCAGCCCTTCGGCCCCGAGCACGCGGCGGACCACGGTGACGCCACGGTCACGCACTCGTGGGTGTTCAACGGCTCGGCGGCCCTGCACGGCGCCCTCGGAGCCGGGTCGGTGCGGCACGGGGAGTACCTGCTCCAGCTCGCCGCGGCCTGGAACCGCGACCCCGCCCGGCCGAACTGGCTGCAGGAGGTCGGCGCCCCCACCAACGTCGTCGACCCCGCCGACGCCGCCGCCTTCACCGAGCAGACCATCCGGCACGTCCTCGACGCGCAGCAGGTGCTCGGCGTGACGTGGTGGTGCTCGCACGACGTCGCCCGGTCGCTCGCGGACTTCCCGGAGCTCGAGTACGACCTCGGGCTGTTCACGAACGACGGACGGCTGAAGCCCGCCGGCGAGGCGTTCGCCGCCCTCGCCCGCGCCGAGCACACCCGCGACGCCCGCGCCGCACCGCCGGCCACCGCGCTCGTCCTCGACGACGTGCTGTCCGACGGCACCGACCGGCACGGCACCCGCGCCGACTGTGCCCCCGGCGGTCGGTTCGCCGCCGCCTGGCTCGCCCTGGCCGAGGCCGCACCGGACGGCCGCGGCCCGCAGGTCGTCCTGCGCTCCCGGCGCTCGGACACCGCGCTGCTGGCCGCCCGCGGCATCGACCGCTGCGTCGACGTGCCCTCCGACCTCGACACCACCACCGTCCGCGTCGCCCACCCGGCGACCACGCCCTGACCCCGGAAGGCCCCATGCACGACGACATCCCCCTCACCACCGGACGCGCCCGACGGGTGCTCGACGAGCGGATCACCCCCGCGGTGCACGCGACCACGACGGCCCTCCAGGTCGCCTGGCACGAGCTGCCGGGGGAGCCGGTCCCGCCGACCGAGGGGCTCGCGCTCACGTTCGAGCCCTACGAGGTCGGCACGCCGTGGGGTGCGGCCTGGGGCACGACGTGGTTCCGGTTGACCGGGACCGTGCCGACCGACTGGGCCGGACGCCGGGTGGAGGCCGTGATCGACCTCGGCTTCGACAAGAACATGCCCGGGTTCCAGTGCGAGGGACTCGTCTACCTGGCAGACGGCACCCCCGTGAAGTCGATCAACCCGCGCAACCAGTGGGTCCTGGTCACCGAGCGGGCCGAGGGCGGCGAGACCGTCGAACTGTTCGTCGAGGCCGCGTCGAACCCCGTCCTGCTCGACTACCACCCCTTCCTGCCGACGCAGGAGGGCGACGTGCAGACCTCGTCCTCGAAGCGCCTCTACGCCACCCGCCGGATGGAGCTCGCCGTCTTCGAGTCCGAGGTGCACGAACTCGCCCTCGACATCGACGTCCTGCTCGAACTGCAGGCCGAACTGCCCGCCGGGCCCCGACGCATGCGGATCCTGCAGGCCCTCGACGACGCCCTCGACGCGCTCGACCTGCAGCACATCCCGGAGACCGCCGGAGACGCCCGTGCGGCGCTCGCCGAGGTGCTGGCCGCTCCTGCCGAGGCCTCGGCGCACACGATCTCGGCCGTCGGGCACGCCCACATCGACTCCGCCTGGCTCTGGCCCGTGCGCGAGACCATCCGCAAGGTCGCCCGCACCACATCGACCATGACCGAGCTCATCGACCAGACCGACGACTTCCTGTACGGCATGTCGAGCGCGCAGCAGTACGCGTGGATCAAGGAGCACCGCCCCGAGGTCTACGCCCGCGTCAAGGCCGCGGTCGAGGCCGGCCGGTTCCTGCCGATCGGCGGCATGTGGGTCGAGTCCGACACCGTGATGCCGACCGGCGAGAGCATCGTCCGGCAGTTCTCGCAGGGCCAGCGGTTCTTCGAGCGCGAGTTCGGCATCCGACCCAAGGGCGTCTGGCTGCCGGACAGCTTCGGGTACTCGCCGGCGCTGCCGCAGCTCATGCGCCGTGCGGGCTTCGAGTGGTTCTTCACGCAGAAGATCTCGTGGAACCAGGTCAACAAGTTCCCGCACCACACGTTCCTGTGGGAGGGCATCGACGGGTCGCGGGTGTTCTCGCACTTCCCGTCGATGGACACCTACAACTCGCGGTTGTCCGGCAGCGAGGTCGCGAAGGCCTCCCGCCAGTTCCGCGAGAACCGACTCGCGACCGGCTCGATCGCCCCGGTCGGCTGGGGCGACGGCGGCGGTGGCACCACCCGCGAGATGACCGGCACCGCCGCACGGTTGGCGGACCTCGAGGGCAGCGCGAAGGTCCGCTGGGAGCACCCGGACACGTTCTTCGACCGGGCGAAGTCCGAACTGACCGATCCGCCCGTGTGGGTGGGGGAGCTGTACCTCGAGCTGCACCGGGCCACACTCACGTCGCAGCACGGCACGAAGCAGGGCAACCGCCGGTGCGAGCAGCTGCTCATCGAAGCCGAGCTCTGGGCCGCGACCGCCGCCGCCCGCACCGACTTCGCCTACCCGTACGACGAGCTCGACGCCCTGTGGCAGCAGGTCCTGCTCCAGCAGTTCCACGACATCCTGCCGGGCACCTCGATCGCGTGGGTGCACCGCGAAGCGGTCGAGCGGTACGCCGAGACGGCCGCAGCGCTGACCACGATCATCGACCAGGCGCTCTCGGCGCTCGCCGGCACCGGGGACGCGGCCGTCGTCGTGAACCCGGCCCCGTTCCTCCAGGCCGGTGCACCCGCGCAGGGCGCCGTCGTGGCGACCGACGTGGCGGCGGCGACCGCCGTGTCCCTGACCGAGCGGGACGGCGGGTACGTGCTGGCGAACGACCTGGTGCGGGTCATCGTCGACGCGCAGGGGCTCGTGACGAGCGCCGTCGACCTGTCGAGCGGGCGCGAGGCGATCGCGGCCGGCCAGGCGGCGAACCTGCTGCAGCTGCACCAGGACTTCCCGAACATGTGGGACGCGTGGGACGTCGACCGGTACTACCGCAACCGCGTCGAGGACCTCGTGTCGACCACCGGGCTGACCGCGTCGGTCGACGAGTCCGGGGTCGCACGGGTCGTCGTGTCCCGGGCGTTCGGTGACTCGACGGTGACGCAGGAGATCGTCCTGGCGCCGGGGTCCCGCACCCTGGAGTTCGACCAGGTGACCGACTGGCACGAGACCGAGAAGTTCCTCAAGGTGGCGTTCCCGCTCGACGTCCGCGCCGAGCACACCGTCGCCGAGACGCAGTTCGGCGCGCAGAAGCGGGTGACGCACACCAACACCTCGTGGGAGGCCGCGAAGTTCGAGACCTCGATGCACCGCTACGTGCTGGTGGCCGAGCCCGGCTTCGGTGTCGCGCTCGTGAACGACTCGATCCACGGCTTCGACACCACGCGCGACGCCGTCGACGGGCACGTCACCACCACCGTGCGGCTGTCGCTGCTGCGGGCACCGCGGTTCCCGGACCCCGAGACCGACCAGGGCGTGCAGACGCACCGGTACGGCATCGTCATCGGCACCGACCAGCTCGGAGCCACCTCGGCCGGCGTGCGGATGAACGCGGGCGCGCGGACCATCACGGGCGCGCACGGCTTCGAGCCGCTGGTGCAGGTGTCGGGCGACGTCGTGCTGTCGAGTGTCAAGCTCGCCGACGACCGGTCGGGCGACCTGGTCGTGCGCGTCTACGAGCCGTCCGGGCAGCGGGGGACCGGGGGCATCGCGGTCTCGGCCGACGAGACGACCTTCGGCGCTGCCGTCGAGGTGACCTTGCTCGAGGAACCGCTCGGGGACGCCGAGCCGTCGTCCGACGCGGCCGCGTCCTCGTTCGCCGTCGACGCCTACGAGGTCCGCACCTTCCGGTTCCCGCGCAACTGACCGACCGATTGACCGACCGTCCCACCCAAGGAGGAACCACATGAAGCAGTCCACGAAGTTCAGCATCGCGACCGCACTGGTCGCCATGCTCGCGGCACCACTGGTGCCCGCCGCGGCATCCGCGGCGCCCTCCTCGTCCGGATCCAGCCACGGGCACGGGCACGGTGCGTCCCGCGGCGGTGGGCACGGTCACGGTCACGGTCACCACGCTGCGCCCGCCAAGTCGGGGCCGACGAGCATCGCCTACGTCGAGGTGAACAACGACGAGCTCGCCAACGTCGGTCGGTACACGTTGGCGAACGGCGCGAACGCGTTCGACGTGGCGATCATCTTCGCCGCGAACATCAACTACGAGGACGGCAAGGCGGTCCTGTACAAGAACGAGAACGTGCAGCGGACCCTCGACCAGGCCGCCACGCAGATCCGCCCGTTGCAGGCCAAGGGCATCAAGGTCACGCTCTCGGTGCTCGGCAACCACCAGGGAGCCGGCCTCGCGAACTTCCCGACGAAGGCCGCGGCGCGGGACTTCGCGGCGCAGGTCTCGGCGACGGTCGAGAAGTACGGACTCGACGGCGTCGACCTGGACGACGAGTACTCCGACTACGGCGTGAACGGCACCCCGCAGCCGAACCAGCAGTCCATCGGCTGGCTCATCAGTGCCCTGCGGGCGGACATGCCGGGCAAGATCATCTCGTTCTACGACATCGGCCCGTCGTCCGACGCCCTGAAGACCGCGAGCCCGTCGATCGGCGGGAAGCTCGACTACGCCTGGAACCCGTACTACGGCACCTACACGGCGCCGACGATCCCGGGCCTGCCGAAGTCGAAGCTGTCCGCCGCCGCGGTCGACATCCAGAACACCCCGCAGGCCACCGCGGTCTCGCTCGCAGAGCGCACGAAGGCCGACGGGTACGGCGTCTTCATGACGTACAACCTGCCCGGAGGCGACGAGTCCGCCTACGTCTCCTCCTTCACCAAGGTGCTGTACGGACAGGCCGCGTCGTACCGCTGACGCGTCCGTCCTCCGGCTCCCGCGGCGTGGTGCGAGCGCGGGGCCCCGGGTTCGCCTGGTGCGAGGTTGCGCACTCGGTGCGAGCGTGCGCCCGTCGCACCGAGTGCGGAACCTCGCACGGAGTTCGGCGCCCCTCGCACCGTGCGAGGTCCGCGGCCGTACGATCGCCGCATGGAACTCGAGTTCCGCGGCGAGGTGATCGAGTGGCGCGGCCCGTCACCGTTCTTCTTCGCCGTCGTGCCGCCGGACGCCGCCGAGGTCATCGCTGACCTCGCGCCGGTGCTCACCTACGGGTGGGGTGTGATCCCGGCGCGCGTGACGATCGGCTCGGTGACGTGGACGACGTCGCTGTTCCCGAAGGACGGCGGGTACCTCGTGCCGTTGCGTGCGGCGGAGCGGAAGCGTGCCCGGGTGGAACTCGGCGACTCCCCGGAGATCACCCTGGAGTTCGCCGACCCCTGACGCGCGTGCCACCGATCATCACTCCTCCACAGGTCCGTCGATCGCGATACCTCCCCACAGTCATCGACGGCGGGCCCCGGTGTCGCGGTCCTGCTCCCTACCGTCGAAGGTGTGGAGGGGAGGTGGCGATGGTCGAACGACCACGACATCCCAAGAAGGACATCGAACTGGTCATGCGCGGGGCAGAGGCGCGGGGATGGCGCTTCGCGAAGGGGAGGAAGTACTACAAGGCGTACTGCCCGTGCGGCGAACACCTGCACACGGTCCACTTGACGCCGTCGAACCCCTGGTACGTTGTGCATCTGAAGTATCGGCTCGCGCGAACGGGCTGTGAGGACAGGAGAACGTGATGACGAACTACCTCGTGCGGCTCGAGTGCGTGGCGCAACTCGGGGCAGCGGACGATCCGCGCGCAGCCCTCGCAGCGGACTTCGACGCCATCGCGGACGCACTCTTCGACCTCGACGACGTCCACGACCAGGACCTGACCGCTGACCTGTCAACCGGCACGCTCACCTTCTCGATCGGTGTCGACGCGGACGACGAGCCCGGTGCGCTCGACCGTGCGCTCGGTGCCGTCCGGACCGCGCTGCACGTTGCTGGACGCGGCACTCCCGGTTGGGAGCAGCACTACCGGATGCTGCGGCAGGAAGTCGGAGAAGCGCCGCTCGGAGCGCTCTAGGGGAGGCTCGGGAGCGAGCGAGCGACCGTTCGTCGTCTCAGCTGTCGTGCGTCACAACCAGGTGGCGACGCCGCCGTGCCCGGAGCAGGTCCCTCGCCGTGACTGGCTGTAGCTGTAGGCACCGTCGACGCACTGAGCCGTGGCTCCGGCCGGTGCGCTCGAAGCGGCTTCGGGCCGACAGACCGTGTCTCCGGCGGAGTTGACGTAGGTGCCGCTGGAGCACGTCGGCGCCGCGGGAGGTGCGGGGGCGACGTAGGTGCCGACCGTTGTGACCTGGGTCACCGGGGGCGTCGTCACGTGTTCGCTCGTCAGGACTCGACCGGACTCCACGCCGTCGGTGTAGGTGACCGTGTAGGTCTTCGTGTTGATGCCTTGCACCCCGGGTGTCGTGACCGTCGAGGTCCCCTGCGCCAGCGTCGAGCTCTCCACCGTCGTGGACCCGAAGGGGATCTGGGCCGTCTCGGTCACCTGCTTCGTGGTGACCACCGGAGTCGGCGACGGGGTCGGTGTGGGTGTGGGTGTCACCGTGCGCGTGGGTGTCGGAGACGCCTTCGGCTTCGCGGATACCGTCGCACTCGAAGTCTTCGCGGCGGCGACTGTTGCCGGTGCGTCTGGCAACGGGTGGGACGCACCGTAGGCGGAGGTGGACCCGATCAGCGCGGCGAGAGCGATGCCGGCACCGATCGCGGCAGTAGCGCGCTTCCTCGGGATCCGGAGCCAGGTCGACCGCCGGAAGGCGACGGCATAGAGCGTCGTGGGCAGGATGACCAGCGCGATCATCGCCAGCATCCCCCAGATTCCGGTCGACGCGAGGCCGGCAAGTGCGAGGATTGCGGTTCCCACGATGCCGACCCACGTGATGATCGGTACCCGACGACGGGTGCGTGGCGCGCGCTGGCTTGTGGTCTGGCGGGGGTTCGGCACTGAGCTCCTTGGTATGGCGAGAACGGCTCAAGTGTCCTGGGATCAGCCCCGCCGTCCCATCCCCAGTTCTGGGTGGGGTCGAGCGCACGGTACGCACGTGGTGCGAGGTTGATCGCTGGGTGCACCGGAACAACCTCGTACCGAGCGTGCAACCGCTCACCAGCTGACGAAGCGCGGGTCCGAAGGAGGAAGAAGAGAGGGGATGACGGGAATCGAACCCGCGTAGCCAGTTTGGAAGACTGGGGCTCTACCATTGAGCTACATCCCCGCGCCTGCGCACCAGGCGCAGCCCGACCATCGTAGCGGACGAACGAGCACCGACATGCCGACGCGCGTCATCCCGAAGCCGGACGCCGGTGCGGAGCGCACCATCCGCTGGTCGCGGGTGGTCTCGTACGCGCTGGTGGTCCTCGCCGCCGCGGTCCTGTCCCTGCGCCCCGACCTGTTCGGCGACCCGCAGTCGCAGCCCGCACACGCGCTGCTGCACGTCTGGCGGATCGTCGTCGGACTGTTGCTCGCGGTGGCCGCCCTCGGGGTTCAGGTGGCCGTCGGGATCCGGTGGCGGCGGGGTCTGCGACGCGCCGCGGAGGACGACTGGGCAACCCCCGGGAACAGCGCGCCGTCGGACCGCTAGACTCACCGGGGTCGCATGCGCCCCTCGGCGTGCGCGGCTGATCCCTGGCACGAAGCAACGGGGCGTAGCTCAGCTTGGTAGAGCGCCCGCTTTGGGAGCGGGAGGTCGCAGGTTCAAATCCTGTCGCCCCGACCAGGTCCTCCGAGCACCACCGACCACACGAACGTCAACCAACAGGAGAACATCCCTTGGCCACCAGCACCGTCGACAAGGTGAGCGACACCCGCGTCAAGCTCACCGTGAACGTGACGCCGGACGATCTCAAGCCGAGCATCGACCACGCCTACAAGCACATCGCCGAGCAGATCAACATCCCCGGCTTCCGCAAGGGCAAGGTCCCGCCGGCGATCGTCGACCAGCGCGTCGGCCGCGGCGAGGTCCTGAACCACGCCGTCGGTGACGCCATCGACAACTTCTACCGCCAGGCGGTCGAAGAGCAGGAGCTGCGCATCCTCGGCCGTGCCGAGGCCGACGTCGCCGAACTGCCGAACGTCGCGGACTTCACCGGCGACCTCGTCCTCACCTTCGAGGTCGACGTCCGCCCCGAGTTCGACCTGCCGGACTACTCCTCGTACGAGCTCACCGTCGACGCCGTCGAGGTGTCGGACGACGAGATCGAAGAGGAACTGCAGAACCTCCGCACCCGCTTCGGCACGCTCGTGACGGTCGACCGTCCGGCGAAGACCGGCGACTTCGCGCAGATCGACCTCACCGCCAGCATCGGCGACGACGAGGTCGACTCGGCCACCGGCGTCTCCTACGAGATCGGCTCCGGCGACCTGCTCGAGGGCATCGACGAGGCGCTCGAGTCCCTGACCGCCGGTGAGTCGACGACCTTCGAGTCGAAGCTCGTCGGTGGCGACCGCGAGGGCGAGACCGCTCAGATCGCCGTCACCGTCACCGCCGTCAAGGAGCGCGAGCTCCCCGAGGCCGACGACGAGTTCGCCCAGATCGCCAGCCAGTTCGACACCATCGACGAGCTCAAGGCTGACCTCAAGGAGCAGATCGCGAAGTCCAAGACCTTCGGTCAGGGCGCCGCGGCTCGCGACAAGCTCGTCGAGAAGCTCACCGAGGACGTCAACATCCCGATCTCGGAGCAGCTCATCGCCGACGAGGTGCACCGTCACCTCGAGCAGGAGAACCGCCTCGAGGACGAGGAGCACCGCAAGGAGGTCTCCGAGTCCAGCGAGACCGCATTCCGCTCGCAGATCCTCCTCGACGCGATCGCCGAGAAGGAAGAGATCCAGGTCTCGCAGGAGGAACTGACCCAGTACCTCATCCAGGCCGCCGCGCAGTACGGCATGGAGCCGGCCGAGTTCATCAAGGTCATCGACCAGAACGGCCAGATCCCCGGCATGGTCGGCGAGGTCGCCCGTTCGAAGGCGGTCGCGACCGTCCTGTCCAAGGTGACCGTCAAGGACACCAACGGTGACGCCGTCGACCTGTCCGCCTTCACGGCGGGCGTCGCGCAGGAGCCGGCAGGGGACGCCGAGTAACGATCTCGACGCCACCAGCATGCAAGACGGGAGGCGCGGTGCCAGCTGGCACCGCGCCTCCCGTCCGTCGTTTCCGCACCTTCGCATTGCCGACAGCGAACAGACGAGAACTGGTGCGTTGCACCCGATAAGTTCGACAACAAGCGACAACTGAACGGGAGCTTTTCCATGGCCGAAGCAACACTGAACCCCAGTGTTTTTGACCGCCTTCTGAGAGACCGGATCGTGTGGCTCGGCTCCGAGGTCCGCGACGACAACTCGAACGAGATCGCAGCCAAGCTGCTGCTGCTCGCCGCCGAGGACCCTGAGAAGGACATCTACCTCTACATCAACTCGCCCGGTGGTTCGATCACCGCCGGCATGGCGATCTACGACACGATGCAGTTCGTCCCGAACGACATCGTCACCGTGGGCATCGGCCTCGCCGCGTCGATGGGACAGTTCCTGCTGTCCTCCGGCACGCCCGGCAAGCGCTACATCACGCCGAACGCGCGCGTGCTGCTCCACCAGCCGTCCGGTGGCTTCGGCGGCACCGCTGCCGACATCCAGACGCAGGCCAAGGTCATCCTCGACATGAAGCAGCGCATGGCGGAGCTCACGGCCGAGCAGACCGGCAAGTCGGTCGAGCAGATCCTCAAGGACAACGACCGCGACAACTGGTTCACGGCGCAGGAAGCGCTCGAGTACGGCTTCGTCGACCACCTCCGCGCCTCGAGCGCCGAGGTCATCGGCGGTGGTGGCACCGTCGGCGACGGCGAGACGCCCACCAGCGCAGCCGAGCCCGACGCCCAGTCCTGATCACCACCGAAGAAAAGGAAACGAGAATGCATCTCCCCATGCTCGGTGGCGCGCAGAACGTCCCGGCTCCGTCCAATCGGTACATCCTGCCGAGCTTCGAAGAGCGCACGGCCTACGGCTACAAGCGCCAGGACCCGTACGCCAAGCTGTTCGAGGACCGCATCGTGTTCCTCGGCGTGCAGGTCGACGACGCGTCGGCTGACGACGTCATGGCCCAGCTGCTCGTGCTCGAGTCGATGGACCCCGACCGCGACATCGTGATGTACATCAACTCGCCCGGTGGCTCGTTCACCGCGATGACGGCGATCTACGACACGATGCAGTACATCCGTCCGCAGATCCAGACGGTCTGCCTCGGTCAGGCTGCCTCGGCCGCGTCGGTGCTGCTCGCCGGTGGCACCCCCGGCAAGCGCCTCGCGCTGCCGAACGCCCGTGTGCTGATCCACCAGCCCGCGACCCAGCAGGGTGGCGGTCAGGCGTCGGACATCGAGATCCAGGCGGCGGAGATCCTCCGCATGCGTACCTGGCTCGAGGAGACACTGTCGAAGCACTCCAACAAGACGCCGGAGGAGATCAACCACGACATCGAGCGCGACAAGATCATGTCCGCGCAGGAAGCCGTGGAGTACGGCCTGATCGACCAGGTCCTCACCAGCCGCAAGAACCTGCCGGCGCTCGTCAAGTAACACCAGCAGGAACGACGAAGGCCCCGCACC
>NZ_MJGL01000024.1:0-1360 GCF_001864855.1 Curtobacterium sp. MCBA15_005
CTTCGACGCCTTCTGGGCGGCGCTCGACCGGGTCGGTTTCTCGGCGCGCGAGGACACCGTCGCGGTCTCGAGCGTCTTCGCGGAGGACGAAAACGCCGACGCGGTGTCGCGGTTCCAACTCGACATGATCACGAAGGGACTCCACCGATGACCACCACCCTCGAGACGCAGGCGTCCACCGACGCTGACTCCCGCCCCGTCACCCTGCAGGCCGCGGAGCAGACACCGACCGCCCTGTGGAACGACTCCGCCGACCCGCGCGAACTGTCGACCGCCATCCACGAGTACGGCGCCGTCGGTGCGACCTGCAACCCGGTGATCGCGTACACCTGCATCCAGCAGGACCCGGAGACCTGGGTCCCGCGCATCCGCGAGATCGCCGAGGAGCACCCGACGGCGGGGGAGTCCTGGATCGGCTGGAAGGCCGTCGAGGAGCTCTCCATCGCCGCCGCGGCGCAGCTGCTGCCCGCGTTCGAGGCGTCCGGCGGCCGGAACGGTCGACTGTCCATGCAGACCGACCCCCGGTTCCACCGCGACGCCGACGCGCTCGTCGAACAGGCCGTCCGGTTCTCGCAGCTCGCGCCGAACATCATCGTGAAGATCCCCGCCACGAAGGTCGGCATCTCCGCGATCGAGGAAGCCGCCTACCGCGGGGTCTCGATCAACGCCACGGTGTCCTTCACCGTGCCGCAGGTCGTCGCCGTGGGCGAGGCCATCGAGCGCGCCCTCGACCGCCGTGCTGCCGAGGGCCTGCCGGAGCAGGAGTTCGGCCACGTCGTCACCCTGATGGCCGGCCGCTTCGACGACTGGCTGAAGACCGTCGTCAAGCGCGACCACGTGATGGTGGACCCGGGCATCCTCGAGTGGGCCGGTGTCGCCGCGGTGAAGAACGCCTACCGCGTCTTCCAGGAGCGTGGCTTCCGCTCGCGCGTGCTGGTCGCCGCTTTCCGGAACGCACTGCAGTGGTCGGAGTTCCAGGGCGGGGACCTGGTGGTGTCGCCCCCGTTCCAGTGGACGAAGGACATCAACGACAACGCGTTCCCGTTCCGTCCGCACGCCATCGACGACGAGGTCCCCGTGCACGTCATCGAGGCGCTCCGGGCCGCGACGCCGGAGTTCGCCCGCGGCTACGACGTGGACGGCATGACGATCGACGACTTCGACCGCTTCGGTGCGACCGTGACGACGCTCCGGCAGTTCCTGGACGCCGACGCGAAGCTCGACGCCCTGGTCCGCGACATCATCGTCCCCGCGATCTGAGACGCGATCTGCGACGCGATCTGATGCGCGGCGCGATCCGCGGTCGGAACCACGGGTCGCGCCCCGCGCGCTGACGCACCAGCCTGGAGGCCCGGTGCCG
>NZ_MJGL01000024.1:2118-2435 GCF_001864855.1 Curtobacterium sp. MCBA15_005
CGGGCCTCCAGGCGGTTGCGTCATGTGCTGACAAAGTCCGCCGCATCGGCTACGCTCGTTGTCGCGCTCCAATGCGCGTCACCTGAACGAAGGAGTTCTCCATGGACAGCATCGGCGTCGGGCTGATCTCGGTCGGCTGGATGGGGCGGTTGCACTCGCGTGCCTACCGAGCGTTGCCGGACCACTTCCCGGAACTCGGCGTCCAGCCGCGGCTCGTCGTCGCGGCCGACCCGATCGAGGCGGCCCGTGACCAGGCGGTGACGCGGCTCGGGTACGAGCGGGCCGTCGCCGACTACCACGAGGTCCTCGCCGACCCG
>NZ_MJGL01000024.1:3118-4301 GCF_001864855.1 Curtobacterium sp. MCBA15_005
ACGAGGTCCTCGCCGACCCGGCGGTCGACGTCGTGTCGATCTGTTCGCCGAACTTCCTGCACCGCGAGATGGCCGTCGCCGCGGCCGAGGCGGGCAAGCCGTTCTGGATCGAGAAGCCGATGGGACGGTACGCCAGCGACTCGCGCTCCATCCACCAGGCGGTGCAGCGTGCCGGAGTCATCACGAGCGTCGGCTTCAACTACCGGCACGCCCCGGCGATCGAGCGCGCCCGTGAACTCGTCCGCAGCGGACGGCTCGGCCGGATCACGAACGTGCGCGGCTCGTTGCTCGCCGACTACTCGTCCGACCCGGCGGCCCCGCTGACCTGGCGCTTCGAGCGTGAGCGTGCCGGATCGGGTGTGCTCGGCGACCTGCTGTCGCACGGCCTCGACCTGGCGCAGTACGTGGTCGGACGGATCGCGTCGGTCAGTGCGCTCGCCGAGACGTTCATCGAGTCACGGCCCCGCCCGGCTGCCGGCATCGTCGACCGCAGCGCCGCAGCGACCGGCGAGCTCGGTGCAGTCGAGAACGAGGACTACGCCGCGCTGCTGTTCCGGTTCGAGGACGGTGCGGTCGGCACGATGGACTCGAGTCGGGTCATGCGTGGGCCGCACGCCGAGTACACGCTCGAGATCTACGGCACCCGCGGTTCGGTCCGGTGGGATTTCCAGCGCCTCAACGAGCTCGAGGTGTACCTGGACGGCCAGGAGGTCGACGGGTACGCGATGCACTACGTCGCTCCCGGAGACGGGGAGTTCGGGCGGTTCCAGCCGGGCGCCGGCACGGCGATGGGCTACGACGACCTGAAGACGATCGAGGCGGCGCAGTTCATCGCGAGCGTGCAGCGCGGGGAGCAGCTCGCGCCCTCGGTCGCCGACGGGCTGGCTGCCGCGTCGATCGTCGAGGCCGCGGAGGCCTCGCTGGTCGACGGCTCGTGGCACGACGTCGCACCGGTCGACGGGCCGCTGACGTACGGGGCGCCGACGCCGAAGTTGTAGACACTCGGTTGTCCTGGCTTGCTAGTATGTAAGGACAAAGTCCGAGCAACCAGGAGGCACCATGCCGCTCGTCCGTATCGACCTCGCCATGGCCGCACGCCGGAGGCCGTCCGTGGCATCGCCGACGCCATCCACCAGGCCATCGTCGACGTGTACGGGATCCCGGTGCGGGACCGGTTCCAGGT
>NZ_MJGL01000024.1:4972-5317 GCF_001864855.1 Curtobacterium sp. MCBA15_005
GTGCGGGACCGGTTCCAGGTGATCACCGAGCACCCCGCGCAGCAGATCATCGCCGAGGACGCCGGCCTGGGGTTCGAGCGCACCGAGGGCGTCATCGTCATCCAGGTGTTCACGCAGCGCGGGCGGACCGACGAGGCGAAGGCGGCGCTGTACCGGGCGATCCACGACGCCCTCGCGGCGATCGGTGTCGCGTCCGAGGACGTCTTCATCGGCTACGTCGAGAACGGGCCGCAGGACTGGTCCTTCGGCTTCGGGCGTGCCCAGTACGTCACGGGTGAGCTCGGGGTGCCCGCGCTCGGGTGAGCGGTGCTGGTGCGGGTGCGGGCGCGAGTGCGGGTGCGGGGT
>NZ_MJGL01000025.1:0-717 GCF_001864855.1 Curtobacterium sp. MCBA15_005
GGCCGCCGGTCCCGTGGACGGCCGGCCCCAGGGCCGTCCCGCACCCGGGTACGGCGAGTACGCGCCAGAGGGGTGGGTCAACCCGGTCCTCGTCGAGCAGGAACGCCAGGAGCGTGAGCGTCAGGCACGGGAACGGCAGGACCAGGCCTCCGCCGCCGGCGCGCGTGACGCTGCTCCGAGCGACGGCGTCCACGGCGACCGCGCCGGCACGGATGCCCGCTCCGGGGCGATCCCTGCCGGGGCACAGGGGTCGATGGCCCGCAGCCGGTTCGGCCGCACGCCCGCCGACTTCGTACTCACCGTCGGGCTGCTCGCCTTCGGGCTCGTCTCCGTCGTGCAGTCGCTGTCGGTCGGCAAGGTCGCCTCGACCGTGCGGCGCACCCTCGAGGCCCAGTACACGGCCCTGAACGACCCGAGTGCCCTCAGCACGGCCGCCGCCATCGCCGCGATCACCAACGTGGTCGTCTTCGCCCTGGTCGCCTGGTGGTCCATCCGTCGGCTCCGAGCACGGAAGCGGACGTTCTGGGTGCCGCTGGTCGGAGCCGTCGTCGCCACGGCGATCAGCGTGATCGCGTTCGTCGTCGTGGTCATGCAGGACCAGGCCTTCGTCGACTTCATGCTGCGGCAGTCCGGCGGCGCCTGAAGGCCTGCCCGCCTGACCGCCGGGTTGCTCGCGGTGCCGGCCTCCGCGCGCCGAGTGGTCGCAACACGCCGCGG
>NZ_MJGL01000026.1:0-38798 GCF_001864855.1 Curtobacterium sp. MCBA15_005
GAGGCACGGTGCCAGCTGGCACCGTGCCTCCCGTCCGCCGTTCTGGCGCCGTTCTCAGACTGCGCGCTCCGGCGCCCAGCCGAGTTCCGGACCCAGCCGCTCGGCGATGTCCGTGATGATCTGCGCGTAGTCGTCCGGCTCGAACGAGAACGGGAGCGCGAAGGCGACCTCGGTGACCGCCTGGTAGCCGACGTCGGCACGCAGCCGGTCTGCGATCTCGGCCGCCGTGCCCACCAGGTCGGCGGCGAAGAGCATCCCGGCGGGGCCCATCGGCACGCCGACGCGGGCCGAGCGGCTGTCGACGTAGGCGCGGTAGCGGGCCTCTTGCTCGGCGGTCGCGGTGTCGGTCGGGATGACGACCAGGCCCTGCGAGACGCGGGCGGCAGCGGGGTCGGGGTGGACGTCGAGGTAGGCGTCGATCTGAGCGCGCTGGTTCGTGGCGAAGTCGGTGCCGTTCTCACTGCGGGTGACGCTCGAGGTGAGCAGGTGGAAGCCGTTCTCACCCGCCCAGACGGCCGACTTCGTGCTGCCGGTGCCGTACCAGATCCGTTCGGCCAGGCCGGCGCTGTGCGGCTGGACGGTGCTCGCGAACTCCTCGATGCCGCGGCGTTCGACGGTCTCCGTGGCCGTCACCGGGTCACCGCGCACCAGGTCGCGGAAGCGCAGGAGGCGGTCGTTGCCGAGGTCCTCGTGCTCCAGGGTGTCGGGGTAGATCGCGTCGCGGTACAGGTCGAAGTTCATCGGGGTGCCGACCGAGAACCCCGGGTTCAGGCGGCCGCCGAGCAGGACGTCGACCGTGCTGAGGTCCTCCGCCAGGCGGAACGGGTTCTCCGCGCCGATCGCGGTGACGGCGGTGCCCAGGTCGATGCGCGAGGTGCGCTGCGAGGCGGCGGCCAGCAGCGCGACAGGGGAGGAGATGCCGTGCTGCAGGTGCCGGTGGCGCAGCCAGGCGCTGTCGAAGCCCAGGGCCTCGGCGCGCTCGATCACGCGCAGGGTGTCCTCGTGGCCCGCGGACGGTCGTGCGGGGTCGAACGACCCGATCGTCAGGAAGCCGAGCCGGTGCAGGGGAGTTCCGTCGAGGGGCATGGGTCGATCGTGCCAGATGCGTCGTGCCCGGTCCGTCGTGCCCGGTGCGTCGCCTAGACCTTGGTCCTGTGGGTCAGGGTCGGGTCTCCTTGACCAGGGCCTCGACGTTGTTGCCGTCCGGGTCGGACACGAACGTCGTGTACGCGCCGTACTCCGGCCAGTAGCGCGGCTCGTGCCGGGACACCCCGCCAGCGGCGACGGCTTCGCGGTGGAAGGCGTCGACCTCGCTCCGTGACCCGGCCTCGAACGCCAGGTGGAGTCCGCGCGTCGTCGCCTCTGGGGTCCGGGCGGTCTCGAGCGAGACGCTCGGGGTGTCGTCCCCGTGCTGCCAGAACTCGGCGACGGCGTCCGTGCGGTAGCCCGCTCCGATGCCGAGGGGCGCGAGGGCGGCGGTGTAGAACGCGTCGCTCGCGGCGAAGTCGCTGGCGAAGACGCCCAGGTGGTGGATGAGGTGACGACCCGGCATGGGACGACCCTAGGCCGCCGTCACGGCATCCGTCCGGGCAGCGTCCCGGTCCCGCTGGCAGGCTGGATCCGTGCACATCACCCTGGACTCCGCGACCGACATCGTCATCTCCGGCATCCGGTTCCCGGAGGGGAACCGCTGGCACGACGGGCGGCTCTGGTACTCGGACATGCACACCGGCGAGGTGTTCTCGGTCGACCCGTCCTCGACCGACGGCCCCCGGCTCGAGGCCACCGTCGACGGGCAGTCGTCGGGACTCGGGTGGCTCGCCGACGGGCGGTTGATCATCAGCTCGATGGAGTCCCGCACGGTCGTCGCCGTCGACCCGGACGGCGGCACCTCGGTGTTCGCCGACCTGTCCACGATCGAGTCGTCGCTCGTGAACGACCTGGTCGTCGACGCGCAGACCGGCCGGACCTACATCGGTGCCTTCGGGTACGACCTGTACGCGGGCGAGGAACTGCGCCCCGGCCCGCTCTACGTGATCGACCCTGACGGCTCGGTCCGCCTCGCCGCCGAGGGCCTGGTGTTCCCGAACAGCGCCAACATCCTGCCCGGCACCCGGACCCTGGTGGTCAGCGAGACGTGGGGTGGCCGCCTCACCGCCTTCGACATCGAGGACGACGGCTCACTGACCGGACGTCGCGAGTGGGCAGCCCTGCCCGGCGGCGTGACCCCGGACGGCAGCACCGTCGACCGTGACGGCGCGATCTGGGTCTGCTCGGTCGACACGGGGGAGTTTCTGCGGGTCGTCGAGGGCGGCGAGGTGACGGACCGCATCGACGCACCCGGGGACTGCGCGATCGACTGTGCGCTCGGTGGCGAGGACGGTCACACCCTCTACCTGGCGACCGCCGACAGCTACGACCCGGCCGTGACGGCGCAGACGCGTGCCGGCCGGATCAGTTCGGTGCGGGTCGAGGTGCCGGCGTGGTGAACCCGAGCGACCTCGCCGAGGCGACGCGTCGGCCTGTCACTGGTGAGCACGCTGGCCGCGCTCGTCGCCGGTGCGGTGTCGGCGTCACGCGCTGCGAACAGCGTTCCTCGCGACGGGTGATCGGAGGGGTCATGCTGGTCTCGTGCAGCGAATCGGTCTGAAGGACCCTGAAGGCGTTCGGTTCGTCCCGCCCGTCGGATCTGGGACCGGCGTCCTGGTGCTCGCTGGGTCGAGCGGGCGGGTCGACGAGGACCGCGCGCGGGTCTTCGCCGGACTCGGGCACATCGCTGAGTCGATCCGGTGGTTCGGAGGAGCCGGCCAGCAACCGGGACCGTGGGCCGTCCCGCTCGAGCTCTTCCTCGCCCGCATCGACGAACTCGAGCGGAGCTGCGACCGTGTCTGGCTCGTCGGGACCTCCCTCGGCGCCGAGGCCGCGCTGGTCCTCGGCGCGCACCGCCCCTCGGTCGCGGGCGTCATCGCGTTCGCACCCACCGACGTGGTGTGGCCCTGGCCGGACGGCGGGGGCGTGGAACGATCGCACTGGACCCTCGACGGATCGCCACTGCCGCACGTGCCGTTGGCGTGGGACACCTGGCGGCGGGGAGAACCACCGCGCTTCCGATCGCTCTACGAGCGTTCGTACGAGGCCGCCCCGGACCGGGTTCGGGCAGCGGCGGTACCCGTCGAGCGGATACAGCAGCTCGTCCTGATCGCCGGTGAGGACGACCAGGTCTGGCCGAGCGCCCAGAGCGCTCGCCGCATCGCAGCTCGGCGGGCCGCGGCCGGGCACACCACGACCGTGGTCGTCCATCGGGATGCAGGGCACCGGGTGGTCCTGCCGACCGAGCCAGTCGTGGTCGGTGGGGCCGCAATGGCGCGCGGCGGTACCGCAGCCGCCGACGCTGCGCTCGGGGCGATGGCACTCGAGGCGATCCGGGCCGCCTTGGCCCACGACTGCATCAGTCCCTCAAGCTGACCCGGGGCCGCCCGCTGCCGCTCGGTGCGAGGTTGCACTCCTGGTGCGAGGCATCGAGGGTCGCACCAGGTGCGCAACCTCGCACCAGACGACACGGACACCAGACGACACGGACCCCGCGCCCCCGCGTCACCCGCACCCCTCCGGGTACGGCAGACTGCACGGACAAGCATCCAGGAGTGATCGTCATGTTCGTCGCCGCCATCGTCTTCCTCGTCATCGCGCTCGTCGCGCTCTTCTTCCGAACACGCACCTACTCCACCCCCGCACGACCGGCCACACCCGGTCGCGAGGCACGCCCCGCCGTCCCGACCCGCCGCCCGAACCTCATCGCGACGTGGACCGCGGTCGCCGCCGGCGTCCTGTTCGTCGGCCTCACGCTCGGCAGCACCCTGTACGCGCAGGACACGGGTGAGTCGAAGGTGCAGGTGGACATCTCCGGCAACATCGTCGGGCAGAGCACGGACTCCGGGTTCCACTTCAAGGCGCCGTGGGCCACGCTGCACACGTTCAACATCCGCAACCAGACCGTCACCTACATCAACGCGGTCAACGGCTCCGACTCGGACAACAACGGCAACGTCCGCTCCGGCCCGTACGTCACGGTGCAGGACCAGGACGGTGTCTCGTCGAACGTCAGCCTCAACCTGCAATACAGCATCGACGCGAAGTCGGTCACCGACATCTACCGGTCGTACAAGACCGAGGAGAACTTCAAGACGCAGTTCATCGGCAACTCGGTGCGCAGTGTCGTGCGCCAGGTGCCGAACGACTTCACCACCATCGAGCTGATCACCAAGCGCGGCACCGTCGAGAAGGCGATGATCCAGGCGCTCGAGAAGCGGTGGAAGGGCTCGGGCGTGCACGTCGACAACTTCGCCCTGCAGGAGATCACGCCGCCGAAGTCGGTCATCGACGCCTACGCCACCGCACAGCAGGCGCAGATCCAGGTCACGAAGGAGCGCGCGCTCCTGGACGCCAAGAAGGTGCAGGCGCAGCAGCAGGTCGCCGAGGCACAGGGTCAGGCCGACGCCAACGAGGTCCTCAACGAGCACCCGCTCTCCGACGCCGCCCTCAAGCAACGCGAGATCGAGGCGCTCAAGAGCGCCGGCGACAACGGCTCGCTCATCGTCGTGCCGCAGGGCACGGACAACATCCTCAGCCTGCCGGGGACCTCGGGTTCGAAGAGCAAGTAGCGCGCGCCGAGACGCCGCCCGGTCGCCGAGACGCCTCCGTTTTCGGAGGCGTCTCGCACACGGGGCGGCGTCGGGGGAACACGACGGCGTCTTCCGGATCCGAGACGCGCACCGCGACGGACGGGAGGCACGGTGCCAGCCGACACCGTGCCTCCCGTCCGTCGCTGTGGCGGGGTCCAGGGCCCCGCTCAGGCCGCGCCGTGACTGGCGCGGCTGCGCCGCGAGAGCGAGTCGATGATGACGGCCAGCAGCAGGACCGCGCCGGTGATCATGTAGCGGATCGACGAGTCGAGGCTCAGCAGGGTGAGCCCGTTCGAGATCGACTGGATCACGATGATGCCGAGCAGCGCCGACCAGGCGCTGCCTCGGCCACCGAACAGGCTGGTCCCGCCGATGACGGCTGCGGCGATCGCGTTGAGGTTCGTGTCTCCGGCGCCGGAGGACAGGCTCGCCGAGTTCAGGCGGGCGGCGGCGAGGATGCCGCCGACGGTGGCGAAGAGCGAGGTCAGCATGAACACCGAGATGTAGATGCGGTTCACCCGGATGCCGGAGCGCCGTGCTGCCTCGACGTTGCCGCCGACCGCGAAGACCGAGCGGCCCCAGCGGGTGCGCTTGAGCACGAAGTTCATCAGCACGACCAGCACGACGAAGAACACGAACGAGGTGCCGGTGCCGAAGTCGCGCGACAGGTACCAGACCATCAGCGCGAGGCCGAGGAACAGGGCGACGGCCTTCACGACGGTCAGGGACATCGCTCCGGTCGACAGTCCGGCACGACGGCGACGGGCAGCACGGCGGACCTCGGTGAAGAAGAGTCCTCCGGCGGCCAGGACGGCCAGCAGGTACGCGAGCCACGGCGGCAGGTACGAGGCCGAGGCGAACTGCACGATCGGGGAGTCGTACGGCAGGTTGATCGAGCCGTTCGGGCCGAGGATGAGCAGCTGCAGCCCGAGGAACCCGAGCAGACCGGCGAGCGTGATGACGAAGCTCGGCACCCCGAAGCGGGTGAACAGCAGGCCGTAGAGCAGGCCGGCGGCGGCACCGACGGCCAGGGCGACGGTGAGCACGAGCCACAGCGGCCAGCCGAGTGTGGTGAGGCCCTGGCCGAGGATCGCGGCGGAGAGTCCGCTGACGCTTCCGACGGACAGGTCGATCTCGCCGAGCAGCAGCACGAGGACGATGCCGATCGCGATGGTGCCGACCGCGGCGCACTGCAGGGCCAGGTTGACCAGGTTGCCCGGGGACAGGAAGTCGGGGGAGAGCGCCTGGAACACCGCCCAGATGACGATGAGCCCGACGACCACCGGCAGCGAACCGATGTCACCGCCGCGGACCCGTCGGACGAACGCCTTCGCCGCGCCGCCGATCCCCTGATCGCGCAGGAGCCGCTCGTCCTGCAGGTCGGCTGCCGAGGGTGTCGGGGTCGCTGCGGTGAGGGTCTCGTCGGTCTTGCTCATGCGGAGGTCTCCTGCTCGGTGCGGGCGGCGGCGCGACGGGTGACGGCGTTGTCGGTGGCACCGGTGATGGCCGCGATGATCTCCTCGTAGGAGACGTCGTCGATGCGGAAGGTGCCGTTGTTGCGGCCGAGTCGCAGGACCGCGACCCGGTCGGCGACCGCCTGCACGTCCGCGAGGTTGTGGCTGATGAGGACGACGCCGAGTCCGCGCTCGCGCAGGCGTTCGACGAGGTTCAGGACCTCGGCGGTCTGTGCGACACCGAGTGCGGCGGTGGGCTCGTCGAGGACGACCACCTGCGGGTCACCGATCAGCGAGCGGGCGATCGCCACGGTCTGCCGCTGCCCACCGGACAGCGACGCGATCGGGATCCGTACCGACGGGATCCGGGCGGCGAGCTGCTGGAGGAGCTCCCACGATCGGCGCTCCATCTCCTCTTCGTCGAGGAACGGGTGGGCGATCTCGCGCCCGAGGAACAGGTTCGAGACCACGTCGAGGTTGTCGGCGAGGGCGAGGTCCTGGAACACCGTGGCGATGCCGAGGGTCTGGGCCGCCGCGGGGTTCGGGACGGTGACCTCGTCGCCGCCGAAGGTGATCGTGCCGCCGTCGGGCGTGTAGACCCCGGCGAGGATCTTCACGAACGTCGACTTGCCGGCGCCGTTGTCGCCGACGATGGCGACCACCTCGCCCGGGTAGACGTCGAAGTCGATGTCGCTGAGGGCCTGGACGGCGCCGAACCGCTTGGTGATCCCGCGCAGGGACATCACCGGGTCGGCGGAGGGGTGTGCTGCTGGTGACGCGTTGCTCACGGGTGTCGTGCTCACGGGTGTCGTCCTCGATCGGTGAGGCCCACCCGGTCCGCAGTCGGACCGGGCGGGCAGAGGGGGGTCGGGCCTACTTGATGCCGGCGCTGTCGCAGGCTGCCTTGTACTGCGCGGTGCAGATCTTCGACACCTCGTACAGGCCGTCCTTGACGACCGTCGACTGCACGTTGTCCGTGGTGACGGCGACCGGGTCGAGCAGCGTCGACTGGACGCTGGCGCCCCCGGCGGTGTCGACGGTGGTGTCGCCCTTCGGCGTCTCACCCTTCGCGAACTGGATCGCCAGGTCGGCGGCCTTCGACGCCTCGGGCTTGAAGGCCTTGTAGACGGTCATGTACTGCTCACCTGCGAGGATCCGCTGGATGCCCGCGAGCGAGGCGTCCTGCCCGGTGACGGGCGGGAGCTCGGTGACACCGGCCGACTTCAGGGCCGCGATGACGCCGCCGCCGGTGTCGTCGTTCGCCGCGTAGACGCCGGTGATCTCGTCCTTGCCGAGCTTGCTGATCTGGCCGGCTGCCCAGTCCTGCGCCTTGGCGGGGTCCCATCCGGGTGTGTCGTACTCGGCGAGCACCTTGTAGCCGCTGTCGTCGATGACCGAGTGCGCGCCCTTCTTGAACTGCGAGGCGTTGTTGTCGGTGGGGGAGCCGTTCACCATGATGATGCCCGAGCCCTCCGGGACCTTCTTCGCCTTGAGGGCGTCGACCAGGGCCTGGCCCTGCAGCTCACCGACCTTCTCGTTGTCGAACGAGATGTAGTAGCTCAGGTCGGGGCTGTTGATGAGCCGGTCGTAGGAGATCACCGGCACCTTCTTGGCCTTCGCCTGCTGGACGATGGACGCTGCGGCCTCGCCGTCGAACGGGTCGAGGACCAGGACCTTGACGCCCTGCGTGAGCATCGATTGGGCCTGCTGCAGCTGCTTCGACGCGTCGCCGTCGGCGTTCGCGTAGATGACCGAGCAGCCGCTGCACTGCTTCTTCACCTCGGCGGTGAAGAGCGGGCGGTCGGCGCTGGCGTAGCGGGCGGTGACCGAGTCGGGCAGGAGCAGGCCGATCTTGGCCTTCGACGCGTCCCCGCCGCCTCCGCCGGAACCGGTCCCGGCATCCGCGCCGTTGGAACAGCCCGCCAGGGTGGTGATCGCGAGCAGCAGGGCGCTGACGCCCAGCATCGCTCGTGTGGTGGATTTCTTCATTGAAACGTCCTCCAACAGTGGACCGCCCCCATCGGCGGTGCCCTGAGTGTGACAGCGAGCGTTCTTGGCTGCAAGAGTTGAACGCAAGGACCGCGCGCCGTGACGAAAACGTTATCCGGAGGGCGCGGGGCGCCCCGGCTCGCCCGCGCCTATCGTGCGCGCGTCACGTCCACGGCTTCGATCGCCAGGGCCAGCGCGCCGGTCACCGAGGCCTTCTCGCCGAGCTGCCCCTGCACCACGTCCGGCGTGCCGTCCACGTCGACGATCAACGACGACTCGAGGGCGTGCCGCATCGGGCCGAGCAGGAGTTCCCCGGCCCGTGCGAACTCGCCGGTGACCACGACCCGCTCCGGGTCGAGGACGTTGCAGAGCCCCACCGCCGCCGAACCGATCGCCCGCCCGGCGTCGGCCACGGCGCGCATGCAGACCTGGTCGCCGCCCATCGCGCGCAGGATCAGGTCAGCCAGCTTGAGGGTGCCGACCTCGTCGCGGACGCCCTCGAGCACGGCGGGTGCGCCGGCGATCGCCTCGAGGCACCCGCGGTTGCCGCACCGGCACAGGGGTCCGTTCGGCAGGACGGGGGTGTGCCCGAACTCGCCGGCGATGCCGTGGTGCCCACGGAACAGGTGCCCGCCCAGCACGAGTCCGGCGCCGATGCCGTTGCCGACGTCGAGCGTCACCACGGTGTCGCGGCCGCGGGCCGCCCCGCTCCGGTGTTCCGCCAGGGCGGCGAGGTTGGCCGAGTTGTCGACCTGCACGGGCTTGTCCATCCGCCGGGCGAGCGACTGGCCGAGCGCGATGCCGTCCCAACCCCGCAGGATCCCGCCGCGCGCCGTCATCCCGGTGCGGGCGTCGATCGGGGCGGCCACGGCGAGGCCGACGGCGAGCACCTCGTCCATCGACGACTCGATGGACTCCACCATGTCCAGCACGAGCAGCGCGGTCTTGTCGAGCTCGGCGTCGGCGCGGTGGTCACGGGCCAGGGGCATGTGCCGCTCGGCCAGGACGGCGCCGTTCAGGTCCGACAGCGCCAGCCGCAGGTGCCGCGGCGAGACGTGCACCCCGGCGACCAGTCCGAGGCCGTGCGGCAGGGTCACGCGGAGCGCCCGACGGCCGCTCGAGGTGCTCGGCGTCGCGTGCAGGGCACCGGTCGCGACGAGTTCCTTGACGATGTTCGAGACGGTCGCGGGGGAGAGTCCGGTCACCCCGGCGAGCTCGACCTGCGTCAGCCCGCCGTGCCGCTTCACCGCGCTGACGACCCGGCCCCGGTTGGCTTCACGCAGTGAAGCTTGGTTCCCCGGACTGCGGCGCGGCTCTGACACGGGGACAGCGTAACGGGCGGGTCCGGAACGCTCGCCGTGACGGACTGGAGGCACGGTGGCAGCTGGCACCGCGCCTCCAGGCCGTGGGTGGTCGCGTCCACCGCCCGCTGCCGCCGTCAGACGCGTTGCGCCGTCCGGTCGAGGCGCGGGGTCGGGACGCCCAGGGCGGCGGCGGTGCGCCGGACGTCCTCGAGGACCGCCAGGGGTTCCGCGGCGGTCGGGTCGTCGTGCGCGGCGAGGCTCGCACGCGCGATCGGGACGAGCGCCGTGGCCGCGGCCACCACGGCGGCCGTCACCCCCGGGCGTCGGACGGGCAGCGTCGTGGAGCGGTGCCGAGCGAGGTCGACGCCCCGTGCCTGCAGGACCGGGAGGAGTTCCCGACCGATCAGGAACGCCTCGCGGAGCGCGTGTCCGTCCCCGACCATCGTCGCCAGGCTGGCGCTCTGCAGTGCCCGCGCGAACATGCCGGCGTCGAGCACGAAGTGCAGCCACAGCCACCCCCGGATGTCGTCCTCGTCCTGCACGGTGAACCCCGACTGCTGGAACACCGACCGCACCAGCTCCCGCCGATCCGGAGCCGCGCCCGTCGTCCCGAGCCGGACCGAACGGAGGACGGCACCGTGCAGGACCCCGTCGGCGTCGAACCCGCCGCCGGCGCCCGGGAACCCGAACAGCACCCGGTCCGCGGCGAGCGGTGCGACCGCGGCGAGGGGTTCGTCCCACACGTTGCCGAGGACCAGCACCGTGGCGTCGCCGATGCGGGGCGCCAGGGTGGCCACGGCCTCCTGCAGTCGGTGGTGGCCGACGCTGAGGACGACGAGGTCGTGCGCGTCGCCCGTGTCGATCGACTCGACCAGTCGCGTCGGCGACGTCGATCGGATCCGCCGACCCAGGGGTCCGCGGCGGCCGTCGATGACGTCGGTCTGCACGCTGTCGCCGTACTCGGCAGCGCGCCCGGGCCGCACCAGGTGGTCGACCTGGTGCCCGGAGTGCTGGAAGGCCTGGCCGTAGATCGTGGCGATGACGCCCCGTCCGAGCATGAGGATCCGCATCAGGCACCTGTCCGCTAGTCTGGAGATGATCTCCACTTGAAAGATATGGAGATTGTTTCCACTTGTCAAGGAGGCTCCGTGCCGGTCGAGGAACCCCTGCCTGCCGCGAAGCCGATGCGCGCCGACGCCCGTCGGAACCGCGACGCGATCGTGGCCGCTGCCCGGACGGCGTTCGAGCGTGACGAGCAGCTGCGCTTCGACGACTTCGCCGGACGCGCCGGCGTCGGTGTCGGCACGCTCTACCGACACTTCCCGACGCGTGAAGCGCTGGCGGCGGCGGTCTACCGGGGCGAGGTCGACGTCCTCTGCCAGCGTGCTCGTGACTCGACGCGGCCAGCGGCGGAGAGCCTCGACGACTTCCTGCGCGGGTTCGTGGAGTACGTGGTCGACCATGCGGCGCTCGCGCGCACCCTCGCCGCCGTGGTCGACGCCACCACGCAGGCCGAGGGTGGGGGCGACCTGGAGCGGACACTCGCCGAGCTGATGGCGCGCGCGGCAGGTGACGGGACGATCCGGTCCGACGTCGCCCCCGGGACGGTGCTCATGCTGCTGCACGGCATCGGGGCCGGGATCGATCGCCCAGGGTGGGCGACGGAAGCCCGTGCTGCCGCCGACCTGGTCTCCCGAGGGCTCCGGGCCCGCTGATCCGTCAGCGCGGTCGCGCCACCGGAGTGGAGTGGGCGCGGAGCAGGACGGCCACACTCGCGGCCGCAGCCAGTACGACGAGTGACCACGCCACCGCGGCCACCGTGCCGGCGGGGTGGGCGACCGACTGTCCGACCGCGGCCTGCACGGTGAGGAGCACGGTGCCCGCCGCCCACGCGACCGCGACGACGACCACGATCCGGACCTGCGTGATCGGGTGTGCCAGCCACGGCAGGTGCCGGCCCGCGGCGGCGACGAGGAGTGCCACCAGCGGGAGCACCTGCAGGGCGTGCATGCCGACGAAGTGGGCGACCCGGTAGTCACCGCCGACGGTGCTCCACCCGAGCAGTGGCACCCCGGGTCCGCCGTCCGGGATCCCCACCGTGTGGGCGCCGACGATCCCGTCCGGGGCGGTGAGCTGGGTGGGGGTCGGGCCGGTCATCAGGAACGCGACCCCGATGCCGAGGAGCGCGATGACGGCACCGGCGCGGACGGCGACCGTCAGTGCCGGGGTGGGCAGGCGCAGGAAGAACAGTGCGATCGAGGTGACGAAGGTGCAGAGGTAGAGCGTCGTGATCGCCACCGCCATCACCGCCCACACCACCACGTGCACGCTGTTCGACACGTTGAAGTGACTCGTCGTGCCGGTCGCGGCGGCCCACACGATGAGCACCTGTTCGACCACCAGGGCCACGGCCACCACGGTGCCGAGTCGGCGACCGAGCGTTCGCCACTTCGGCAGGTGGGCGATGAGCCACGCCCACGTGACGGCGTAGAGCAGGATCGACAGCGAGAACTTCAGGGGCTTCATCCACGCCGGTGCCCCGAGGATGGTCCGGGGATCCACGACGAGTCCGACGAGGCAGACCGCGGTGGACACGACCATCAGGCCGGCCACGGCCATGAGCGCCGGGTGCCACGCGACCGCTCGTCGGACGGCGGCGATCACCGGGTCACGCTCCGGGCGTGCAGCAGGGTGGCGGCCACGACGTCGGCGGTGGGGGTCGGGTGCACGCCGAAGGTCTGCTCGAACGCCGACGAGTCGAAGACGTAGGGGTCGGTGTACTGGTACCGCAGCTCGAGCGTCTCCCGGGCGGACGTGGTGAAGAGCGCACCGACGCGCAGCGTGGCCGACGACATCACGGCGGTGTCGGCGGCGGGGACCCCGGCGAGCTCGACGTACTGCCGACCGGTCAACGCCGGAGCGGTCGGCAGGTGCCAGGTCCGGCCCGTCGCACGGTCGTCGGTACCGAGGGTCACGAGCGCGTCGCCGATGTCGGTCGTGGCGGTGAGGGAGTGCGGTTGGTCCGCGTCGAGCAGCCAGGTCGGGCGCTTGCCGGCGGCGATCCGGTCGACGACGAAACCGTTGAACACGCTCGTCGTCGCGCCGGGGCCGGTGAAGTCGGCGCTCCGCCCGACGGTGACGGCCAGTCCTCGGTCAGCCGCGGTCCGCAGCTGCTCGAGGGCCGCCGCGCGCACCGCACCCTTCCGACCGGCGGGGTTGATCGGGGTCGCCTCGGTCATCGGCCCGGACACGCGGCCGTAGGCGTAGACGTTGTCGAGGTACACCAGGTGGGTGCCCTCGGCCAGGGCTGCTCCGACGGTGTTGTCGACGATCCTCGGCCACTGGTCCGCCCAGACCCCCGACGAGTACGGCAGGCCGGCGACGAGGTACGCGACGTCGGCGCCGTGCAGCACGCGGCGGACGGCGGTGGGGTCGAGCAGGTCGGCGATGACGTGGTCGGTGCGGGCGTTGCCGCTCTCGCTCTCGCTCTCGTTGTTGCCTGCCGTTGCTGTTGTCGACGGGCGCCGGCCGACGGACACGGCGGCGACGTCGTGCTCACGCAGTGCACGGAGTGTCTCGCGCCCGACGACACCGTTGCCGCCCAGGACGACGTGCAGCGGAGCGGTCATGCGCCGGCCTCGTCCGTGTCGGCGACGGGGAACAGGTCGTGGGTGGCGTCCTGCTGCGCCAGGCGCCGGAGTCCCGCGAACAGCGGATCGCCGAGGACGGTCCCGATCACCATCAGCTCCGCCATCGCGGTCCGGCCGTCGCGGTGCTGCAGTGCTGCGACGTCGGCCCGTGCCGCGCTCGCCGCTGCCGACACGTAGGCGTCGAGGTAGTCGTCCGGAGCGTCGAACCCGATGGTGCGCAGCCCGTCGAGCGCCCGGGCCGCGGTCTCGAGTCCCGGGTTGTCCGACGTCGCGCACCAGCCGGCGGCCGACACCCGTTCCTCGATCCGGGCGCGGGCCTCCGGGGTCGCCTCGGACTCGGGGGAGCGCGGGGTGGTCATGGCGTACTGGGCGACGGCGAAGACCTCGGCCAGCGGTGCGGTCTCGGCGTCGAGCACGGCCAGGACCTGCTTCGTCACGGCGACCGAGAGCCCGCCGGTCTCCAGGAGTGCCCGGACGAGCCGGACCCGTTCGACGTGCCGCTCGTCGTAGGCGGTCTGGTTCGGCGCAGACTTCTCGCCGGGGGGCAGGAGGCCTTCGCGTTGGTAGTACTTGACGGCGGTGACCGGCGTGGACGCCGCTCGGGCAAGTTCAGATATTCGCACTATCGGAGAGTAGCGGTATCCGCTCGCTCTCCACAAGGCATCAGCGCAGGTTCCGGAAGGTCGCACGGACGTCGTCGACGAGCAGCTCCGGCTGTTCGAGCATCGCGAAGTGCCCGCCGCGCGCGACCTCGTTGAAGAACATCAGGTCGGTGTACCGGCGCGCTGCCCAGCGGCGCGACCGGCGGACGTACTCGCCCGGCATGATGCTCAGGCCGACGGGCAGGGTCAGTGGATCCTCGACGGTTCCCGGGGTGGCCCAGCCGGTGCGGGTCGCCTCCCAGTAGATGCGCGCCGCGGACGCGGCGGTGTTCGGCAGCCAGTACAGCATGACGTCGTCGAGGATCTCGTCGAGGGGGAAGAGCCGCTCGGCATCGCCGTGTTCGTCGTGCGAGCCGCCGACGTCCTGGAACATCGCGTAGATCCACGACGCCAGCCCGACGGGGGAGTCCGCCAACGAGTACCCGATGGTCTGCGGGCGGGTCGACATCTGCTGCGAGTAGGCCGACAGCTCCTGCCAGTAGTGGCCGCTCTCCTGCAGCATGACCTGTTCGTCGGGGGACGCGTTCCGGGCCTCGTCGTCCGTCGGCGTGAACAGCGCCATGTTGAGGTGGATCCCGGCGAGTCCGATGTCCCCGGCGGCCTGCAGGGCGGCGAGCTCCGCGGTGACGGTGGCGCCGAGGTCACCGCCCTGGGCGAACCAGTCCGTGTACCCGAGCCGGGACATCAGCACCGACCAGGCCCTCGCGGTCCGGGCGGTGTTCCACCCGGTGGTCGTCGGCTTCCCGGAGAAGCCGAACCCGGGCAGGCTCGGGATCACGACGTGGAACGCGTCCGCTGCGTCGCCGCCGTGCGCCACCGGGTCGGTGAGCGGACCGATCGCGTGGCGGAACTCCAGGACGGAACCGGGCCAGCCGTGGGTGAGCAGGAGCGGGCGGGCACCGGGGACGGCGGACCGGACGTGCAGGAAGTGGACCTCGAGCCCGTCGATCCGGGTCGTGTGCTGGCCCCAGCCGTTCAGCAGCGCCTCGGTCCGGCGCCAGTCGTACTCCGTCCTCCAGTGCTCGACGAGGGCGCGGACCTTCTCGAGTCGGGGGCCCTGCGAGGTGTCCCCGACGGTTTCGGCATCGGGCCAGCGGGTCGCCAGCAGACGGCGGCGCAGGTCGTCGAGCTCCGCCTGGGGGACGTCGAGGGTGAACGGGGTGATGGCTGCGGTGTCCGACATGGGGTCCTCGGTGCTCGGCGTCTCGGCGGCTGTCCGTCTTGATCACAGATGATCTTTGCACAAGACGATCTTGTTCCGGTACGGTCTCCGGTATGGACAATCCGACGCCGACCGATGCACTCCCCGAGATCGACTGGGGTGCCGAGGGCATCGAATCCGAACTCGGGTGGGCGCTGCCGCTGGCGCTCCAGGGCTTCACTCGGCTGGGCAGTGAGGCGGTCGCCGACGTGCCGGGTGGTCCCCGTGGCTACCAGGTGCTCGTCGCGACCACCACCGAGGAACCGTCGTCGCAACTCGGACTCGCGCAGCGCCTCGGGATCGACAAGACCCAGATGACCTACATCGTCGACGCGCTCGAGGCGGGCGGGTTCGTCGAACGTCGCCCCGCCCCGACGGACCGGCGGGTGCGGCAGGTCCACCCCACTGACGCCGGCCGTGCCCTGCTCGCCCGGACACGGTCCGCCCTGCGCGGCGCCGAGGGCGTGCTCATGCGGCACCTCGACGACGACGAGCAGACGACGCTGCGCCGGCTGCTGGCCCGCGTCGCGCTCACCGCCGGGCACGGCACCGCCGGACCGGACCAGGCAGACCCCACGTTCCAACACCCCCTCGCCGTCCCGGAGCGATCCCGACGGCGCACCGCGACGACCACGTCGACCACCACTGCAGTGAGGCCCCGCCCATGACCACCACCATCCTCGTCGCCGGCGCCACCGGCGACCTCGGGCACCGCATCGTCCGCGAGCTCACCCAGCACGACGTGCGGGTCCGGGTCCTCACCCGGCCCGGCAGCAGGACCGCCGCAGAACGCTTCGGCGACGACGCCCGTGTCGACGTCGTCGCCGCCGAGTACGGCGACCACGACGCCCTGACCCGGGCCGTCAGCGGGGCCGACGTCGTGGTCTCCGCCGTGAGCGGGACACGTCCGGTGATCGTCGACGCCCAGCGCGCGCTGCTCGCGGCGACCGTGGCGGCGGGCGTCCGGCGGTTCATCCCGTCCGACTACTCGGCCGACTACCGGCGGATCGCACCCGGCACCAACCGCAACTTCGAGCTGCGGCGCGAGTTCGCCGCCGACCTCGACGCGGCCCCGGTGCAGGCGACCTCGATCCTGACCGGCATGTTCACCGACCTGCTGACCGGCGAGGCCCCGATGGTCCTGTCCGGCCGTCGGCTCGTGCTGTTCTGGTCGTCAGCGGACCAGGTGCTCGACTTCACCACGAAGGACGACGTCGCCCGGGTCACGGCCCTCGCCGCCCTGGACGACGATGCTCCGCGGGTGATCGAGATGGCGGGCGACCAGGTCACCGCCCGCGACGTCGCACGCACCATGAGCGAGCTGACGGGGGAGCGCTTCCGGCTGCAGTGGGCCGGCACCACCGGGACCCTGTCCGCGATGAGCGCCGTCGGCCGGCGCCTGTCGAAGGACCCCGACGAGACGTTCCCGGCATGGCAGGGGATGCAGTACTTCGTGAGCATGTTCAGCGGGCAGGCGCAGCTGCACCACGTCGACAACGACCGCTACGGCGTGCAGTCGTGGACGAGTGTCCGTGACGTGCTCCGCGCACACCTCAGTGGGCAGGGCCACCCGGCGACGGACTGACGGGCGCGGTGTGCGGTCGTCGGCGGCGGAGCAGGAACGCGAGACCGACGACGACGGCCGGCACCAGCGCGAGCGCGGCGAGCCAGACGAGGACGTCCCACTCGGGTGAGAGCGGCACGCCGAGCGTGCTCGACGAGGTCCGCCAGACCTGGTCGCCGGGCCCCTCGTGCTCGTCGGCCCCGGCGACCGGGAACAGCAGCGCCGTCACGATCGTCCAGCCCACCAGCACAGCGACGGCGATCAGCGTCCACGGCCGCGGAGCGGACGGGGCGGACACCTGTGTCACCGGACCGCGGCACGCGAGCGCTCGGCCCGGGCGTCCCACCACGTCGCGACCAAGGCCGCGGCCCCCAGCGCGAGCCCGACGACGCCTGATCCGAGACACGGGATGAGGACGAGGCCGAGGCCGATGTTCGCGCCGCCGCCCTCCGGGCCGTAGGACGCGTCGTACATCAGGGCGCCGACGCCGAGGAACCCCACGGCGAGGAGCACGGTGCTGATCCAGTGGAGCGTGCGAGCTGTGGCCATGGTGGTCGTTCCCCTCGGGATTGCGGTTGACGAATCCTCGCACGGCCGTTCCACCGCACATTCCCGGAGCGGCATCAGTCCCTCGGCACGTGGCCAAACCAGACCGCCCGGATGATCTGCCACACGCAGACCGCGAGCACGACGGAGCCGGTGGCTCGACCATGCCGCACGCCGGGCAGGAGGCCCGGTGCCACCTGGCACCGGGCCTCCAGTCCGTCAGCGACCTGCGGGAGGTGGTGGTCAGGCGGTCAGCAACGTGTAGACCTTCGCGATGACGTCGCCCTCGATGAAGCAGATGTCCATGCCGGACACGACGGGCGGTGCTCCCTCGGGGCCGAAGTGCCAGGCGAGGTACCCCATCCCGTGGTTCTCGTAGACCGGGCCGGCCGGCGAGAACACGAACCCGGGGGCGTCGTCGAGCAGGCGCTGCGCCTTGGCGTGCAGGGCGTCGTGGCCGGTGACGACCTCGTCGGGGTCCAGGAACTCGACGTCCGGGGCGTACGTCCGCTCGATCGCGGCGCGGCGACGCTCGGGGTCCCGCTCCCCGAACACCTCGAACAGGTTGGCGTGCATGAGCGATTCGAGCGGTTGCGACATCGTGTCTCCGTCGGTTGTCGGCTGTTCGGTCGAGTGTGCGTGCAGCGGGGGCGTCAGCGCTACCGGATCTCGAGGTCGTACAGCGAGTAGCCGTACGGGGTCGCCCGTTCGACACCGTGCACGCGGACGTACCGCCACGAGCCGTCCAGGGCGTGCCGGTCGGTCCCGCCGTCACCGTCGGTCTCGGTGGCGAGCGTCGTCCACCCGTCGTCGCCCGCGTTCCGCGCCTCGATCCGGTAGGAGCGTCCGAAGGCGTCCTCCCAACGGAGCACCGCGCCGTGCAGGCTGTGCGGCGCGCCGAGGTCGACGGCGAGCCACTGGTCGTCGGTGTGTCCGCTCGCCCAGCGCGATCCCGGGTCGCCGTCCACGGCGTTGTGCGCGGGCACGCCGTCGCCCTCGTCGGCCGACGCCGACACGCTCGCCCGTCGTGCCAGGTCCGGCGTCGGTTCGCCCTGCGTCGAGGTGACGCGGAGCGCCCAGAGCGAGACGCCGAACGCGGTGTGCCGGCGGTCTGCGACGACCCGGACCCAGCGGCCGGTGACGTCGTCGCCCTCCAGCCGGTGGGTCACCTCGCCGCCGGTCCCGTGGGCTTCCCCCGCGACGGTCCGCCAGGGGGCGTCTTCGTCGTCGCGGATCTGGACGCGGTAGGCCTCGGCCCACGCGGCCTCCCAGTCGAGCTGCACCTGGTCGATCGGCACGACCTGCCCGAGGTCGACCGCCAGCCACTCACCGTCGCGTGCTGCGCTGGCCCACCGGGTCCGGGCGTCGCCGTCCACCGCGTTGCCGCCGGACAGGTCGCCACGCTCGTCCGACGAGGTGGTGACGGGCTTACCAGCGGCCACGTCACGAGAGCGGGCGGGTGCGGTTCCGTCGTCGTCACCGTCGGTCGCCTCGTCGAGGGTCGTGACGGTGGCCGTCCCGGATGCTCCCGGCACCGTGGCCGTGACCGTCGCGGTCACACCGCCCTCGGTCGCTGCGGTGACGACGCCGTCCGGTTCGACACTTCCGCCGCCGTCGACGGCCCACTCCGGGCGGTCCGCGGCGAGCCGCCCGCCGAACCCGTGGCGGTCGAACCCGTAGGCCGCCATCCGGACCGTGTCACCGGTGCGGACGGTCGCGGTGCGCGGCGCGACGAGCACGTCCTCGACGTCGACGGTCGAGGCCGCCGGGGTGCCGGACACGTGCACCTCCCAGATGGAGTACCCGTACCCGGTGAGGCGATCGGTCAGGTGCAGGCGCACGAACCGGGCGGTCGCGCCCACGGCCACCGTGTCCGCGTCGGCGGTGGTCTTGTCGACGGTCCGCACGTCGCGCCAGGGGCCGTCGGCGGTGTCCCGGACCTGCAGCACGTACCGTGCGGCGGCCGCGTTCTCCCAGTCCACCCGCACGGTGTCGACGTCGGTCAGCCGCCCGAGGTCGATCGTGTAGTCGACGTCGTCCACACCGTGCGCGCTCTCCCACCGGGTGCTGCGGTCCCCGTCGACTGCCTTCCCGGCGACGTTCCCACCGTCCGAGGAGCTCGCGTCGACGTCGGCACCCGCTGCGGCATCGGGGATCGACGTCACCGAGGCGACGACCGCCGAGCCCTCGACACCCCCACCGGTCGCGACGACGTACCCGGAGCCCGCGGCGGTGGTCGTCACGGTGCCGTCGCTCCCGGTGCTCCCGGTGCTCCCGGCGCCGGTGTACGACCAGGTGACGTCGGCGGGCAGGTCCGCGGGGTCGCCGTACTGGTCGTGGCCGGCGGCACGGAACCGCTGTGGTGTCCCGACGACGAGCCGGTCGAAGCCGGGCGTGACGTCGAACCCGGTCAGGACCGGTGCCGGTGCGACCCGGAAGGCGTACGACCCGTGCACGCCGCCGACCGTGGCGGTGACCGTCGCCCGCTCCGCGCGCTCCGATGCGCGGTGGAGACCGTCGGCGCTGATCGTGCCGGTGTCGGTCGACCAGGTGACGTCGTCCAGGGCGATGGTTGCGCCGTACTGGTCGTAGCCGGTCGCGGTGAAGGTCGTGGTCGCACCGGGGACGATCGTCTTCGGGGCCCCCTTCGTGCTGACGACCACCTCGGTGAGCCGCGCGTCCAGGTGCGAGGTGATCTGCGTCTGCGCCGGGACCGCGATCTGGCCGATCACCTCGGTGCCCTCGTAGACGTCGTACGTGTGCTGCACGGTGTCGGGGTTGTCGAGCACGTAGCTGATCGTGCCGTCCGGTGCGCGGAACACCTGGCTGAGCGGGTCCGAGGTGTGCCGGTCGGTGACCTCGGTGCCGACGGTCCGGTTCGACATCGCCTGGTGGTAGACGAGGCCGGCCATCGACTGTCCGGTCACGGCCGGGTCGTCGGCCGCCCACAGTGCGGCGTGCACGTCGGCGTAGGTGTCCGGGTCGTACTGCCCGAGGAACCCGAGCACGACGTTGCCGAGGGCGTCACCCATGCCGCTGAACACCCGCGCGGCGTGCTCGGTGTCCTCGCCCGGGGTGTGGTCGGTGAGATCGACGCCGTACAGCTGGTCGATGGTCGCGGTGTCGGCGCGGAAGTCGTCCACCAGGAACGGCATCAGCGGGGACGGCGTCGGCCAGTCCTGGGGCTTCCGGTCGGCGGTGGGACCGTCGAGCTCCGTGGGCACCAGCGAGTCGGGCAGGTTCTCCGGGGTCCAGTACCGGTCCGGGAACACCACCCGTCCGTCGTCGTCCACGCTCACCAGCAGGGTGTCGGTGGCCGGGTCGTACAGGGGGTTCGCCGCGGTTCGCCGGGTGACGTACCCGGGGTGGTTCGTCTCGACCGCGCGGATCGCGTCCTGCAGCTCACCGATCGCGGCCGGGCGGTCGCGGGTGATCTTCACGTCGCCGTAGCTGCCGACGCCCCACCACTTCTTCGTGAGCATCTGGATGCGTGCCGCGTTGCCGTCCGTGACCCCGGCCTGCCCGATGGACTCCGGGCGGGCGGCCATCATCTCGCGCATCAGGGCCTTCGAGAAGCCCGGGTCCCAGCCGAAGTAGTCGAACCACGGGGCGATCGGCATCCACTGGATGCCGGAGATCCAGGCGGGGTCGCCGGAGAAGTACGTGGCGTGGGCCTGCCCGGAGTCGAACAGGATCCCCGCCTGCCCGTGCTCGTACTCGTCCGGGAACGCACCGTTGCCGTCGTACGACGCCGAGGCGGGGTTGCCGCGGACGTTCTGCCAGTAGTCGCGGACGGCGGCCCGCTCGGTGACGTACTGCACCGCACCGGCGGCCTGCATCTCCTCGTCGCCGAGGACCGAGCCGAGCAGGAAGAGCCCCGCCTCGGACTGGATCGCCTCGGACGACGACTCCTGGTTGTTGCCGCCGGGTGACGACACGCCACCGGCGTTCGACCGGCCCTCCCAGACGCCGAACGTGCGCATGTGCGGGAACCGGGCGTCGTCGCGGTCCCAGTTCGCGTACTGCTTCGCGACGAGCGTCGCCATGCCCTGGTACTTTGCGGCCCACTCGTGGTCGACCCGGCCGAGCATGGCGGTCGCGACGGCGAAGTACCCGTAGTGGAAGTGGTTGTCGTTGAACTGGGCCGACCCGTACGAGTCGGCGAACCCGATCAGGGCCTTCCACGTCGGGTACATCGCGAAGAAGTGCTCCGCTTCGCCGTCCGTGTACGTGTACCAGTCGGTCAGGGCGCGTTCGAGGGTGTCCTGCAGCGTCCGGGCGTCCTCGGTGGCACCGATCTGCCGCGCGATCGTCATGTACTCGGCGAGCTGCAGGACGTCCTTGCCGCCCCAGTAGGTGTCCCCGCCGTACGTCGTCTTCGCGGCGTACTCGTGCAGGTACTCGCGCATGACCTCCTCGGAGTACGGGTCGTCGCCGACCGCCTCGGGCGTGGCACCGATCGGCGTGATGCCCGTGAACGCGTAGTCCAGGGTCCAGCCGTCGTGGCCGACGGTGGTCCGCATGGTGCCGCGCGGGGTCTCGTAGGTGGCGCCGGTGAAGCGCAGGTTCGTGGTGGCGTCGGCGTACTGGTGCTGCAGCCAGCCCTGCACGGTGTCGTGGTCGTCGCCCTGCAGCGTGTCGGTGCGGATCGACCACTGCTGGCGGACGTTCGCCGCCGCCGCGTCGTACGAGTACGTCATCGTCGTGTCACGGGGGACCGCGAAGGCGGTGCGGTGCAGGTCGTCCAGAGAAAGGCCATGCTCGGGCACCGCGCTGAGCACCAGGTAGGGCGTGCCCGACGAGGCCTCCAGCGCGTTGCCGACCCGGGTGAAGGTCGTCCCGTCGGGGGCGTGCACGCCGAAGACGTGGCCGTCCTGGCGGATCTCGAACCGGTCCGTCGTCACCGGCAGGTCGAGCGGTTCGCCGTCTCCGTCGGTGATCTCGGCACCGTCCTGCAGGGTGAGGCGCGGGGTCATGCCGTGGAACTCGAACCACTCGTACGGCGAACCCTGCACGCTCGTGACGTCCATGTACTGTCCGCCCGGGCCGTCCTGCGGCATCCGCCAGCTGACGTTCCAGTCGCCCCAGCGGAGCGCATCGGCCTGCTTCGCCCGGAACGTGGTCGCGAAGCGGTCGGCGAGGCCGTCCGGGGCGTCGGTGAGCAGGACCTGGTCGACCAGCACGTGTGCCCACCCGGCCCGCAGGTCGTCGACGATCCGCAGCTGCGCGGACTGCCCCCGGTGTGCGGAGACGTCCCAGCTGTCCCAGCGCAGCTGTTCGCTGTCCGTCCCGGTGCTGCTCGCCACGACGTCGCCGTCGACCAGGAGCTGCACGGCTTCGTGGTCGGGGTGCCGGCCACCGCCGACCAGGAACGCCAGGGTCGAACGGTCGATCGTGAACGCCGGCGAGGTGAGCGTGCCGGTCGCGCCGTCGCCGTCCTCGTCGCTGAACGAGTTCAGGAGGCGTCCGCCGAGCCACCCGGAGACCGCGCTCTGCCCGCTGGCCGTCCCGGTGGCGGTGGCCGTGAAGGCGTCACCGGTCGCGGTCCAGCCGTCGGGCAGGCCGTCCTCGAAGTCGGCGAGGGTGCGGTCGCTCGCGTCGGGGGTCGGCTCCACCGTCCCGCCCACCGTCACGGGGGACTCCAGGCGCATCGCCGTGCCGTCGCTGTTCCACCGCGTCGGGATCGTGAGCTTCGTGCCCGCGGCACTGTTCGACGAGACGAACGGGTACGCCCACATGTCGCCGGAGTACTTGCTGACCAGCAGGTCCGTCCACCACTGGTTCGTCGGCACCGGCTCGCCGGCCTTCGACGGGTCGATGTACAGCCGCTGGTCCAGCGTCTTCCGCACGTCGGCGATGTCCGTGATCTCGTCCGGCGGGGCCGGCGCGTAGGAGCCGGAACCCACCTGCACACCGTCCGCGGCCGGACCGACGCGGGACGAGCCTCCAGGCTGTTCCTGTGGTGCGGCCACCGCAGCGGTCGGATCGGCCGGTGAGCGCGGGGTGTCCGAGGTCGCGGCGTGCGCCGGGGTGACGGCGAACGCCAGCAGCGTGGCGGCGGTCAGTGCGCCGGCGGTGGCGCTGACGGCCGCTCGGCGGAACGACCTGGGACGGACGGCGGGACGCGGTGAGGTCACCGGGACTCCTGTCGGAGGGGTTCGGCCGGACACGACGTCCACGGCCGAGACGGGCTGGTCTGGTGGTGCGGGGCCTGCACACGGACAGATCGGCAGGGCCGGTCCCGCCGTCAGTGGTCCGCGTTCTGGGGATGCCCTACCGTTGGCCCCATGCCGACCATCGGACTCCGCCGGATGGTGCCGCGCGACCCCGACCAGCGACACCGGGCGGCGAGCCCCCTCGAGCTCCTGTTCGACCTGGTGTTCGTCGTCGCGGTGGGCTTCGCCGCCACGAACCTGCACGAGATCGAGCTCGAGGGACACGTCACCTCCGCCGTCCTGGCCTACGGGCTGGTGTTCTTCTCGATCTGGTGGGCCTGGATGAACTTCACGTGGTTCGCCACGTCGTTCGACACCGACGACTGGCTCTACCGCGTGATGACCTTCGTGCAGATGGCCGGGGTGCTCGTCCTCGCCGCCGGGGTGCACGCGGCCATGGTCGAGAACGACTTCACGATCGGCATCATCGGCTACGTCGTCATGCGGCTGGCCCTGGTCGGGCAGTGGATCCGCGCCGCCGCGTCCTCCACCCGCCACCGCCGGACCGCCACCCTGCACGCCGTCGGCATCACGGTCGTGCAGGTGCTCTGGGTGGTCTCCCTGGCCCTGCCCGACGACGTCTGGTCCTACGCGGCACCGTTCCTCGTGCTCGCCGAGCTCTCCGTGCCGATCTGGGCGCAGACCTCGACGGGGACAGCCCCCTGGCACACCCGGCACCTGGCCGAACGGTTCTCCCTGTTCACCCTCATCGTCCTGGGCGAGGGGCTGGTGGCCTCGGCCGGCGCGGTGATCGACGCCGTCGCGCACACCGAGCACCTCGGAGCCCTGCTGGCGCTCGCGGGTTGCGGGCTCGTGATCACCGTCGGCATGTGGTGGATCTACTTCTCCCGCGAGCAGCACGCGCACATCCGCTCGCTGCCCACCGCGCTCGTGTTCGGCTACGGCCACTACTTCGTCTTCGCCGCCGCCGGTGCCCTGCCGGCCGGCATCGAGGTCGCGGTCAGCGCCGACGCTGGCCACGTCGAGCTGTCGTCCGCCTCGGTCGCCGCGACCGTCGCGGTGCCGGTCGCCGTGTTCGTGCTGTCGATCTGGGCGCTCGCGATCCGGCCGTCGCTGTCGGCACGGGCCAACGCCGTCGTGGTGGCCCTGGTACTCGTGGTCCTCGCGTCGATCGCGGTGCCGGCGGTGTCGCTGCCGGTCACGGCGCTCGCCGTGGTGGCGGTCGTCGTGACCCTCGAGGTCGCGTCCGCACGGACCGACACCTGACGCACTGACGGACAGGAGGCACGGTGCCAGCTGGCACCGCGCCTCCCGTCCGTCAGGTGGTTGCGTCGACCGCCCGTGCGCGGTTCCGTCTCCGGTGCGAGGGCACGTTCGTCGCACCGAGAACGGAACCTCGCACCACACGGCGCGTGGCGCCTGCCGCGCCGCGCCGAGCGCCGCGTCAGCGTTCGGGCTGCTCCGTCGCGGGCCCGTCGTCCGACGTCGGACGCGCGTCGAGGCTCGGGTCGACCGCCGGGTCGGCCGAGACCGACGACGGCCGCACCGGGAAGTCGTCGAGCGCGCCGGCCTCCACCGTCGGGGAGGCGGTTCCGCGGCCACCGCGCACGCGGTTCTTCACCGCGGCCCACGGACGGCCGAGGCCGGACCGTGCCGGACGCTCGGTCGGCGCCTCGACCTCGAGGCCGTAGTAGGCGCCGACGTGCTCGAGCAGGACCTCGCGCTCGGCCTTGTCGTAGGCACGGCGCTCGCGGGTGAAGGCGATGATCGTCGACCAACAGGTGAGCAACAGGACGATGCTGAACGGCAACGCGGTCGTGATCGCCGCCGTCTTCAGCGCGTTCAGTCCACCGCTGAGCAGCAGGGCGACGGCGAGCAGTGCAGCGACACCGGCGAAGAAGACCCGCAGCCAGTTCTTCGGCTCGATGTCACCGCCCGACGCGATCATCGCCATCACGAGCGACCCCGAGTCCGACGAGGTCACGAAGAACACGCCGATGAGCAGGATCGCGCCGTAGGTCAGGACCATGCCGGCGGGCAGGTCGCCGAGGACCGCGAACAGCGACCCCTCGATGTCGACCGAGCCGTCCGAGCCGATCAGGCCGCCCGAGCCGTCGGTCTGGCGGTGGATCGCGGTGCCGCCGAGGACGGCGAACCACAGGAACGTGAGTGCGGTCGGCACGAGCAGCACACCGAACACGAACTGTCGGACGGTGCGGCCCTTGGAGATGCGGGCGATGAAGACACCGACGAACGGCGCCCACGACATCCACCATCCCCAGTAGAAGGTGGTCCAGGCGCCCTGCCAGGCCTCGCCCTCGGCACCCTGCTGGGCGGTGACGTTGAACGACAGGCCGACGATGTTCTGCAGGTAGGAGCCGATCGACTGCACGAAGTCACGGAGCAGGAACTGCGTCGGGCCGACGATGAGCACGAAGAGCAGCAGTGCAGCGGCGAGCAGCAGGTTGAAGTTCGACAGGATCTTCATGCCCTTGGTCACACCGGTGACGAGCGAGACGATCGTGACGGCGGTGATCACCGCGATGATCGCGATCTGGCTGACGATGCTGCTGTCGGCGATGCCGGCGCTCTCGAGCCCGGCACCGATCTGGATGACGCCGAGGCCGAGCGAGGTCGCGACGCCGAAGAGCGTGCCGACCAGGGCGATCACGTCGATCAGGTTGCCCCAGCCGCCGCGCACGCGGTTGCCGAGCAGCGGTTCGAGGGCCCAGCGGATCGACACCGGACGACCCCGGCGGTGGATCGCGTACGCCAGGGCCAGGCCGAGGACGACGTAGATCGCCCACGCGTGCAGGCCCCAGTGCAGGAACGTCTGGGTCAGTGCCTGCTGCGCGAGCTCCTTCTCGTTGCCGGTGACGCCGGGGCGCGGGGAAGCGAAGTGGCTGAGGGGCTCGGAGACCCCGTAGAAGACGAGGCCGATGCCCATGCCGGCGGCAAAGAGCAGTGCGAACCACGAACCGGTCGAGAACTCGGGCTCGTCCTGGTCCTTGCCGAGCTTGATGTCACCGAAGCGGCTGAAGCCGACGAACAGCGAGAAGCCGACGAAGAACGCGGCGATCAGCACGTAGTACCAGCTGAAGTTCTTGACGATGCCGTCCTGCAGACCGAGGAACAGCGCCTCGGCGGTGGAGGGGGAGATCAGGGTGAAGGCCACGAACCCCAGCACGATGACGGCGGCGGGCCAGAACACCCACCGCCGCAACTGCGGCGTCGTGGTCACGGGTCCGGGCAGGGGAGGAGTGGTGCTTGCCATGCAGTCCATGGTGCCTGCTCGCGATCCTGTGTGTTCGCCCAGGCGTGTCGTGGTTCAGAAATCGCGCGCGGACTCCGTGGGGTTCCCCCGGCCGACCCGTCCGAGGTGGAGTCTCCGCGACAGCCGGATCACGGGACGGATGAGCAGCTGGATGCTCCCGATCAGGAACAGCCACGTGCCGGCCGTCGTGGTGCTCTCGGAGAAGAAGAGGACGCTGCCGACGATGAACCAGAGCGCGACCATCACGTCGTTGATGATGCTGATGGTCTCGTAGACCCCGCGGATGCGGAGCTCCTCGTGCCCCACCCGGAGTGCGATGTCCCGTTCGTCCTCAGCCATCAGACGATCCTGCCAGCTCCGTGCCGTGTCCGTCCCAGCGGCCGTGCTCGTCCCGAGGGTGCGGCACGCTCCGTGCGAGGTTCCCCACTCCGTGCGGCGCTGCGGGCGCCGCACGGAGTGCGCAACCTCGCACCAGGCGGCGGCTCGCGGCCGTGGACGCGCGGTGCGGCGGCCGGGAGGCGCGGGGCGGGCTGGCACCGTGCCTCCCGTCCGTGGGGCGCATCGACCACTGCCACACGCGATTACAACGTTGACGTACGCTTTACAGCGCTGTAAACAGGACCCTGCGCGACGATGCGCAACGAGGGAGAGACCCGATGGTGGGAAGCAGGACCGCAACACTCCAGGCGGCGGTGAGCCGGCGGGGGTTCCTCGCGGGCGCGGCCGGTGGCATCGCACTCGGCACGATGGCACTCGCCGGGTGCGCGACCCCGGGGCGTGCCGCCGGTGGTGCCACGACGCTCCGCTTCTACGAGCAGAAGCAGGAGGTCATCGCGTACTTCGACAAGCTGCTGCGGGAGTTCGAGGGGGAGCACACCGGCATCTCGGTCGTGCACGACAGCACGGCGGCCATCGCCCCGCAGTTCGTGCGCGGCGAACCGGCGGACGTCGGGTGCTTCAACGACAACCTCGAGCTCGCCCGGTACATCTCGCGCGGCGTGCTCAGCGACCTCAGCGACCTGCCGTCGGCAGCGCGGGTCCGACCGGACATCGACACCCTGACGAACCAGTACGCGAAGTTCGAGGACCGCACGAGCGTGCTGCCGTACTCGCTCGCGGCGGCCGGGGTGATCTACAACAAGCGGATCTTCGCCGAGCACGACCTGCCGGTCCCGACGACGTGGGACGAGTTCGTCGAGGTCTGCCGGACGCTGCAGAAGGCCGGCATCACGCCGATCTACGCCACCGACCGGGACACCTGGACGCTCTGGCAGGGCCTGTTCGACTACTCGGTGGGCAGCCTCGTCGACACCGGCTCGTTCTTCCGCAAGATGAAGGCCCTCGGCGCCGACGTCGGCCCCGACTCCGAGGTGTCGTTCGAGAAGGACTTCGCGGTGCCGATGGAGCGCGCGAAGACCATCTCGTCGTTCTTCAACCGCGACCACGCCACCCGCGCCTACGCCGACGGCAACCTGGCGTTCGGCAAGGGCGAGGCCGCGATGTACCTGCAGGGCCCGTGGGCGCTCGGGCAGATCGCGCTGATCGACGAGGAGCTGCCCGTCGGCACCTTCGCCCTGCCGGTGTCGAACGACCCGACCGACCGCAAGGCCCGGGTCAACATCGACCTCGGGCTCTGGATCCCCACGGCGTCCGAGCACCCGGAGCAGGCGAAGGAGCTCGTCGAGTTCCTCATGCAGCCCGAGGTCATCGACGCCTACAACCGCGACAACCTGGCGTACTCGCCCCGCATCGACGCACCGCCGCAGCAGGACGAGCGCCTCGCCGGCCTGCAGCAGTACGTCGACGACGCCGCGTTCTACCAGGGCGCCGGCACCTTCATCCCCACGTCGATCCCGCTCGGCAACTACCTGCAGTCGGCGATCCGGAGCGGGGACTTCACCTCGATGCTGCAGCGGCTCGACTCGGACTGGCGGCGGCTCGCCGGCCGTTCCGCGACGGTCTGAGCCGGACCAGGACACAGGAGCCACCATGACCATGCAGACCCCGCTCTCCCGCGACACCGACCCGGCAACGTCCGGACCGGCGACCGCGGCGTCCCGTACGCACCGTCGTGTGGGTTCCCTCCACCGGACGGAGGGCATGTACTACCTGTTCCTCGTGCCGGCCCTCGTGCTCTTCACGGCGTTCGTCGTCGCCCCCGCCTGCGTCGGCGTCTTCTACAGCTTCACCGACTACCTGGGGTTCGGGCAGTGGGACTTCATCGGCGTCGAGAACTACAGGGCGCTCGTCTCCGACCCGGCGATCCTGGCGTCGTACGGCTTCACGCTCGGCTTCGCGGCCGTCACCGTCGTCGTCACGCAGGTCGTCGCGCTGTCCCTGGCGATCGCCCTGGCGAAGAAGATCCGGTTCGCCGCCGGGTTGCGGTCGGTGTTCGTCATCCCGATGGTGATCTCGGGGATCATCGTCGCCTACGTGTTCAACTTCCTGTTCTCGAACACCGTGCCGGCCCTGGCCACGAGCGTCGGTTTCGGCCCGCTCGAGCAGAGCATCCTCGGCGACCCCAACCTCGCCTGGCTCGCGATCGTGATCGTGTCCGCCTGGCAGACAGTGCCCGGCGCGCTCCTCATCTACACGGCGGGCCTGACGTCGATCCCCGAGGAGCTGTACGAGGCCAGTGCGCTCGACGGCGCGACCGGCTGGAAGCAGCTCCGCTCGATCACGCTCCCGCTGCTCGGCGGCTTCATCGTCATCAACACCGTGCTCGGCGTGAAGGGCTACCTCGGTGCCTACGACGTGATCGTCGGTCTGACCAACGGCGGCCCCGGCAGCGCGACGAGCAGTGTCGCGATGACCATCTTCGGCGGCTTCACCGGCGGCGACTACGCCTACCAGATGGCGAACGCGACCGTGTTCTTCATCATCACCGTCCTCATCTCCGTGCTGCAGCTCGCGGCGACCCGCGGAAGGAACCTGCGACTCGCATGACCGCCATCGACACACGACCCCCGACCGACACCCGCGCCGTGGCCACCGCCGGCGGCGGACGTTCCGGCCGCGGCCACCGCCGACGACTGGGCGGCACGAACTGGACGCTGACCGTGGTCCTCGGCCTCGCGTCGCTGACCGTGCTCATCCCGCTGTACGTGACGCTCTCGATGGCGTTCAAGACGACCGAGCAGTCCGTCGACGGCAACGCGCTCTCGCTGCCGTTCCCGTTCAACCCGGGCTCCTTCGCCGAGGCCTGGCAGCTGACCCGGTTCCCGGTGTCCTTCTCGGTGTCCCTGGGCGTCGCGGCGCTCACCGTCGTCGCGACGCTGCTGCTCAGCTCGTTCGCCTCGTACGCGATCGTCCGGAACTGGCACAAGCGGTTCTTCCGGTACTCGTTCGTCTACCTGCTCGCGGCGATGTTCCTGCCGTTCCCGGTGGTGGCGCTGCCGCAGATCAAGCTGACCGCCGAGATCGGCCTCGACAACCCGATCGGCGTCGGGATCCTGCACGCCATGTTCCAACTGTCGTTCAGCGTGCTGCTCTACTCGGCGTACCTGCGGTCGATCCCGGTCGAACTCGAGGAGAGCGCCCGCATCGACGGGGCGTCCACGTGGCAGATCTTCTGGCGGATCATCCTGCCGCTCCTCGGCCCGATGAACGCGACGGTCGGCATCTTCGCGTTCCTGGCATCGTGGAACGACTTCATGATGCCGTCGCTCATCACGGCGGATCCGGGGTTGCAGACCCTGCCCGTGGTGCAGAACATCTTCCAGAGTCAGTTCGGCACCAACTACAACGTCGCCTTCGCCTCGTACCTGATGGCGATGGCGCCCACGATCATCGTCTACCTGTTCGCGCAGCGCTGGGTCATCAGCGGCGTGACGCAGGGCGCGGTCAAGAGCTGAGAGGCACCACGTGAGCAGCAGCACCACCGGCAGCAGCACCACCGGCACCACCGGGGCGGTCCTCCCCACCATCCGTCCGTTCCCGGGTTCGGACCCGGTCGCCGACCCCGCAGCCGTCGTCACCGGCGACCACTGGCGCATCACCGTGCTCGACGCCGGGGCCTTCCGCATCGAGTGGAGCGACGACGGCGGGTTCGAGGACCGCGCATCGACCTTCGCGATGCGCCGCCGCCTGCCCGTGCCGGCGTTCACCGTGGAGCGGACGGCCGCCGCCGACGGCACCGGCACCGCCGCCGGCGTCGTCGTCACCACCGACCGCGCCCGCCTGCGCTACGACGGCCGTCCCTTCAGCCCGAGCGGCCTGGTCGTCGAGACCACCGGCCCGGACGCCAACCGCTGGCGCTGGGGACAGGAGCCGCGCGACCTCGGCGGCACCGGCCGCACCCTCGACGACGTCGACGGCCGGATGCCGCTCGAACCGGGGATCCTGGCCCGTGACGGCATCACCGCGCTCGACGACAGCGAGTCGTTCCTGTTCGCCGACGACGGCTGGATCGGCACGCGGGTCCCCGGGCGCCGCGACGTCACGGTCTTCGCGTACGGCCGCGACTACGACGCCGCGCTCCGCACCTACCATGCCGTCTCCGGGCCGCCGTCGCGGATGCCGCGGTGGGCACTCGGCAACTGGTGGAGCCGGTACCACCCGTACAGCGACACCTCGTACCTCGAGCTGCTGGACCGCTTCGCCGACGAACACCTGCCGTTCTCGGTCGCCGTCATCGACATGGACTGGCACCGGGTGGACTCCGTCCCGCCGCGCTTCGGCAACGGCTGGACGGGGTACTCGTGGGAGCCGTCGCTGTTCCCGGACCCGCGGGCGTTCCTCGCCGAACTGCACCGCCGGGGGATGCGCACGACGTTGAACCTGCACCCGGCCGACGGTGTCCGGGCGTTCGAGGACGCCTACCCCGCGGTGGCCCGGGCGATGGGCGTCGACCCGGAGACCGAGCAGCCGATCCCATTCGACCCGACGGACCGCCGGTTCCTGCAGGCCTACTTCGAACAGCTGCACCGCCCGCTCGAGGAGCAGGGCGTCGACTTCTGGTGGATCGACTGGCAGCAGGGCCGTGAGACCGGGCTGCCCGGGGTCGACCCGCTGTGGCTGCTCAACCACTTCCACCTGCTCGACTCGGCGCGGCACGCGGCATCGGGTGACGCCGACGCAAGGCCTGACGACGGCGCGGACACGGCTCCAGACGACGAAGGAACAGCAGCCCCCGTCGACGGCATGACCTTCTCGCGCTACGCCGGCCCCGGCAGCCACCGGTACGCCGTCGGGTTCTCCGGCGATGCCGTCGTGTCGTGGGCGTCCCTGGCGTTCCAGCCCGAGTTCACCGCCACCGCCGCGAACATCGGCTACCCCTGGTGGAGCCATGACATCGGCGGCCACACCCGTGGCGTCCGCGACGACGAGCTCGCCACCCGCTGGGTGCAGTTCGGGGTGTTCTCACCGATCATGCGCCTGCACTCCGCGAACAACCCGTTCATCCGCAAGGAGCCGTGGGTGTTCCCCGCCGAGGCCCGCGCCGCGATGGGCGAGGCACTCCGCTTCCGTCACCGCCTGGTGCCGTACCTGCACACCATGAACCACGGCACCGCCGAGGGCACCGCACTGGTCCGGCCGCTGTACCACCTGGAGCCGCGCCGCGACGAGGCGTACCGGGTGCCGAACACCTACGCGTTCGGTTCGGAGCTGCTCGTCGCCCCGATCGTGACGCCGCGCGACCCGGTCAGCCGGCGCGGGGTCGCCCGGGCCTGGCTGCCGCCCGGCACCTGGACCGACGTCTTCACCGGCACGGTGTACGCGGGCGACCGGTTCGTGGACCTGCACCGCACGCTCGACACGGTGCCGGTCCTGCTGCGCGCCGGTGGGATCCTGCCGCTCGCGGCGGCCGACCAGCTCGACGCCACCGTCAACCCGACGGCGTTCGAGGTCCTCGTCGCGCCGGGTGCGCCCGGCGAGTTCACCCTGGTCGAGGACCACGAGGGCGAGGGCAGCCGCACCGCCCGGACCCGCCTGACCTGGGACCCAGCGCACGCCGAGTTCCGGGTGCACGCCGCCACCGGGGTCCTCGACGTCGTCCCCGCCCACCGCGACTGGCGGATCACGTTCCTCGCCGCGCCGGTCGACGGGCAACCGACGTCGGCACGTGCGGCCGACCGGTTCTCGGTCGACCTGTCCGTCGACTCGGCGTCGGGCGGATCGGTCACGCTGGTCGGCGCTCCGGTCGTCGGTGTCGACGCGCGGGAGGCCGTGCGGTGGGTCCTCGAGGGCGCGCAGGCCGGCAACCCGGAGAAGCTCGAGGCGTGGGAGGTCGTGGTGAAGGACCTGCCGCGTGCGGACCGCATCGTCGAGCTCGGCACCGTGGGCCTGCCCGACGCCCTGCGGGACGTCGTCGTCGAGCTGCTCGGCAGCGTGCACCCGGGGGAGTCGGCTCCCGCAGGCCGCTGACGGCAGTCGACGGGGGAAAGGCGGACGGGCGCGGCTCGCTCAGCAGTGTCGCGCCAGCGGCACGCGGGCCGCGCCGACCGAGCCTGCGAGGGAGGGGTGGCGGCACCGCCACGGGCCTCCAGTCCGCCGTTCACGCGCTCTGGTGCGCCGCCCGGTCGGACGTGCCGTCCGCGTACGGCGCGCTCTCGCCGACGAGCAGGCGGTGGCCGACCGTGACCAGCCGGCCGGGCACGTCTGAGCCGTCCATCCGCTCGACCAGCAGGTCGAGCGCGGTGTCGGCGAGGGCCACCGTGTCGGGCGCGACGGAGGTGAGGCTCGGCACCAGGCTCGACCCGAGTCCGACCGCGTCCCACCCGACGACGGCGACGTCGCCGGGGGCGTCCAGGCCGCGCAGGCGCATCGCCCGGAGCGCCCCGAGCGCGGCCAGGTCATCGCGGCAGAGCAGACCGTCGACGCGGAGTCCGGCGTCGAGCGCGGCGCCGAAGGCGACCTCGGCACCGGCGGCGTCACCGACCTCGCGGGGGACCAGCAACGCGTCGTCGAGCGGCAGACCCGCGGCGACGAGTCCGGCACGGTAGCCGTCCAGACGCAGTCCGGAGGTGCGCGACGACGGGCCGGTCTCGTGCCCGAAGAACCCGATGCGGCGGCAGCCGAGCGCCACCAGGTGCGCGACGGCCTCGGTGGCGGCCCCGGCGTTGTCGATCACGACCTGGTCTGCGTGCGGGGGCCGGACGTCCTCGCCGAGGAACACCACGGCGGTGTCCCCGCGGATCCGGTCGATGGCCTCGGGTGTGAGCACCTGCGGGTGGATCACGACCCCGTCGACCACACCGGCCTCGCGTCCCCGCACCGCTGAGCGTTCACCGTCGGGGTCGCCGCCGGTCTCCTCGAGCAGGAGCTGGTAGCCGCGGTCGGCGCACACCCGCGAGAACACGTGGGCCAGTTCGGCGAAGTACGGACGCCGCAGGTCGGGGAACGCGAAGGCGAGCATGTTCGAGCGTCCGGTCGCCAGGGACCGCCCCGAGACGTTCGGGCGGTAGCCCAGCTCGTCGATCGCGGCCTGCACCCGGCTGCGCATCGGGTCGCTGACGTGCTGGTAGCCGCGGACGACGTTGGACACGGTCTTCATCGAGACGCCGGCGTGTGCGGCGACGTCCTGCAGCGTGACCTTGCCCATCCGCTCACCGTAGCGGGCGGGACTCACCGGACGCGTCGGACCGGCCGGGCCGTGCTCGCTCGTGGTCGTCAGGGGACGAGTCGGCGCTGCACGATCGCGCGGGCGACCTCGGAGAGCGGCTCGTGGTGCTCGAGCGCGTACCCGCGGATCACCGCGAAGGCGTCCTCGATCGAGACGCCGCGCAGGTACGACACGACGCCCTTGGCCTGCTCGATCACCTCGCGCGACCCGATGGTCCGCTGCAGCTGCGCGCGGACGATCTCGTGCTCGCGCAGGGACCGTTCGTGCAGGATGCCGATCGTCGCCACGTCCGCCAGGGCCCGGGCGACGCGCAGGTCCGACTCCGTGAGGGCACCGACGCCGGCCCCGAACAGGTTGAGCGTGCCGATGACGTTGCTCCCCAGCCGGAGCGGGACGGCGTGCACGGACCGGAACCCGAGCGCGAGCGCACCCGTGCGGAACATCGCCCAATCCGCCGGTGCGACCTCGATGTCCGGGCACGTCACGACCCGTCCGGTCGCGAACGAGGTCATGCAGGGGCCGGCCTCGGCGTCGAGCTGCAGCACCTCGACGAGACGGGTCGCCTCGGAGGTGGAGGCCACGACCTCGAGTTCCTGGTCGTCGTTCGCCAGCAGGATGCCCGCGGCGTCGATTCCGAGCACGTCGGCGCACGTCTCGACCAGGGTCTGCAGCAGTTCCACGACGTCGTACGCGTCCACCAGGGTGTCGGCGAGCGACGTGAACGTCTCGAGGATCAGGGCTTCTCTGCCTGCCGTCGTCACTGGACCTCCTCGATCAGGTCGCCTCGCTTCTCGAACCGGACCGTGCCGTCGAGGATCTCCTCCGCCACCCGCCGCATCGTCGTCCGGCGGGCGAAGGCGTGGCCCTGCAGCAGCAGGTAGGCGTCCTCGGGGCTGATGTCGAGCTGCGCGAGCACGACCCCGGTGGCCTGGTGCACCACGCGCCGCGACGACGGGCTCCGATCGAGAAGTGCGTCGTCCTCGTCCGCGATGGAGCGGAGTGCCCGGCGCAGGACCCGACGGCTGACGGCCGAGGCGAGGGTCATCGCCTGCCGCACCGTGTCGTCCTCGATCGTGGCGGGCTGCGGCACGTACACGTCGACCGCGCCGAGCGGGAACGGCCCGAACGCGACCGGGAACGCGAAGACCGCGCCGACGGGTTCGTTCCGGACGGCTTCGTTGAAGGCGGGCCACGCGGCGTTCGGTCGACGGACGACGTCGGTCTCCAGCACCGGGGCGTCGTTCGCCAGCGCGGTCCAGCAGGGTCCTTCGGACAGGTCGAACTGGATCTCGTCGACGCGGGTGGCGACGTCGTCGGTCGCGGACACGGTCTCGCTCGGGCACAGTTCACCGAACGTCGAGATCGAGACACCGCCCATCGGCAGCGCGAGCGCGAACGGCCGACTGAGTTCGTCGTCGGCGATCTCTGCCGACCGGAGCGCACGGAGTGCACGCTCGAATGCGTCATCCATGGGCGCCTTCCCTGCCGTCTCTCGATCCTACGCGCTGGTCGGTGTCGGACGATCCGGACGGCGCAGGCACGTTCGGCGGTGGGCCGGCGCGCCAGGCCGGCAGCTCTGCGGGCGGGTACGACCCCTGCTCGTCCTGCACCCGGAGCATCGCATCGAGGGCGACGAGGCTCACGCCCGGTGTCTCACGCACCACCGTCCGCACCGCGTTGCCGAGCAGGAACGCCATCAGGTCCTCGCTGCCCCCATCCGGTCGGTAATCACGCCACGGCCCGGCCCCCGCGCGTTGCAGGGCACCGGCGAGCACCGCCTTCGCGTCGTCGACGTCGACCTCGCAGTCGAGCACCAGGCGGAAGCGTCGCTGGCTCCGGTCCGACAGGCTCGGTGCGCCGTCCTCGTCGTCCTCGGGCACGAAGGAGCGCAGCGCCGACGACGGCGCGATGCCGTACGCCGCGCGGAACGCCGCGGCCATCCGGCCCGCGTTGCTGAACTGCCAGCGCTCGGCGATCTCCGCGATGGTCCGCCGGTCCGGCGCACCGGACGCCGCCTGCAGGTCACGACGGACCCCCTCGAGGCGCACGGCGCGCAGGAAGGTTCCCGGGGACTGCCCGATCTCGGCCTGGAACCGCTTCTGCAGGCTCCGCGGCGACAGCTGCACGGCCGCGGCGACGTCGGCGACGGTGATGTGGGTCGCCGCCTGCTCGTGGACGAACCGCATCGCATCCCGGACCGCACGCGAGAGTCGGGGCGGGCCATCCTGGGTCGCGCTGCTCCCGTCGCTCATGTGCCGACCGTACGGGACCCGCCGATGGCGCGCTCCCAGGGCTCCGATCGAGGCCGCGGATGATCCACCTTGCGCGGTACGAAGTCAACCCCTGACATGACCGGAATCGTCCTGTCAATACTGAAAGTGTCTCGTGCACCGCCGTCGAAATCGGTGCGCCACATCGAACCGACAGGGAGGGCGCGATGGGACACCGCCAGGGATCCACGACCGTGATGACCGAGGCTGCCGTCTGGCAGCAGGTCGTCCACACCGATCGGATCCGGGCGCTCGCCGCGACGGACCCGACGGACATCCGTGTCCAGCCGGTCGACGCCGGCTGCTGGCGGGTCGTCGACGCCGCAGCTGCATGGGGGGACCCGGACATGCTCCTCGGCTTCATCGAGCGCACGGTGGACGGTTTCGACTGCACGCTCATGGCGGCGCTGCACGAGCACGACCGGCGAGCGAGCCTGCAGGACGCCCGCGCCTGGTTCGAACACCGCTGCGGACAGCACGTCGACGAGGCATCGTGCTGACCGCGGTCCACGGGACCGACGGCGCCCGGACCGTCACCGCGCGGATCGACGCGCAGCGACGCCGCACCGAACGATCCGGTACCGACCGGGCCTTCGCCGCACGCGTGCTCGCCCAGGCCGGGCACGGCCGTGACGTGCGGTTCGACGTCGAGGACGACGCCTTCCGGCTGCCGTTCCGGTTCCGCTACCGGACCCGACGGGACGGTTGCGTGAGCCTCGTCACGGCATCGGCGACCTCCGGCTTCTCCGGGGTCTTCGAGCCCATCGACCGCATCGTCGTCGGGTGGTCGAGCACCGGCGGTGTCCGCATCGCCGTCAAGGACGGCGTCGTCCTCGAGACCCGCCCGGGCACGCCCGTCCTGATGCCGACGTCCGGGGAGTTCTCGGTGCGCGCTCCGAAGGGCACGCTGCAGCTCGTGAGCATCGACCGGTCGCTCCTCGACCAGGTGCGCTCGTCGCTGGGAGCAGCGTCCGAACTGCCGACGCGGGGTGCTGAGCCCGCCGTCGCGGCCCTCGAACACCTGCGCCGGTGCGTCGAGCAGGTGGCCGTCACCGCGACACGCGACGGGTTCACCTCCGGCGCCCGGACCGGTGCGCAGGTCGCGCTGGTCGAGGCCGTGCTCGGAGCCTTCGGGGTGCGGACGCCCGCGGTCCTCCGCCGTGCGGTGACGCCGTCGACGGTCGAGCTCGCCGAGGCCTACCTCGAAGGACACTGCGAGCGGACGTTGTGCCTGGCCGACATCTGCGACGCCGTGGGTGTGAGTCCGCGGACCCTGCAGACGGCGTTCATGCGGGAGCACGGTGTCTCGCCGATGACGTTCCTGCTGCGGATGCGGCTCGACCGGGTGCACGCCGCGCTGGAGTCCGGCAGCCGGCACGAGACCAGCGTCAGCGAGGCCGCGATGGCCTGGGGCTTCCGGCACCTGGGTCGGTTCTCGGGGACGTACTTCCGTCGGTTCGGGGAGTACCCGGGGCAGACGTTGCGCGCATCGTCCGGTCGGTGCGCGGACGGTCCGGAGCGCCACGCGGGCTGAGTTCGTGCACGACGCAACGTGTTCTGGACACCACGGTGAACACGCAAGTTCGGCCCCTAGGGTCGCCGCAAGCGCAATCGCGTGAACTCCCTCGAACCGGTTGAAGGACCGCTCCGTACCGGAAGGCGGTCCACATGACCACCACTCCGCTCGCTCCGGGTTACACCCGCACTCGTCCCGCTACGGGGGCCCGCAAGGGCAACTCGACCTACTCCGCGCTCCTGGCGCAGGTGAAGGAGAACGGCCTCCTGCGCCGTCGTACCGGTTTCTACTGGGCACTGTTCGGCGCACTCGTCGGCAGCCTCGCCCTCACCTGGGTCGCGTTCGCGTTCCTCGGCGACTCGTGGTTCCAGCTCATCGTGGCCGGCGCGCTGGGCGTGCTGTTCACACAGTTCGCGTTCCTGTCGCACGAGGCTGCGCACCGTCAGGTGTTCGAGTCCCAGAAGTGGAACGACCGCGCGGGCCGCTGGCTCGGCACGTTCCTCGTGGGCCTGAGCTACTCGTGGTGGATGAACAAGCACACCCGCCACCACGGCAACCCCAACACCGTCGGCAAGGACCCGGACATCGCCCCCGACGGCATCCGGTTCCTGCCCGAGGACGCCGCCGCCGTCAAGGGCGGCGCGATGAAGACCTTCATGCGCTTCCAGGGGTGGCTCTTCTTCCCCCTCCTCACACTCGAGGGCCTGAACCTGCACCGCTACGCCGTGATGTCGATCGTCACCGGCAACGGCACCAAGGCCGACAAGAAGCACCGCCTCATCGAGGGCGCCCTGCTGGTGGCGCGGTTCGCGATCTACCTGACGGTCGTGTTCTGGTTCCTGCCGTTCGGGATGGCGTGCGCGTTCCTTGGCGTGCAGCTGGCCGTGTTCGGCGTGATGATGGGCGCCTCGTTCGCCCCGAACCACAAGGGCATGCCGACCATCGC
>NZ_MJGL01000027.1:0-123 GCF_001864855.1 Curtobacterium sp. MCBA15_005
GCAGGACGAGCCCGAGCACGGCGAGCAGGGCATCGCGCCACGGGGTGGGGGCGTCATCAGGGGGCATGCCCACGACTGTGGTGGTGACCGGACGACGGCGGTGGGCCGGTGCGCCGGACGGTG
>NZ_MJGL01000027.1:849-2350 GCF_001864855.1 Curtobacterium sp. MCBA15_005
GGACGGGCCTCCAGGCCGGGTGGGGTGTGGAGGACCGTCGCGTCAGCGCTGGACGCCGAGCACGTCGGCGGTGACGCCCGTCGTGTCCCAGCCACCCCCGGTGGACTGCAGGACGTTGCCGCTCGACATCCGGAGCAGCAGCGCGCCACCGCTGCCGCCGCTGATCGCGGTGGCGCGCCCGTCGGGCTTCGGCAGGGTGCTCGACTTGCCGCCGATGGTGGTGCGGACGATGTTCGGACCGGTGGGGGTCTGCCCGACCGAGGCGACGTCGGTGTCGCTCACCCACGCGGCGTCGACCGCGGTGCCGCTGGCGGCCTGCACCCGGACCGGGGCGCCGAACGAGGTCGGTGACCGGTCGGAACCGCGGATGATCGCCATCACGTACAGGCCGGGGCCGTCCGAGGTCTGGATGAGCGCGAGCGCCCTGGTCGAGTCGCGGGACACCTGGAACGACACGAGGTCGCCGCGCGGCAGGGTGGTGCGCACCTGGTGGGGGTCGCCGCCGAGGCCGTACGCGGTGATGTGACGGGTGTCGGACTGCTGCCCCGCCCAGACGAAGCCGAGGTCGTCGACGGCGGGGGCGATGAGGTCGTCGCGGGCATCGACGCGCAGGCGGTCCTTGCCACGCACGACGACGACGCCGTCCCGGTTGCCGACGGCGGCCGTGGTGCCGGACGCCGACAGGGCGATCGAGGTCGGGTCGAGGCCGGCGATCGCGGCCCCGACGCCGCTGCCGAGCTCGGAGACCTTGCCGGTGCCCGAGGCGGCGTAGCCGACGACGCCGTCCTCGTCGACCAGGGGTCGGGGGTCGACGTCGGGGTTCTGCTGGGCGTCCGCTCCCCCGGAGTCCGGCACCGACAGCGTCGCGCCCTCGATCGTCATCGAGACCGACGAGATGGTGGCGACCGAGGCGAGGGACTTGCTGAGCTGTTCCCGCATCCGGACCTTGTCGACGGTGCTCGCGCGCAGGGCGTCGCTCGACAGGTCGACCAGGGCGGTGCCGCTGTCGATCGTCACCGCGTTGAGCGACAGCTGGGTGCCCTCCGGGAACGACGAGACGACGGCGCCCTTCAGCCAGTCGGCGGGCCCCGCGAGCAGGGCGCTGGCGATGCGGGTGCTCGTGGAGGACCGGGCGAGGAACCAGCGCTGGTCGGGCACGAGGAAGCGGTAGGTCGGGTCGTAGAAGTACAGCGCGTGCGGCTGGAACACCGACTCGAAGCTGACCGGCGACAGGATGATGCCGTCCGGGGCGTAGGCGATGCGCCACTCGCCGTCCTCGCGGACGAACTGGAACGTCAGCGTCGACGAGGTCGGGCGGACGGCCTGGGTGTACTCCCCCTCGGAGTCGACCGTGGCACTGGCCGTCATCGTGTAGGTGAGTTCGCTGTCGTCGGCGCGCTCGACGGTGCCGCTGCCGTCGCGGATCGTGACGCCCTGCCGCGGGTTCCACTGCTGGGCGAAGTCGGCGGCCAGGAACTGCCGGGCGATCGCGTAGTTGTCC
>NZ_MJGL01000027.1:3018-4408 GCF_001864855.1 Curtobacterium sp. MCBA15_005
GGGCGATCGCGTAGTTGTCCTGGGCACCGGTCGCGGCGGCGATGAACCCGCGGAGGATCGCCGTCTGGTCGGACCCGGTGATCGGCTTGTCCGGCCGGAAGTCGACGCCCGAGAGCGACTCGTCCTTGATCGTCTGCCCGGTGCGCACGGCACCGTCGGTCGGGATGGCCGCGCAGGCGGTGACCGCGAGCAGGCTGACCGCGGCGAGCGCGACGGCGAGGACGTGGCGGATCCGGTGGCGCATCAGGACTCCTCTCGCACGGCACGGGGGCCGTCGTACGACTCGTCGAGCTCGGGCAGCGGGATCGCCGAGGTGGCGGTGGTGCCCTGCTCGTTGCGCGGCAGGGTGAGCACGAAGGTCGAGCCCTCGCCCGGTCGGGACCACACGTCGATGCGCCCGCCGTGGAGCTTCGCGTCGCCGAGGCTGATCGCCAGGCCGAGCCCGGTGCCGCCGATGGTGCGCTTCCGGCTCGGGTCGGCCCGCCAGAAGCGGTCGAACACCCGAGCGGCGTCCTCCGGTGGCATGCCGACGCCCTGGTCGCGGACGGCGATGGCGACGGTGCGTGCGTCGCTGTCGACGACGACCTGCACGGGCTTCGCGTCACCGTGCTCGATGGCGTTGCCGACGAGGTTGCGCAGGATCCGGCGGACCCGCTTGGCGTCGAGCCGCATCGTGGTGTGGCCGCCGGGGGTCGCGAGCTGCAGCTCGACGCCGGCGCGTTCGGCGAGCGGACGGAACTCGTCGACGATGTCCGCGGCGAGGGACGCCGGCACGACGGGTGCGGTGTCGAGCTGCACCGCCTGGGCGTCGTACCGCGAGATCTCGAGCAGGTCGGCGAGGAGCGTCTCGAAGCGCTCCACCTGGGTGTGCAGGAGCTCGGCGGACCGGCCGACCGATGGTTCGAACGCGTGCCGGGAGTCGTAGAGCATGTCGCCGGCGAGCCGGATCGTGGTGAGCGGGGTGCGGAGCTCGTGCGACACGTCGGACACGAACCGCTGCTGCACGCGGGAGAGCTCGGCGAGCTGGGTGATCTGGCGGCTGACCGCCTCGGCCATCCCGTTGAAGCTCCGCGCCAGGGTCGCCAGGTCGTCCTGCCCGCGCACCGGGATGCGTTCGTCGAGGCGCCCCGCGGCGATCTTCCGGCTCGTCTCGGCGGCACCGCGGATCGGCACGACGACGAGCCGGACCACGAGCGACGTGACCAGGGCGATGAGCACCATGAGCGCCACACCGCCGATCGAGAGCGTCTGGGAGACGAAGTCCAGGGTCTGCTGCGCGTCGGAGAGGTCGTAGACCAGGTACAGCTCGTACTGGCCGGCGCTCGGGATCTGCAGCGTGGACCCAACGGCGAGGCCCGGCACCCGGCGCCCGTCGTCGTCGAGTTCGACG
>NZ_MJGL01000027.1:5072-5881 GCF_001864855.1 Curtobacterium sp. MCBA15_005
GTCGTCGTCGAGTTCGACGGGCTGCAGGCTCAGCCGCCCGGTGTTCTGCGCGACCTCCTTGCGCAGGGCATCGGTGATCACGGCGTCCGGGAAGCCCTGGCTGGCGATGGTCTGCAGCGTCTGCGCGGTGGACTGGTCCGGGCTCCGCTCGATCGCGATGCTCGTGCCGCCCGGACTCGTCGTGTTCGACAGGATCGCCTGCCGCGCCTCGTTCTGCAGCGTCTCGAGCTCGGACTGGTTGTTGTCCTCGCCCGCGGTCGCCGCGTCGAAGATCCCCTGGGCGACGATGGTGGCCCGTGCCGACTCGGACTCGATCTGGTCGCGGCGCTGCGAGTAGACGTTCGTCGAGATGCTCACCATGACCGCGGTGCCGATGATCCCCACCGCGAGTCCCGTCGTCATCACGGTGATGGCGACCGAGCGGAACATGAGCGAGCGCCGCCACAGGTACGCGATCGGACGCCAGGCGCGTCGGAGCCAGCGCCGCATCCGGCGACGGCTGCGGTCGACGACGCCGATCGAGACGGTGGCGCCGCCGGCCCCGCCGGCGCGGCCCGAGCGGCGTGCCGAGCCCGACGGGCGCGTCGAGGGCGGCACGGTGCTCAGGCTCCTCCGGCGCGGTACCCGACGCCGCGGACCGTGGTGACGGTCTTCGGGTTGTCCGGGTCGTGCTCGATCTTCGCGCGGAGCCGCTGCACGTGCACGTTCACCAGGCGGGTGTCCGCCTTGTAGTGGTAGCCCCAGACCTGCTCGAGCAGCATCTCGCGGGTGAACACCTGGTTCGGCTTCTCGGCGAGCGCCCGGAGCAG
>NZ_MJGL01000027.1:6594-7045 GCF_001864855.1 Curtobacterium sp. MCBA15_005
TCGAACTCGAGCGGCGTGAGCGCGATCACGGTGTCGCCGCGGCGCACCTCGTGCCCGGCGACGTCGACCGTGACGTCGCCGACGTGCAGCACGGTGGCGTCGGACGCGCTCGGCCGCAGGCGGGTCCGGATGCGGGCGACGAGCTCCTTCGGGTTGAAGGGCTTCACGACGTAGTCGTCGGCACCGTTCTCGAGCCCGAGGACGACGTCGGCGGTGTCGCTCTTCGCGGTGAGCATGATGATCGGCGTGCCGCTCTCGGCACGGATGCGCTTGCACACCTCGATGCCGTCGATGCCGGGCAGCATGACGTCGAGCAGGACGAGGTCCGGCTTGGTGGCGTGGAACGCGTCGACGGCGTCGTTGCCGTCGGCGCTGAACTCGGGTTCGTACCCCTCGGAGCGGAGCACGATGCCGATCATCTCGGAGAGGGCCTGGTCGTCGTCGACGACGA
>NZ_MJGL01000027.1:7741-8541 GCF_001864855.1 Curtobacterium sp. MCBA15_005
CTGGTCGTCGTCGACGACGAGGATGCGCGGTGTCATGTGATCTGGACTCCGGGTGGCGTGCGGGTGCCGTGGTCGGCACGTGTCCCCACACGATAGCCGAGGCCCCGCCGAGCCGGGTTTTCCGCCAGGATGGAGGTGGACCGTGCATCGCTGGCTCGGTCCGACACGACGAGGGGGCTGGAGTCATGTCCGATTGGCACACACCGGGCGGTGGGCAGCAGGGTGCGCCGACGCCGCCGGCGTCCGGACCCGGACCCCTGTCTGGAGGCCCGCCCCGCTTCTCCGTGCCGCCGCAGCCCGCCCCGGGGCCGGGTCAGGGGCGACCGGGCGGCCCGTCCGGCGGCTCGCGTCCGGTGATCCCCCTGCGCCCGCTCGGCCTCGGTGACGTCCTGGCCGGCGCGTTCACGGTCTTCCGCCGGAACGCCCGCGTGCTGCTGCTCTGGAGCGTGCTGCTGAGCGGCGTGCTCGGCCTGCTCTCGACGCTGGCCAGCACCTTCGGGCAGCAAGCGCTGCAGTCGCGGATGTTCTCGGCCCTCGACGGCGGCAGCGGTGCCGACTCGGTGGTCGCGGGCACGCTGACGCTCACGGCACTGCTCTCGGTCGTGCTGCCGTTCCTCGCCTACCTCGGTCGCGGGTTCCTGGTGGCGCCGGTCGCCGCGGACACCGGGCAGCGGGTGCTCGGCCGTCGAGCCACGTTCCGGGGGCTGTGGGCGCTGCTCGCCGGCCGCCGGTGGTCCGTCGTCGCGTGGATGCTCGTGCAGATCGGGGCCGGCGTGGTCCTCGCGATCCTGGCCGGGCTC
>NZ_MJGL01000027.1:9195-9882 GCF_001864855.1 Curtobacterium sp. MCBA15_005
GATCCTGGCCGGGCTCGTGTTCTTCGGGGTGTTCGCAGCCATGGGTGCCGCCGACTCCGGCACCGGGTGGTTCGTGCTGGCGCTCGTGCTGTTCGTGCTCGGGATCGGTGTCGTCGTCGTGTGGCTCGCCACGCGCTTCGTGCTCACCGTCCCGACCATCGCGCTCGAGGGCCGGCCGGTCTTCGCCGCTGCCGCCCAGTCGTGGCGCCTGACCCGCGGGGCCTTCTGGCGGACCTTCGGCATCCTGCTGCTCGTGCAGCTCATGTTCGGGTTCGCCGCATCCATCGCGTCGATCCCGCTCACCATCGGTGCCGTGCTCATCGCAGGCACCTTCGACCCCCTCGGGCAGACGGGCGGTACGTCGGGTGCCGGTACCGGTGCGGTCATCGCCATCGTCGTCGGGAGCCTGCTCGCGATCGCGGTGCAGTGCGTCACCGACGTGCTGAGCGCGTCGATCACCACGTTCCTCGCCATCGACCGGCGGATCCGCACCGAGGCGCTCGACCAGCGGATCGCGTCGCACCTCGACTCGGGGCAGCCGACCGACCCGTTCGCGCCGTCCGAGCCCGTCGCACGCCCACCGTGGCCGCAGCAGCAGCAGCAGTGGGGTGGCCAGCAGTGGCAGGCGCAGCAGTGGCCGGGGCAGCAGCAGCCATGGCAGCCCGCGCAGCAGCAGCCGTGGCAGCC
>NZ_MJGL01000027.1:10609-11977 GCF_001864855.1 Curtobacterium sp. MCBA15_005
ACGGCGGTCGACCCGGACGAGGCGCGACGCCTGCTCGAGCGCGAACTCGACCGGTCCGCCTACGACGGTGCCCGGCCGACGTGGTGGGACCACGCCTCGCGCTCCTTCCTCGACTGGCTCGGTTCGCTCCGCGCCGACGGCATCGACTCCCCCGCGGCGGCCCGCACGGCGCTGGTGATCGCGATCGTGGTCCTCGTCGCGGTCGTCGTGCTCGTCATCGTCGCCCGCGGACTCCCCCGCCGACGCGCCCGGGCCGGTGACGGTGACACCGGCGGGGTGTTCGACGCCGACGACCTGCGCTCCGCCCGGGAACTCCTCGAGGCGGCACAGGCCGCGGTCCGTCGCGCCGACTGGTCAGCAGCGGTGCTCGACGGGTTCCGCGCGATCGCCAGGGGCCTCGGCGAGCGCGACCTGGTGCCCGACGTGCCCGGAGCCACCGCGCGGACGATCGCCGCACGGGGCGCCGTGCCGTTCCCCGCGTCGGCCGGTGCACTCGACGCGGCAGCGACCGCCTTCGACGCGGTCCGGTACCTCGGTGGCGAGGCCGACGAGGCCGCGGCCCTCCGCGTGCTCGACACCGAGCGCTCCGTCCGGCAGGCCCGCCCCACCCGCGCCGAGGGTCCGGCGGTACCGGCATGACGACCGACACCGCCACGCGGACGAGCACCGGGCCGACTCCTGCTCCGGCTCCGGCTCCGACCGAGGGACGCCGGTTCCGCGTCGGGTTCTGGGTCGCCATCGTCCTGGTCGGCGTCCTGCTCGCCGCCCTGACCGCCCTCGTGCAGGGCACCGACCCGGACGCACCGCGCACGCTCGACCCGACCTCGACGACGGCCAGTGGTTCGGCCGCCCTGGTCCGGGTGCTCGAGCAGCGAGGCACCGCGGTCTCCGTCACCGACACCGTCGACGGCGTCGGTGGGATCGACGGCGGCACGGTGTTCATCGACGACGCCGACGGGGCGCTCGACCCCGACGTCGCAGAACGGATCGCCCGCACGGCGCGGCACGTCGTGGTCGTCGGCACGAGCGGCGCCGGGCTCGAGGCACTGCTCGGGTTCCCGGTCGACCCGGCCGTCCAGGTCGACGGGGACGCCACCGTCTCGACGGCCTCGTGCGGGATCCCGGCGGCGGCCTCGGCTGCCCGGGTCACCACCGCCGGCTCCGGGTACGCCGTGGACGACGACGACGACGACGCCGCCGAACGGTGCGCGCCGACGGGCGACGGCGGCTCGCGTGTCTGGGGTCTCGTGCGCACCGCGACGCCGGGCGGTGACGTCACCCTGCTCGGCACGACCTCGGCGTTCCGGAACGACACGATCGCCACCGCCGGGAACGCCGCGCTCGCCCTCGGGCTGCTCGGCGCCGACG
>NZ_MJGL01000027.1:12592-13517 GCF_001864855.1 Curtobacterium sp. MCBA15_005
CGGGCTGCTCGGCGCCGACGAGCGACTCGTCTGGTACACCCCGGCGGTCGGCACCCCCGACGCCGCCCCGACCCTCGGCGAGCTCGCCCCGCCGTGGGTCCCGAGTGCCCTCGCACTGCTCGCCCTCGTCGCCGTCGCAGCCGGTGTCTGGCGGGGCCGACGGCTCGGCCCGCTCGTCGTCGAGCGGTTGCCCGTCGTCGTCCGTGCTGCCGAGACCACCGAGGGGCGTGCCCGGATGTACGCCCGCACCCGTGACCGCACCCACGCCCTCGACACCCTGCGCGTCGCCGCCGTCCGCCGTATCGGCCGGATGCTCGGACTCCCCCGATCGGCGCACGTCGACGAGGTCGTCCGGACCGCGGCCCAGGCCACCGGCATCCCGCACACCCGTGTCGGTGCCGTGCTCGTCGGTGGGACCACCGCCGACGACCGTGCACTCATCGACGGCACCGCGGCGCTCGACGACCTCGAACGCGCCGTGCGCCGGGCGACCTCCGGCGACCGACCGACCTCTGACCCCGACCGACCAGGAGCACGACCGTGACCGACCTGCCCCCTGCCACCACCGAGCACACCGCGCCGGAGCACGACCCCACGACCGCGGCCGTCTCCGACCTGCGCGACGCGTTCGGCCGGGTCCGCACCGAGGTCGCGAAGGCCGTCGTCGGCCAGGAGGGCGCGGTCTCCGGCATGATCGTCGGACTCCTCGCGCAGGGGCACGTGCTGCTCGAGGGCGTCCCCGGTGTCGCGAAGACCCTGCTCGTCCGCAGCCTCGCCGCCGCGATGACGCTCGACACGAAGCGCATCCAGTTCACGCCGGACCTGATGCCCGGCGACGTCACCGGGTCGCTCGTCTACGACGCCTCGACCGGCACGTTCCCGTTCCGCGAGGGCCCCGTCTTCACGAACGTCCTGCTCGCCGACG
>NZ_MJGL01000028.1:0-20242 GCF_001864855.1 Curtobacterium sp. MCBA15_005
GTCAGGGGTTTTCTGCGTTCTGCGACCCATCCACAGGGCAGGTGGGAGGGACAGGCGCCGCGGTAGGGTTGACGGGTCATGACTGCGCCATTCACCACCGCCTCCGGCTCCGACATCCGCGTCCGCTTCTGCCCGAGCCCGACGGGGACCCCGCACGTGGGGCTCATCCGTACGGCGCTCTTCAACTGGGCGTACGCCCGCCACACCGGCGGGAAGCTCGTGTTCCGCATCGAGGACACCGACGCCGCCCGCGACAGCGAGGAGTCGTACGCGCAGATCCTCGACGCGCTCCGCTGGCTCCGGCTCGACTGGGACGAAGGGGTGGACGCCGGCGGCGAGCACGGACCGTACCGGCAGTCCGAGCGAACCGCGATCTACGACGACGTGATCGCGAAGCTCAAGGAATCCGGCCACATCTACGAGTCCTTCGTCACGCCGGACGAGATGGAAGCCCGCAACAAGGCCGCCGGTCGTGACCCCAAGCAGGGGTACGACAACCACGAGCGTGACCTGACCGATGCCGAACGCCAGGCCTTCCGCGACGAGGGCCGCGAGCCGGCACTCCGGCTGCGGGTCCCCGACCGTGACCTGAGCTTCGACGACCTGGTGCGCGGTGAGATCACCTTCAAGCAGGGCACGTTCCCCGACTTCGTGGTGGTCCGCCCGAACGGCAAACCGCTGTACACGTTCACGAACCCGTTGGACGACGCCCTGATGGGCATCACCCACGTGCTCCGGGGTGAGGACCTGCTGTCGTCGACCCCGCGGCAGATCGCCCTGTACGAGGCGCTGTACGAGATCGGCCTCGCGCCCTCCATCCCCGTGTTCGGGCACCTGCCGTACGTGATGGGGGAGGGCAACAAGAAGCTCTCGAAGCGTGACCCCGAGTCGAACCTGTTCCACCACCGTGCCGCCGGCATGATCCCGGAGGGGCTCGTCAACTACCTGGCGCTGCTCGGCTGGTCGATCGGCCCCGACCGCGACGTGTTCTCGATCGACGAGATGGTCGCGGCGTTCGACGTCACCGACGTGAACCCGAACCCGGCCCGCTTCGACCACAAGAAGGCCGAGGCGATCAACGGGGACCACATCCGTCTGCTGGCGCCGGAGGACTTCCGGTCGCGTCTGCTGCCGTACCTGTCGAAGTTCATCAGCGACCCGGCGACCCCGGAGCAGCTCGAGGTCCTGACCAAGGCGGCTCCGCTCGTGCAGGAGCGCATGCAGCTGCTCGGCGAGGCACCGGCGATGCTCGGGTTCCTGTTCACCTCCGACGCCGATCTGGTGGTCGAGGACGACGCCCTGGCCTCGCTCAAGGGCGACACGGCGACGGTCCTGGCGGCGAGCACCGCGGCACTCGAGGGCGTCCAGGACTGGACCACCGAGGCCGTCGAGGGCGCGCTCCGTGCAGCCCTCATCGACGAGCTCGGCCTGAAGCCCCGCGTCGCCTTCGGCCCGCTGCGCGTGGCGGTGTCCGGACGTCGGATCAGTCCGCCGCTGTTCGAGTCGATGGAGATCCTGGGCAAGGAGTCCACCCTGACCCGGCTCCGCGCCCTCGCGGCGCGCTGACCGACCGTGAGCAGCACGGCGCACACCGTCCCGGTCGTGCACGACGTGGCGATCATCGGCGCTGGTCCGGCCGGGCTGAGCGCTGCGCTCAACCTGGTCCGTGCGAAGCGCACCGTACTGCTCGTCGACGCGAACCGCCCCCGGAACGCCGCGACGCTCCGGTCGCACGGGTTCCTGACGCGGGACGGCATCTCGCCGCTCGAGCTCCGGAAGCTCGGGCGGACCGAGGTCGAGGGGTACCCGGAGGCGACGGTCGTCCAGTCCGTCGTCGACCTGGTGGCCCCGGACGCCGACACGGACACCTGGCGGGTGCACGGCTCGTGGCGCGGCACCGAGCTCGAGGCCCGCGCCCGGACGGTCGTCGTGGCGACGGGGTTGCGTGAAGAGTTCCCGGCGCTGCCGATGCTCCGCGCGTTCTACGGCACCGCGGTGCACAGCTGCGTCGAGTGTGATGCGTACGACAAGGCCGGTCAGCCGCTCGCGTTCATCTGCGAGACCGACGACGTCGTCGACCGGGCGCTGCTCATCGCCTCCTGGACCGACGACCTGATCGTCTACACGAACGGGGTGGCGCCGCTCGACGACGCCGGCCGTGCTCGGCTGGCGTCGGCGGGGGTCGTCGTGGACGAGCGGCTCGTCGAGGACCTCGAGGGCGATCGCTCCGGGATGACCGGCGTCCGGCTCGCTGACGGCCACGTCGAGCCGCGGACCGGTGGGTTCGTCCGACCGGTGTGGCACGCCGACCTCGACTGGCTGCGCACCAGCGCCACCACGAGTACGAGCGCCACGAGCGGGAACACGGCCGAGAACGGCGACACGCCCGGAGCACTCGAGGGGCTCCAGCGCGACACGCAGGGACTCCTCGTGGTCGACCGGGTGGGCCGGACGTCCGTCCCGGGGCTCTACGCCGTGGGAGACGTCACGCCTCCCGGGCCGGAGCAGCTCATCGTCGCCGCCGGACACGGAGCCGCGACCGCCGCCGCCGTGCACCGAGACCTGGTGGGTGGTCTTGCGGACCTCCGGGATGCTGTACAGTAGTTGATCGTGCCCCGGGTGACCGGGCCAGAAGGCCGACAGGCCTTTTGGGGTATGGTGTAATTGGCAACACAGCGGTTTCTGGTACCGTCGTTCTTGGTTCGAGTCCAGGTACCCCAGCACTCGATGAACAGCCCCCGGGATCTCCCGGGGGCTGTTCTCGTTCCGGGCTGTGCTCGTACCGGGCTGATCTCGTTCGCGGCCGTGCTGGTTCCGAGCGTCCTCATCGGGGATGCACGGCTCATCCACGGTCACGCCACGGCTGATCCGGAGGTTGCGCGGAACCGCACGATCCCCGAGCCGGGCGAGCCGCCGTGCGGAAGGTGCCCACGGCGGTGGTCCGGTCGTTCCGGAGTCGTACCGTCCGTGCCGGGCGCAGGCCGCGCCTCCAGACCGGTTGCGGTTCCCCGCACCGGGCTCTCGACTGCTCGCGGGCGGGGGGAGCGCGGACCTACGGTCGGAAGACCGTCGCGGGAGTCGTGGCGGTCCGCTGCTGAGCACCCGAGGTGTCATCGTGACCTCCGTCGACCCGCTGACGACCGTCGATCCCTGGAACCACCCCGCAGCCGTGCCCGCGGCGGCCGACCACTCCGTGCTGGACCGCTGGGACCGCGTCGTGGCGCTCCGGGGCGACGCCGCCGCGCTCGCGGGCGACGGCCGTCCGTACACGTACACCGAAGCGGACCGGGCCTCGCGCGCGCTGGCCGCAGCCCTGGCCGTGACGCTCCGACCCGACGACCACAGCGGCGCCGGAGTCGGCGACACCCCGGGCGGGGCGTCGAAGCCGGTCGGGCTGATGGCGGGGCAGTCGACCGAGGCCGTGATCGGCATCCTCGCGCTGGTGCGTGCCGGACGGACCGTGGTGGTGCTCGACGACCACCTGCCCGCAGCACGCCTGGCGCACGTGGCCCGGCTCGCCGGCGTCGACGAGATCGTGGCCGACACCGAGCGTGCGGCGCTGGCCGCTGCCGTCGTCGCGGAGCGGGACGGCCGGGTGCACGCACTCGGCGAACTGCTGGACGCGGGCGAACTGCTGGACGCGGGCGGTCCCGGCGCGGCCCCGTCGGCGGACACCGTCGGCGTGCGCCCCGGCGGGCGGGACCCCTTCGCCATCGTCTTCACCTCCGGCTCGACCGGCATGCCGAAGGGCGTCGTCCTGACGCACCGGCAGCAGATCGCCGATGCCGAACAGGACGCGGTCGCGCTCGGCCTCGGCCCCCGCGACCGGCTCGGGGTCGTCCTGCCGCTGTCCTTCGCCGCCGGGCTCCTGTTCTCGTTCGACACGTTGCTCTGCGGCGGCACCATCGTGCTGCTCGAGCCGCGTGAACTCGGTGTCGAGCGGCTGCTCGGGCGGTTCCGGGACGACGACGTGAACGTGCTCGTCTGCACCCCGCACCTGCTGCGGTCGATCATCGGGTCGCAGAGCGCCCCCGGGTCGCACGGGACCGCAGCCGGGACCGCACCGGTGCTCGGCGGGCTGCGCTTCCTGATGACCACGGGCGAGTCCGTCACCGGCGCCGACCTCGCCGCGGCCCGACCCCACCTGGACCCGGACACGCTGCTCCTGAACGCCTTCGGCTCGAGCGAGACCGCGTGCGTCGCCTACTGCCCGGTGGCCCCGGGGGAGCCGGTGCCCGAGGGCGTCGTGCCCGCCGGGTGGCCGTTGCCCGGCAAGACGGTCCTCGTGCTCCGTGAGGACGGCAGCCCTGCCGCCCCGGGGGAGACCGGCGAGCTCGTCGTGGTCTCCGACGCCCTGACCGCGGGCTACTGGGGCGCGCCGGAGAAGACCGCCGAACGGGCCGGACACACCGGCGAAGCCGAGGCCGTCGCCGGCATCCCCGTCGGGACCCCGAGCTGGCGGCAGGGCGACCTGGCACGCGTCGACCCCGACGGGCGGCTCGTGCTGCTCGGCCGATCCGACGACGCCGTGAAGGTCCGCGGCTATCTGGTCGAGCCGAGTGAGGTCGAGGCGGCCCTCCGCGCGGTCCCCGAGGTGCACGACGCGGTCGTGACGGCACAGGTCGACCCCGGTTCCGTCACCCGGCTCGTCGCCTACGTGGTCGGTCGCCCGGGGCACCGCACCCCGGCACCGGGCGCGCTCCGCCGGGCGCTCCGTGAGCGGCTGCCCGAGTACATGGTGCCGGCGTCGATCGTGCCGATGACCGAACTGCCGCGGAACGAGCGCGGCAAGGTCGACCGGGCCGAACTCCCGGGGGCGCCGAGCGTCGAGACCGAGATGGTCGAGGGCGAGTACGACCAGTGGGAGCTCGTCGTGGGGCAGATCTGGGCCGAGGTGCTCGGGCTCCGGGGCGTGCACCTGGACGAGGACTTCTCCGCGCTCGGCGGCGACTCGCTGTCCGCCGAGGAGATGCTCGCCGTCGTGCAGGACCGGCTCGGGGTCGACCTGCGCTCCTCGGACGTGCTCGAGCACCCGACGCTCCGCGCCTTCGCCCGACGGGTGCGGAGCGGGACGAGTGCGCTGCCGAGCCACCCCGACGTCGTGAAGGTGTCCGAGGCGCGCGAGGGCGGCCGTCCGCCGGTGTTCTGCTTCGCCGGTGGCGGTGCCCTGGCGCTGACGTTCCTGCCGCTCTCGCGGCACCTGCCCGCGCACGACCTGTACGCGTTCCAGCAGCACGCCCTCGAGCGCCGTGGGATGCCGGACTGGAACATCGAGCGGAGCGCCCGCCGCTACCTCGCCCTGATGCGCATCGTGCAGCCCCGCGGCCCGTACCTGCTCGTCGGGCACTCGCTCGGCGGACTCGTCGCACTCGAGATCGCCCGGCTCCTCACCGAGAGCGGCGAGCAGGTCGAGCACGTCGTCCTGCTCGACACCTACCTGCCCCGCACGAAGTCCGAACAGGCCCGCCTGCACTTCGGCCGGATGGAGCCGCGCGACCAGCCGAGCACCGCCGTCCGGGCCGTGCAGCGGGGGCTCGACCGCGCCGTCAGGCGGGTGCTGCCCGCGGGTGTGCCGTACGGGGCGCTGTTCGCCAAGCGGCTCCGTGCGTACACGGCCGGCGTGCTGCGGCACGGTGGGCAGAAGGACTTCGACGCGTTCTTCGACCAGGCCGAGATCGTCACCAGACGCCACCACCCGACGCCGTTCCACGGAAGGGCCACCTACGTCCTCGCCGACGCCAACCCCGACGCCGCCGGGTGGTCCGCCCTGCTGCGCGGGCCCACCGAGATGGTGCGGATCGCGAGCGAGCACACGTCGCTGCTGCGGGAACCGCACGTCGCCGAGCTGGCGGTCGCGCTGCGGGCCGCCTTCGAGACGGCGGACGTGCCGCAGGTCTGAGACCGGCCCACGACCGGACGGGAGGCGCGGTGCCAGCTGGCACACCTCCCTCGCAGGCTCGGTCAGCGCGCCCCGCGCAACGCTTCGCGTTGCCGCTCTGCGGGGCGCGCCCGTCCGCTCGTCCTGCGTCCACCACCCGCCGGCCGCCGCGCCGGAGGGCCAACCTGCACGAGGGTTGCGGGTTTCCGTATCCGCACCCGGGTGTCCGCAAGGGACCGCACCGCGCATTGACCCTCCCGCTGGCCGCGGCGATGGTTGGAACCGCGGGGGAGAGTACCCACTCACCCGCGGCAAGCAGGCGGCGTCGTACCCGCGTCCCGCTGCTCGACCGACGACGGTCACCGTCGTCGATGCGTCATCCGAGGACGCGCCGCTCGTCTCGACGAGCCACCACCCGACAGCAACCCTGACCCGACAGGACCGCGCCATGCCCGCACGTACCGTTCGCCCTGCAGACCCGAGGGTCTCCGTCGTCATCCCGGCACGGAACGAGGCCCGCAACCTCGAGATCATCCTCCCGAAGCTCCCGCCCGTGTACGAGGTGATCCTGGTCGACGGTAACTCCGTCGACGACACCATCGCCGCCGCCCAGCGCGTGATGCCCGACATCCGCGTCGTGCACCAGACCCGCAAGGGCAAGGGCAACGCCCTGGCCTGCGGCTTCGAGGCCGTCACCGGCGACATCGTGGTCATGTTCGACGCCGACTGCTCCGCGGACCCCGACGAGATCCCGCGGTTCGTCCAGGCACTCATCGACGGCGCCGACGTCGCGAAGGGCACCCGGTACTCGCTCGGCGGTGGCAGCGACGACATCACGATCGTCCGGAACATGGGCAACCGCGGCCTGAACATGCTCTGCAACATCATCCTCGGCACCCGCTACAGCGACCTCTGCTACGGCTACAACGCCTTCTGGGCGGACGTCCTGCCGGAGATCGGTCTGCTGTCGTCCGAGCTGCCGAAGCCGGCCGACGGTTCGATGCTGTGGGGCGACGGGTTCGAGATCGAGACCGTCCTGACCTGCCGCTGGTCGGCCGCCGAGCTCGCGATCACCGAGGTGCCGAGCCACGAGAAGCTCCGGGTGCACGGCTCCAGCAACCTCAACGCCGTGACCGACGGCATCCGCGTGCTGAAGTCGATCATGCACGAGCGTCGTCGCGCCGCCATCGGCCGTGCCGAGGTCCGTCGCGCGGCGATGAGCGTCGTCCCGCCGGCCGAGCAGCTGGCCGCGCCGGCTGCTGCTCCTGTCGCTGCGTCGCCGGTCGCTGCGTCAGTCGCGACCCCGGTCGCTGCGTCCGTCGCGACCCCGGTCGCTGCGTCCGCCGTCGCCGGGGCATCCGTCGTCGCCCTCGAGGAGGACGTCGCGTGACGACCGTCGCGGTCGTCATCTGCGCCTACACCCAGCAGCGCTGGGGTGACCTGCAGGACAGCGTCGAGTCGGCCAAGCGCCAGCCCGAGGGCCCCGAGGTCGTCGTCGTCATCGACCACGAGCCCGAGCTCCTGGCCCGCGCCGCCGCGCGCTGGCCGGAACTCCGGGTCGTCCCGAACACCGAGGACCGCGGACTCTCCGGGGCCCGCAACACCGGTGTCGCCCTGACCGACGCCGACGTCGTCGCGTTCCTGGACGACGACGCCACCGCGGACCCCGACTGGCTCGGGCACATGCTCACCGCGCTCGAGGACCCTGACGTCGTCGGTGTCGGCGGTCGTGCCACGCCGTCCTGGCCGACCGCGACCGGCCCCGGCCCGTACGCCGACGAACTGCTCTGGATCGTCGGGTGCTCGTACCGCGGGCTGCCCGAGACCCCGGGCGACGTCCGCAACGTCATCGGGTCGAGCATGGCGTTCCGCCGAGACGCGATCCTGCTCGCCGGCGGTTTCCGCTCCGGCATCGGCCGCGTCGGCAACCAGCCGCTCGGCTGCGAGGAGACCGAACTCTGCATCCGCATCGCCCAGGCCCGTCCCGGCGCGCGGATCCGGCACGAACCGCGCTCGAACGTCTCGCACCGGGTCTCCCCGGACCGTGTGACGATGCGCTACCTGCGCCGCCGCAGCTACTACGAGGGGATCTCGAAGGCCGTGCTGAGCCGTCGGGTCGGCACCGGTGACTCGCTCGCCAGCGAGTCGACCTACCTGACCCGGGTGATCCCGGGCGCCGTGCTGCGCGAACTGCGTCACGTCGGTCGTGGCGGAGGCCTGCGGGCGTACGCCATCGCGCTCTCCGTCGTCTCGACGGTCGCGGGCTACGCCGTCGGCCGGGTCCTCGGCACCGTCGTCGTGCGGACCCCGCCCGCACCCGCCCCGCTCCCGCAGCCGGTGGGCACACCGTGACCCGCGCGACCCTGGCGATGGTCCTCTCGCCGGTCGTGACCGGGCCGCTCGTCCCCACCTGGGACGGCGCGCTCTGGGTCGGCGAGGTCGACCGTGCCGACGTGCACGCGTCGAGCCACCGGGACGTCATCGCCCTGCAGGGATCGACCGGGTACGGGCGTGCACGACTGCTCGTCCGCGACCACGGCGAGCCGCTCGGCTTCGTCGAGGCCGAGATCACCGAACGCCGCCGCATCGGCGGCACCATCGACGTCCGTGCGCTGCAGCGCGCGATCCGGCCCATGCCGGCACCCGAGCGTCGGCCGGCAGCAGGTCTGGTGCTGCCGTCCGTCACCGTGGTGCTCTGCACGGACGGTGCCGCAGGCACGACCATGCGGTCGGTGCTCGCGAACGGGCACCCCGACTTCGACGTCGTCGTCGTCTCGCACGGCGCCGACGACGGCGGTGTGGCGACCGTCGACATCGGCGGACGCCGCGTCACCACCATCGCCGCGCCCGACGGCGGCCTCGCCGCCGCGCGGAACGCCGGCCTGCTCGTCGCGACCGGCGACGTCGTCGCGTTCGTGGACGAGGGCGCCGTCGTGGACGGCGGCTGGATCGCCGCGATCGCCCGTGCCTTCGCGGCGGACCCGGACGTGGCCTGCGTCACCGGGCTCGTGCCGAGTGCCGAGCTCCGGACGCCGGCGCAGCGCTGGCACGACGACCGCACCCCCGGTGGGCGGACCGTCCGCCGCCGGGTGTTCCGGCTCGACGACCCGGTCGACGACCTCCCGCTGCACCCCTTCGCCGCCTCGGCCTACGGCACCGGCGCGAACCTCGCCGTGCACCGCGCGACCGCGCTCCGGATCGGTGGGTTCGACACCGCCTTCGGCCCCGGCACCCGCGTCGGCGGCGGCGACGACCTCGACCTCTTCACACGACTGCTGTTCGCCGGATCCGCGATCGCTGTCGAACCGGCCGCGATCGCGTGGCAGCGATCGGCGGACGACGTCGCGTCGCTCCGCGCCGCCGCTGCCGCGCACGGCCACGGACTCGGAGCCTGGATGACCAAGAACGCACTCGACCGCGACACGCTGACCGCCTCGGTGGACGCGGCACCGGAGGCCATCAGCGCCTTCGCGCGCCTCGGCCTCGAGCAGGGCGACGACGCTGCCGACGCTGCTCCGGCGAACGGCCACGGGACGGGCACCGCGCGCGACGCGGACACCGTCGACGCCGTCGACGCGGAGTTCGCGGCCACGAAGCGTCGGTTGCGTCGCGTCGAGCGGCGCTCCGTGCTCACCGCTCCGGTCCTGGCGCTCCGGGAACGCATGGGCGGCGCGGGAACGATCGACCGCACGGCGCACGGCCGCCACGAGCTGCAGCGCGGCCTCGACACCGCGGGGCCGGCGCGACCGACCCCCGGTGGCGCGATGGGGCCGGCGGCGCGACTCGGTGCCGCCGCGATCGTCGTGCTGACGCTCGTGCTGGCCGCCGTCGGCAGCGTCGTCGAGCTGCCCACGCTGCGGGCGAGCGCCGTCGCGGTCTTCCTGTTCGCCCTGCTCGGGGTCGCCCCGATGCTGCTCGTCCGTCCGATGTCCCTCGCACGGTTCGCCGTCCTCGCCGTCACCGGGTCGCTCGTCGGCACGATCGCCATCGGGTACACCATGGCGACCTTCCACATCTGGGCGCCGGCGGTCCCCTTCGTCGGTGTCGTCGTGCTCACCGCGGCGGCGCTCGCCGTCTCGGTACCCCGTGACGTGACGGAGCTCCGTCGTGCCGGACTCGTGCACCGTGCGCCCGCACGGCCCCGGTGGAGCACGACCGCCACCGTGACGGCGCTCTCGCTCGGCGGGCTCGTCGTCGTGGTCGTCGCCGCGCTCACCCACATGGGCGACCCGGTGCCGGCCGGCCTGTTCGGCTCGCTCGGCCCGGGCCTGGTCGTCGGCCTCGTGCTCGTCGTCGCCGCCGCGGTCATCGCCCTGGTGCGCGGCCGCGCACTCGCCGTGCCCGTCGTCGTGCTCGGCGGTGTCGTGCAGCTCGCCCAGGCGATCACGTACGGCGTGCCGACCGTGACCGCCGCCGCCCGGCACATCGGTGTCGTCGAGTACATCCGCCAGTTCGGTGGGACCAACCCGTCGGCCGACATCTTCCAGACCTGGTCCGGCCTGTTCGCGGGCGCCGCCTGGGTCGCCGACGTCGGGGGCATCGTCAACACGATCCTCATCGCCGCCTGGGTGCCGGTGCTGCTCGCGTTCAGCACGACCATCGCGGTCGGGGTCCTGGCGGCGCACTGGCTGCCCGGTGCCCGTCGGCCGTGGATCGCAGCGCTGCTGACCGCGATGACCGGTTCGCTCAACACCACGTACTTCTCGCCGCAGTCGACCGGCATCCTGATGTCGATCGTGATCCTCGTGCTCGCCACCGGACCGCTGCGCGACGCCGCCGTCACCACCGCCGACGGCTCGGTCGCCGCCAAGCCGCGGGCACGGCGGGTGGGGCTCTCGCGGATCATCGCGATCACCCTCATCGGCATCGTGCTCGCCGTGACGCACCAGATCTCGCCGTACCTGACGGTCGCCGCACTCGTCACGCTCATCGTCTTCCGGATGCTCCGCCCCTGGTGGCTGCCCGTCGTCGTGCTCGTGCCGGCGGTGGTCTTCGCCGCGCTGAACGGTGACATCCTCGGACGGTTCCTGTCGCTCGCGGCGGTCGGACGCGTGCTCGACAACGTGCAGCCGCCCGCGCACGACATGACCGTCCTGCCGAAGCCGCTCGTCACGCGCCTGGCGTTCGACATCCCGGCAGCCGCGCTCGTGGTGCTCGGGCTCATCGCCCTGGTGACCGTGCTGATGCGGCGCGACCGGACGCACTGGGCGCTGCTCGCCACCGCCGCGAGCCCGATCTCGCTGCTCGTCGCCACGAACTACGGCCAGGAGGGCGTCTTCCGCGTCGTGCTCTTCGCGACGCCGTGGATCGCGATCCTGGCGGCGGCGCTCCCGATGCCCGCCGGTCGGTTCGCCCCGGTCGGGGCGGTCCTGCAGCGGGGGATGCGCCCGTCCGCCGTGCGGTTCGCGGTCGCCGGAGCAGCGGTGGCGGCACTCGTCGCGATCGGTGCGTTCGGGCAGACCTCGCTCGACTGGAACCGCGTCATGACCCGGAGCCAGTCCGCAGCGACGCAGTACTACGACCGCACGGCGCCCGCGGGCTCCGTGATGCTGCTCACCGGTTCGGCCAACGCCGTGCCGAGCAACACCGGCGCACGGTACTTCGACGTGGGCTACCTGTCCCGCGAAGCACTCGGCCCGTACCCGGACCCGACCGGCGGCTACGACGCCGAGGCCGACCTGTCGAACGTGACGCGGGAACTGGTCGTGAACTGGTCGGCCACCGGCTACTACGCCCTGGTCGCGGAGCCCTTCGGCGCCTACGACGAGCGGTACGGCTACCAGAGCGACGCCGACTACCAGGAGCTCGCCGCCGCCATGGCGTCCTCGCCCTACTGGAAGCGGGTCTGGTCGTCGGGGACGACCGCGATGTACGAACTGACGACGGAGGGCCTGCGCCATGCAACCGACTGAACCGACCTCCGACAGACCGCGACGGACGCGACGGGCCACCGTCGCGTCCGTCGCGGGCGTGGTCGCCACGGTGCTCGCCGTGCTGGTCGCGCCGAACCTCGCGGTCCAGCCCGCCGTGGCCGCGGCCGCGGACTGCAGCGCCGGGCGGGTGCTCAACGTCGTCGCCCACCCCGACGACGACCTGCTCTTCCAGGGCACGGACCTGCGGAAGGACATCGACGCGGGGCGCTGCGTGCGCTCCGTGATCGTCACCGCCGGTGACGCCGGCAAGCCCGACTGGTACTGGCAGGAACGCCAGGTCGGGCTGATGGCCGCCTACGCGAGCATGGCCGGCGTCGACCCGGCGTCGACGACCGGCTCCACGACGGTCGCCGGACGGACCCTGCTCACCGAGACCCTCACTGCCGACCCGCGGATCAGCCTGGTCTTCATGGACCTGCCGGACGGCAACGTCGAGGGCAACGGCTTCTGGGCGAACGGGTACGAGAGCCTCCAGCGCCTCTACACGGGCGACATGGACACGCTGCACACCGTCGCCGACGCCCCGCACAGCGCCACGTACACGCTCGCGCAGCTGCGGGCGACGCTGCAGGGGATCGTGCAGGACTTCGCACCGACGGACATCCACACCCTCGACCACGAGGGCGAGTACGGCGACGGGGACCACAGCGACCACCACACGGTCGCGTACCTGACCGACCAGGTGCAGCGGCAGTACACCGGCGCGCACGGCTTCACCGGGTACATGGGGTACCCGATCGCCGACCGTCCGGCGAACCTGACGACGGCCCAGACCCAGGCGAAGGCCGACGCGTTCTTCACCTACGCCGCCCATGACAGTGAGACCTGCGCGTCGTACCAGGCCTGCTCGGCGCGACCGGAGACCTCGTGGCTCAGCCGGCAGTACACCGCCGGCTCGCCGGTGCCGACGAACCCCACCGACCCCACGGACCCGACCCCCACCCACACGGACGTGACGGGTTCGGCGTCGGTGACGGCGAGTGCGGAGAACCCGGCTGACGGTCAGACGGCCGTGAAGGCGGTCGACGGTGTGGTGAGCGGGTACCCGGATGCGCCGACGGCGGAGTGGGTCGCGCCGTCTGGTCGTGCGGGGACGTGGATCCAGCTCGGGTGGGCGAAGGCGACGGCGTTGGACGCGGTCGACCTCGCTGATCGGCCGAACTCGGTGGACCAGGTGCTGGGCGGGACGTTGACGTTCTCGGACGGCTCGAGTGTGCAGGTGCCGGCGTTGAGCAACGGTGGTGCGGTGCAGCGGATCACGTTCGCGGCGCGCAGTGTCACGTGGGTGCGGTTCACGGTGACGTCGGTCAGTGGCGGGACGCAGAACGTGGGTCTTGCCGAGATCCGCGCGCTGGCCCCGGCGAGCAGCAGCGGCGGCCCGACGCCGACGCCGACGCCGACGCCGACCCCCACGCCGACCCCGACGCCGACGCCGACCCCGACCCCGACGCCGACGCCCACGCCCGCTCCGGGCCTGCGGGACGTCACCGGCTCGGCCACCCCGACGGCGATCGCCGACAACCCGGCCGACGGCCAGACCGTCGCGAAGGCCGTCGACGGCGTGGTGTCCGGCCACCCGGTCGACCACACCGCCGAGTGGGCCGTGCCCTGGGGACGGACCGGCATCTGGATCCAGCTCGACTGGGCCGCCCCCGTCGCGCTCCAGCGCATCGTCCTGCACGACCGCCCGAACAGCGACGACCAGATCACGAGCGGCACGCTGACGTTCTCGGACGGCAGCCAGGTCGCCGTGGGCGCACTCCCGAACGACGGCAGCGCCCGGACGGTCGACTTCACCGCCCGGAACGTCACCTGGGTGCGGTTCACCACCACCGGGGTGTCGAACAGCACGATCAACGTCGGTCTCTCGGAGGTCCGCGCATGGGCAGCTGGATGACCCCGGACGAGGACGGCCCCCGCCCCGTCTCCGAGCAGTCGGCCGCCGCGCACGGTGCCGCACCGGCGCACGGCCTCGGCGCCTCCCGCCACCGCACCCCGCTCCGGACACGAGGACGACGGGTCGCGATCGTGGCCGCGGCCCTGGTGGTCGCGGTCGGTGCCGTCGCCGCGGCGACCACCGGCACGACGTCCGTCGGCCCCGGACCCAGCGGGGTCGCGATGCCGACCGGTGACGGTGACGGCTGGAAGCGGGTGTTCTCGGAGGACTTCGACGACACCACCCCGTCGGGCGGGTTCGAGGCGGCCTACGACGACCGGTTCACCGTCTACCACGGCTTCGCGGACACCGCGGGGACCGGTCGGTACCAGGCGTCCACGCTGAGCGCCCACGACGGGATGCTCGACATGCACCTGCGCACGACGAAGGCGGGCACCCCGCTCGCCGGCGGGGTCGTCCCGCTCGTCGACGGACGATGGGGTGGTCAGACCTCCGGGCGCTACAGCATCCGGATGAAGAGCGACGAGGTCGACGGGTACGGGGTGGCGGTGCTGCTCTGGAGCGACGAGAACGTCTGGGCGCACGGCGAGATCGACTTCCCCGAGGGCGCGCTCGGTGCGCCCGCCTGGCTGAACGTGCACTGCCTGGTCGACCCGGCCGAGAAGTGCGTCCACCACGAGACCGACGCGTCGCTGGCCGACTGGCACACGTACACGATCGAGTGGACGCCCTCGCGGATGTCGTTCCTGGTCGACGACGAGGTCGTCGGGAGCACCACGCAGGACATCCCCGTGGAACGCATGCACCTGGTCGTGCAGACGGGGTCCCTCGAGGGCCTACCGCCCCGGGACGCCGCCGGGTCGTTGCTGGTCGACTGGATGACGATCGACGTACCCGCCGACGGCGAGAGCCCCCGGGCCACGCTGCCGTCCACGGGACCCGCCGCCGGCTGACGGCGCCGGGTCCGGCGCGGTCAGCGCCGAGCGTGTGCCAGCAGCGCCAGCAGCAGCGCTCGCACGTGCGGCTCGCGCCCGTAGCGGTCACGGACCCACGCGCGGCACCGTGCGGCGAGGGACGGGTCGAGCTCGGCTTCGTCGAGGGTGTCGAGCAGCTTCTCCGCCAGTGCGTCGGGGTCGGCCGGGTCGACGGTGTACCGCGCCCAGTCGCCCGACAGGATCTCCCCGGTGCCGCCCGATGCGGCGGCGACGACGGGACGGCCGGCGGACATCGCCTCGACCACGACCCGCCCGAAGCCCTCGGGCTCGATGGACGGCGCCACCACGACGTCGGCGGCGTGCAGGAGCGGGACGACGTCGTCCCGCTCGGGGAGCACGAGCACGGAACCGGAGGGGAGCGCGTCGATCGCGGCGTGCACGGCGTCGGCCTCTTCCGGGTAGAGCGCACCGGCCAGCACGAGGAGCGGCGCGGGCGCCGCGTGACCGGCCACGGGGGGAGTGGTGACCGGCACGCGTGCCGCAGCGGCCGTGCGGACGCGGCCCCATGCCTCCAGGAGGGCGAGCACGCCCTTCGACCGGGTGAGCCGACCGTAGTACAGCACCGTCGGGGTGTCCTCGGGGATGCCGAGTGCCGCGCGGGCGTCGTGCACCGATGCCGGGGTGGCGGCCGGGAACGCGTCGGTGTCGACACCGTTCGGCACGATCGTGATGCGGTCCGTCGGCACGCCGGACTCCGCCCAGGCGCGCGCCATCGCGTGCGAGACGGCGAAGTAGCGGGTGCGGCCGCCGGCGATCGGGCCGAGCCGCCGGTAGTTCGGCGCGTGGTGCAGGTGCACCGCGAGCGGTACTCCGGAGACGAGCGACGCGACCCGGCCGAACGGCAGGTACTCGGGCCGGTTCAACCAGAGGACGTCGAGGTGCGATCGTCGGATCCGCAGCCCCTCGCGGGCGAACCGCCAGGCGTCGCGGAGCGCGGTCGTGATCCCGAACCGGTAGTCGGTGGCCTCCACCAGCCTCACGCCCATCGCCTCGTAGGGCGGGGGGCCCTCGGCGGCGCGCGGGGACTGGGCGTTCCGGTGCCAGACCTCGACCTCGTGGCCGGCGGCGACGAGCTCGCGGGTGTCCTCGAGCACACAGCGTTCGAGTCCGCCGGTGATGGCGAGTCCGGTCACCAGGACGCCGACGCGGAGTCGGCGGGTGCCGTCGTGTGCAGTCTGTCGCGGTCTCACGAGACACCACCCCTTGCGGTCTTCAGTCGGCGGAGGAACCAGGGGAGGCAGGCGACCACCCCGGCGATGCGGACCCAGTTCCAGAGGACGTCCTGCGGCAGGAGCAGGGACGCGGCGGCCACGACGAGCGCGGCGAGGGTCGTCAGGACGATCCGGGCACCCGGTCCGCGCCACTCACGGCGGTCGGGCAGGGCCAGCAGCTGCATGGCGGCCAGGATCGCGTAGGCGACGACGGTGGCCAGGCCCGCGCCGGCGATGCCGAGCACGGGCACGAGCACGAGGTTCGCGCCGATGTTCACGGCGCCGGCGATCGCGGCGATCACCCCGACGGCGACACCGCGGCGTTCGACCAGGAGCAGGCGTCCGGTCGCACCGCTGGCGACGACGGGGAACGCGGTGATCGCGACGACGAAGACGACGACCGAGAGCTCCTGCACGCGGTACGACGCCGGGGCGAGGATCGGCAGCGCGACCGGTGACACCAGGGTCACGGCGAGCAGGACCGGTCCGAGCATCCGGTACAGCTCGTCGCGGGAGTGCATCGCGAGCTGCCGGCGGGCGACCGGGTCGCGGAGGGCGGCGAAGTGCGGCGCCCACGCCTGGTTGGTGAAGGTCAGGAGCAGGATGACGGCCGAGCCGACGACGTAGGCGATCTGGTAGCGGGCCACCTCGTCCGGGCCGAGCAGCCGCTGGACGACGATCCGGTCGCCGGCGTTCAGCACGAAGTACGACAGGTTGCCGAGGGCGATCGGCACGCCGAGGCGGAACGCCCGGGCCGTGGTCTTGCGGTCGAACAGGCCGGCGAGACGCGGACGGGTCGCCGCGATGCCGATGACCATCGCCACGCCCTGGGCGACGACGCCGCCCCACGCGTAGGTGGTCGCGTCGGCCTGCACCCAGGTGAGGAGCCCGAGGCCGATGACCGAGCCGCCGATCGAGGACAGCAGGCTCGTGACCGCGAAGACCCGGATGCGGTCCTGGGCGACGAGCAGCGCGAGGGAGATCTGCACGATGGCGGCAGGGCCGGTCCAGAGCACCGCGACGAGGAGCAGCGGGTGGTTGCCGACGAAGCCGGCGGCGTCGGCCCAGACCGGGATCGTGGTGAGCGCCGCGACGGTGACGACGATCGCGGTGACCATGCCGACGGCGAGCAGGCCGCGCGCCCGGCGGTCGTCGCCGTCCTCGGCCCGCTGCAGCACCGACGCCTGGTCGATGCCGAGGACGGCCAGCACGACGAGCGCCTGGTACAGGGCGATGGCCGAGGCGAGGACGCCGAACTCGGCCGGCGGCATGAGGTGTGCGAGCACCGGGGAGATGAGCGACGAGACGACGAGCTGCATCGACCAGACGACGACGTACAGCAGGCCGCGGCCGAACAGGACGGAGGCGCCCTTCCGCACGGCGACCGATCCGGTGTCGAGCGACTCGGGCACGGGTGCGGTGGCTTCCGGGGCGATGGGTTCCCGGGCGATGGGCGCGGGCGCCTCGGCCTCGCGCGCTGCGCGGGCCTCGCGGCGGGTCTGCGGGGGGAAGCTCACGGTGCGACCACCGCTGCCGCGTCCTGCCGTGCCGACGCCGTCGCCGCGCCCGCGCCCTGGCGCAGCCCGAAGGCTGCGTCCACGACGTCGAGCAGGTCACCGCTCCGGTCGGTCGAGAACTTCCGCGCGAACAGGTGCTGCACCTCGACGTCCGCGTCCGTCCGACGCTCGAGCAGCTGCCCCGCGTCGGCGACGGTCAACCACGGCGGGCTCTTCCGCGCGGTGCCGTCCCACCCGATCCACCAGAGCGGCTGGGAGACGTGCTCGTCGGCGAACCCCGGCGTCAGCGACGGCGAGTTGAGCACCGACGGCACGAAGGTCTCGTCGGCGACCCAGGTGCGCTGCCAGAACCGGACCAGGTCGGGGCGCTGGTCGACGGTGTCCACGACGGCGGCGGCGTGCCGGCGGGCGAGGACCTTGAGCTGTGAGCCCCCGGCGAAGGAGACGTTCGCCGGCACGCGGCGGGGGACCGGCAGCCGGAGCATGTGCTTCCGCCACGCCCAGTGCCGGAAGCGGATGCGGGAGATGCCGCCGTCACGGCCCCACGGTGCGAACGGCAGCGGGTTGACCGAGATGAACGACTCCTCGCGGTGCGCCTCGAGCAGGGCCGTGATCTCGGCGGGGTTCGCGAGCGGGTAGTCGCTGCCGGTCAGCACGGCCACGTGCGAGGCGTCGGTCTCGGCCAGGGCAGCCCGGTAGCCGGACACCTCGGCGGCGACGTTCTCCCAGCGCGCCCAGCCGGTCCGGATCCGGGGGAGCAGTCGGACACGATCCGGCAGCCCGTCGGTCATGGCGCGGAACACCGTCTCGGGGGTGCGCGCGTCGCAGTGCAGGAACACCGGGAACGGTTCGAGCGCCTCGACGAGTCGGCGCACGTGTGCCGGGTCCTCGTGGGCGAGGACGATGCACGCGGGGACCGCGGGGGAGATGGCCATGGACGCGACGCTAACCGCGCCGTTCCGGGGCCGACAAGGCGACCCGTGCCCGTCTGCGGGGAAGCGGCGGTTTCCCGCACCGCCCCCGATCGATCAGTGCCCGGAAGGCCTGATCAGCGCTTCTTGCGGAACTTCTGGCAGTCGCAGAGGGCGCAGTCCGTGCCCGGACGGTAGTGCTCGTGGGCGTCCTGCACGTGGCCGCAGACGCAGGTCACGGAGTCGACCACGAAGACGCTCTGTTCCGAGGGGAGCACGGCGCCGAGCTCGTCGGTGGGGCCCATCGACATGCGTCCTCCTCGTGCCCGGCGTGCTGCCGCCGAGTCGTCCTCACGATCCTACCGTCCGGGGGCGTGTGCTGGCGGCAAACCGCAAGTCGGACGACCGTCGCCGCAACCGCGGGCGGCCGCCGTTGACCCCGCAGCAGCCCCACCGGAGCATCGGACCATGACCGACCAGCAGGCCACCACCACCCGCGTGCTCACGCTCACGCCCGCGATGCCGTCCCCGGACGTGCCCGCCTGGGCCGGCGCGGCCTGGGTCGGCGCCGTCGACCGACAGGAGGCGCTCGCCGCGTCCGCCGTCGAACTCGCCGGCGCCACCGGCTTCCGTCGCGCCCGCCTGCTCGTCCGTGACGGACGCGAGATCGCCGGGTTCGTCGACGTCAACGTCGACGCGGACGGCGGCGTGGACCCGGCCGAGCTGGGACCGGCCCTGCGCGCCCTGCGCACCACGGGCCTCCCGGCCGCCCCCGCGGGGACGCCGGTCGGACGCGTCTCCGTCGTCATCGGGACCCGCGACCGGGCCGAGGACCTGCGCCGCTGCGTGCGCTCGGTGCTCGCGTCCGAGCACGACGACTTCGAGGTGCTGGTCGTCGACAACGCACCCACCACCACCGCGACCCGCGACGTGGTCACGTCGCTCGCGGATCCGCGCCTGCGGTACGTCCTGGAGGCCCGACCCGGCGTCTCGCGCGCACGGAACGCCGGACTCGCCCTCGCGTCCGGGGCCGTGGTCGCCTTCGTCGACGACGACGTGGTCGTCGACCGGCACTGGCTCGCAGCGCTCGCCGACGCGTACGCCCGCGACGCGGACGTCGTCTGCGTGACCGGCCTCGTGCCCAGCGGCGAACTCCGGACCCCGACGCAGCGGTACTTCGACGAGCGCGTGACCTGGGCGCGCAACACCGACCGCCGGGTGTTCCGCACGTGGGCGCCGCCGGCGGACCTGCCGCTGTTCCCGTTCTCGGTCGGCGCGTTCGGCACCGGTGCCAACATGTCGCTCCGCCGTTCGGCCGCGCTCGCCCTGGGCGGGTTCGACGTCGCACTCGGCCCGGGCACCCTGGCCCGCGCCGGCGAGGACCCCGACCTGTTCACCCGGGTGCTGTTCTCCGGCGGTGCGCTCGCGGTGGAGCCCTCGGCGGTCGTCTGGCACAAGCACCGGCCGGACCGTGCGGCGCTGCGCTCGCAGGCGCTCGGCTACGGCACCGGCCTCGGTGCGTGGGTCGCGAAGCTCATGCTGCGACCCCGCACCGCACTGGCCGTGCTCCGTCGGGCGGTCGGGGCGCTGCGGCAGCTCGGGGCGCTCGGACAGGGCGCCGGCGCGGATGCGGACCAGGTGTCCGCCGCGGTGGACGCCGTCGGCGGGTGGCCCGTCGACGACGCGTTCCGCGAGGCGACGGCCGGCCTCAAGCGCGTCGAGCTCGTGGCGGCGCTGGGCGGACCGTGGCGGTACGTCGTCGGGCGGTCGCGGCGCGGGTGACCGCGGCGCGGGTGACCGCGCTCCGCGTGCACGGCACGCACCACGTGCACGGCACGCACCACGTGCACGGCACGCACCGCGTGCACTGCTCCACCGCACGCACCGGAACGGACGGGAG
>NZ_MJGL01000029.1:0-1400 GCF_001864855.1 Curtobacterium sp. MCBA15_005
TCCGCCGGGTGGCCCTGCACCGAGACGAGCTCGTCGACGATCGTGTGCTCCTGCTCACCGAGCTTCGCCGCGAGGTCCGCGAACGACGCCGCGAGCTCGGTGTCCTGGGTCTGCGCCGCGAGCTCTTCGGCCCAGTACTTCGCCAGGTAGAAGTGGCTGCCGCGGTTGTCGATCGAGCCGAGCTTCCGACCGGGGGACTTGTCCTGCTCGAGGAACGTCCCGGTGGCACGGTCGAGGGTCTCGCCCAGGATCTTCGCCCGCTCGTTGCCCGTCACACCGGCGAGGTGCTCGAGGCTGACCGCCAGTGCGAGGAACTCGCCCAGGCTGTCCCAGCGCAGGTAGTTCTGCTGCACGAGCTGCTGCACGTGCTTCGGCGCGGAACCACCGGCACCGGTCTCGAACAGGCCGCCACCGCCCAGCAGCGGGACGACGGAGAGCATCTTCGCCGAGGTGCCGAGCTCCATGATCGGGAACAGGTCCGTCAGGTAGTCGCGCAGGACGTTGCCGGTGACCGAGATGGTGTCCTCGCCGCGGCGGATGCGCTCGAGCGAGAAGCGCATGGCGTCCTCGGGCGCGAGGATCTCGATCTGCAGGCCGTCGGTGTCGTGCTCGCCGAGGTACTGGCGGACGAGCCCGATGAGGTTCGCGTCGTGCGCGCGGGTCTCGTCGAGCCAGAACACGGCGGGCGTCGCGGAGGCACGGGCGCGGGTGACGGCCAGCTTCACCCAGTCGCGGATGGCGACGTCCTTGGTCTGGCAGGCGCGCCAGATGTCACCGGGCTCGACGTCGTGCTCGATGACGACGTCGCCCGATGCGGTCGTGACGCGGACCACACCGGCGCCGGGGAGCTCGAAGGTCTTGTCGTGCGAGCCGTACTCCTCGGCCTTCTGCGCCATCAGGCCGACGTTGGGCACGGAGCCCATCGTCGACGGGTCGAAGGCGCCGTGGGCGCGGCAGTCGTCGAGCACGGCCTGGTAGATGCCGGCGTAGCTCGAGTCGGGGATGACGGCGAGGGTGTCGTGCTCGTCGCCGTCCGGGCCCCACATGTGCCCCGAGGTGCGGATCATCGCGGGCATCGACGCGTCGACGATGACGTCGCTCGGCACGTGCAGGTTCGTGATGCCCTTGTCCGAGTCGACCATGGCGAGCTCGGGGCCGTCGGCGATGCCCTGCTTGAAGGCACGCTCGATCTCGGCGCCGTTCGGCAGCGCAGCGAGGCCGGCGAGGATCGAGCCGAGGCCGTCGTTCGGGGTCAGGCCCGCGGCGGCGAGGTCGGCGCCGTAGCGCTCGAACACCGACGGGAAGAACGCCTTGATGACGTGCCCGAAGATGATCGGGTCGGAGATCTTCATCATCGTGGCCTTGAGGTGCACGGAGAACAGGACGTCCTCGGCCGCGGC
>NZ_MJGL01000029.1:2132-2642 GCF_001864855.1 Curtobacterium sp. MCBA15_005
GTCGACGACCTCGCCCTGCAGGACGGGGATCGACTGCTTGAGGACCTGCTCGCTGCCGTCCTCGGCCACGAAGGTGATCGTCAGGACGTCGTCGGCGGGGGCGATCCAGGACTTCTCGTTCGAGCGGAAGTCGTCGACGCCCATGGTGCTGACGTTCGTCTTCGAGTCACGCGACCAGGCGCCCATGCGGTGCGGGTGCTTGCGGGCGTAGTTCTTGACCGACAGGGGTGCGCGGCGGTCGGAGTTGCCCTCGCGCAGCACCGGGTTGACGGCGCTGCCCTGGACACGGCCGTAGCGGGCGCGGACGTCGCGCTGCTCGTCGGTCGTGGCCTCGTCCGGGTAGTCGGGCAGGTCGTAGCCCTGCGCCTGCAGTTCCTTGATCGCGACCTTGAGCTGGGGGATCGACGCCGAGATGTTCGGCAGCTTGATGATGTTCGCCTCGGGGGTCTTCGCCAGGTCGCCGAGTTCGGCGAGGGCGTCGTCCAGGCGCTGCTCGTCGGTGAGCCGCTC
>NZ_MJGL01000029.1:3366-4391 GCF_001864855.1 Curtobacterium sp. MCBA15_005
CGGGTCTCGACGTCGACACCCGCGGTGCCGGCGAAGGCCTGGATGACCGGGAGGAAGGAGTGGGTGGCGAGGAACGGCGCCTCGTCCGTGAGGGTGTAGATGATCTTGGCCATGCTGGCGGGTACTCCCTTGTTCGACCGTCGGTACGTCCACGGTACTCGTGGCGCAGGATGTCTCGACATCAAGATACATGGCCCCCGCTTCCGCGCGGCAGAGGCTCGGCCGACACCCTGGAGGCGCACTGTCGACACATAGGAACGGTGCGTGGACTGGTCTTCCGCAGCACCAGAGCGAGGGAGAGCGCGCATGACCACCACACGGCAGACCCCGGACGACTTCGGCTGGAGGGCGGAGGACCTGCGGTCCGCCTACGCCTCGGACGGCAGCGGCCCCTACCGGTACGCGCCGGACGGCTCCGGCCCGTTCTCGTACGACCCCGACGGCTCCGGTCCCTGGCTCGTCGGCCCCGAACCCCGACGGAGCACGAAGCGGTTCGCACCGCGTCAACATGGCAGCCGATCGCGGTTGCGGCAGATCGGGACGGCCTGCACCGCCGGAGCGCTGGCGCTCGTGCTCGCCGTCGGCAGCGTCTCCGTGGTCGCGCACGCGGCTCCTCCACACCCGTCGGTGCAGGCGAGCGCCGCGCAGGACCCCGGACCCGACGGAGCCTGAGCCTCAGTCGCCGATCGAGACGCGGAACACCCGGACGCCGGCGGCACGGAGCCCGGCGAGCCCGAGCCGCATGCGCAGGGGCCGGAAGGGCCGACGGAACCCGGACGACGCCGACGCGGCATCGATCTGGTGCAGGACCTCGGACGTCAGGGTGCGCTCGAGCTTCGGCGCGAGCCGGGTCACCCCGGACACCGTGACGACGATGCGGACGGCGTGCGGCGCGAGCATCGGCGCGATGAGCTCGGCAGCCGCCTGCGCCCGGTGGAACGCGGGGTCGTCACCGGGGCGGCGGATGGCGATGACGGCCAGCGCCGCGTCCCAGGTCTCGTCGGGGTCCGGCAGGTCGTCGACCC
>NZ_MJGL01000029.1:5031-5543 GCF_001864855.1 Curtobacterium sp. MCBA15_005
GTCCGGCAGGTCGTCGACCCCGATGACCCGCATCCGCGCGGCGTCGATCCCGGCGCGCACGGCCGCGGCCCGGAGCACGGGCAGGAGTTCCTGGGTACCGGCCAGCACGACGTCGGCCGACGCCAGGTCGACCGTTCCGTACCGCTCACGCGGCGATCGGGCCATGGTGCGGGTCCTTCCGTCGCTTTTCCCCGACCGTACCGATGCGGAGGGCCCGGGGGACGCTTCCGCCCGTGGTGGTCAGGCGCCTCCCAGCGCGCTCGGTAACGAAAAGATCACGGAAGGGCCTGTACAAAGCGACAGAGTCGTGCAGAATGGTGGGCGGCCATGACGACTGCACCCGAACCAGACCAGCACCCGGAGACCCCGGTGGTGCACCTGTCCCGACGCGCCGCCCTCGAGGCCGAGCGCGCAGCCGCCCGCGGACCACAGCGTCGCAGCAAGACGGCCCCGGCCGCGAAGGCCGCCAAGCCCGAGAAGCCGGCCAGGGCAGCGAAGGTCGCCAAGCCGGC
>NZ_MJGL01000029.1:6230-7810 GCF_001864855.1 Curtobacterium sp. MCBA15_005
AGGTCGCCAAGCCGGCGAAGTCCGTCGTGCTCGCGACCAAGTCCTCGGCCACCGAGCCGGCCGGCCGCCGCGCCGCCGCCGCACGCGCCACCACCGAGCACGTCGATGACCGCATCCAGCGCGTCGTCCGCCGCCCCGCACCCAGGGTGACCCGCGTCGCCAGCGCACCCCGGGCCTCCCGGTCGGCCCGTGCCGGACGCATCACCCTCACCAGCGCCGCCGCAGCCATCGCGATGTTCGCCGCCTCGGCGATGCCCGCACACGCGAGCGCCGGCACCTCGATGGCCACCTCGACCATCGCGCCCATCGTGCGCACCCAGGACTACGCCGTGACCCAGGCGGTCACGTCCGCCGGGTTCGACCGTGACGGGTTCACCGTCGGGGGTGGCTCGACCGTCACCACGACGACGGCTGGTTCCGCCGACACCGCGGCGATCGCCGGAGGCGCCGTGTCGTTCGGCGGCGCGGTCCGCTCGCCGTTCCCCGGCCCCGTGCAGATGAGCTCCGGCTTCGGGTACCGCTCGGCACCGTGCGGCGCGTGCTCGTCGCTGCACCAGGGCCTCGACTTCACCCCGGGCATGGGCACGCCGATCGGCGCCGTCGCCGCGGGCAAGGTCCGGGTCTCGGGCACCTACTTCTCGTACGGCAACGCGGTCATCATCGACCACGTGATCGACGGCCGACAGGTCTCCACGCTCTACGGCCACATGATCCCCGGCTCCTCGCCGCTCAAGGTCGGCGACACCGTCGCTGCCGGGCAGTTCATCGGGCTCGTCGGATCCTCAGGCGTCTCGACCGGTGCGCACCTGCACCTCGAGGTCCTGATGGACGGCGTCACCCCGATCGACCCGGAGGCGTGGCTCGAAGCCCGCATCGGTCGCTCGCTCACGCTGTAGCGACCGCTTCCGTCACGGCGCGGGATCCACAGCCGCTGTCGAGCGGCAGCACGGTGATGTCCCAGTCGGCCTGTGCAGACTCACAGGCATGGACGATCCCCACAGACCGCCCGCCCGTCGTCGACCCGAGGCGGCTGCCCGCTGATGGGCGCCGACACCTGGATCGCCTTCGGGCTCGTCATCCTCTTCGTACTCGTCGGCGGGGTCTTCGCGGCAGCCGAGATCGCGCTCGTCTCCCTCCGCGAATCCCAGCTGCAGCAGCTCGAACGCCGCGGCCCCCGCGGGATGCGGGTCGCCGAGCTCGGCCGTGACCCGAACCGGTTCCTGTCCGCCGTGCAGATCGGCGTGACCGTCGCCGGGTTCTTCTCCGCCGCGTACGGTGCGTCCTCGATCGCACCCGACGTCGCGCCGCTGTTCCGGGGACTCGGCCTCGAGCAGGGCACCGCCGAAGCCGTCGCGCTGGTGATGATGACCCTCGTCATCGCGTACCTGTCGCTCGTGTTCGGCGAGCTCGTGCCGAAGCGCCTCGCCCTGCAGCGTGCCGAGGGCTTCTCGATGGCCGTCGCCCCGACCCTGGAGCGCTTCGCGGTGCTGATGCGGCCGGTGATCTGGCTGCTCTCGAAGTCCACCGACACCGTCGTGCGACTGCTCGGTGGCGACCCGGACGCCCGCAGCGAGTCGATG
>NZ_MJGL01000029.1:8507-8650 GCF_001864855.1 Curtobacterium sp. MCBA15_005
ACGCCCGCAGCGAGTCGATGAGCACCGAGGAGCTCCGCGGCCTGGTCGACGAGCACACCGGCGTCGACGAGCAGGGACGCCGGATCGCCCGCAGCGCCTTGGACGCCGGTGACCGCATCCTGCGCGAGTCGATGCGCCCCTGG
>NZ_MJGL01000030.1:0-310 GCF_001864855.1 Curtobacterium sp. MCBA15_005
GCACCGCGCCTCCGGTCCGTGAGATGGGCCTGACTACTTCAGGTCGGCTTCGGTGTAGTACCCCGAGTCCACGAGGACTTCCTTGTAGTTGTCCTTCGTGACGACCGTCGGCTGGAACAGGAAGGTCGGGACGACCTTGACCTTGTTGTCGTAGCTCTTCGTGTCGTTGACCTCGGGCTTCTTGCCGGTGAGCAGGTCCTCGGCCATGGTGACCGACTGCTTGGCGAGCTTGCGCGTGTCCTTGTAGATCGTCGAGTACTGCTGGCCGGCGATGATCGACTTGACCGAGGCAGCCTCGGCGTCCTGGCCC
>NZ_MJGL01000030.1:986-1431 GCF_001864855.1 Curtobacterium sp. MCBA15_005
CAGCCTCGGCGTCCTGGCCCGTGACGGTCGGGAGCGGACGGTCGCTCGTGCCGTACCCGGCGCCCTGGAGCGCCGAGATGATGCCGATCGAGATGCCGTCGTACGGCGAGAGCACGCCGTCGAGCGTGGTGCCGCCCGAGTAGGACTTGGCGATCAGGTTCTGCATGCGGGCCTTGGCCGTGGCCGGGTCCCACTGCTGCGTCGCGGCCTGGGACAGCTGGTCCTGGCCGGACTGGATCTTCAGGGTGCCGTCCTCGAGGTACGGCTTGAGCGTCTTCATGGCGCCGTTGAAGAAGAACCCGGCGTTGTTGTCGTCGAGCGAGCCGGCGAAGACCTCGATGTTGAAGGGGCCCTTCTCGCCGGTCTTCTTGCCGTCCGCGTCGAGCACACCCAGGCCGGTGAGCAGGCTGTTCGCCTGGTCGACGCCGACCTTCTCGTTGTCGAA
>NZ_MJGL01000030.1:2107-2920 GCF_001864855.1 Curtobacterium sp. MCBA15_005
ACGTAGTAGTCGACGTTCTTGTTGCCCGTGAGCAGGCGGTCGTACGAGATCACCTTGATGCCGGCCTTGGCGGCGGCGTCGAGCTGGTCGGAGAGCGCGCCACCGTCGATCGACGCGATGATCAGGACCTTCGCGCCCTTGGTGATCATGTTGCTGACCTGCTGGGCCTGCTGCTGGACCTTGTTGTCGCCGTACTCGAGGTCGACCTTGTAGCCGGCCTTCTCGAGGTCGCTCTTGACCGCGTTGCCGTCCTTGATCCACCGCTCGGAGACCTTGGTGGGCATGGCGACGCCGACGAGGGCGCCCTTGTTGTCGCCGCTGCCGCCACCATCGGTGGACGCACGGCCGCCGGCCGAGCAAGCGGCCAGCGAGATCGCGATGCCGACGGCTGCGACGCCCGCGATGATCCTGCGCTTCATCATCGAAGTACCTCTGTTCCTTCGCGTCGTCCTCGACGCGGTCGGGTGCCGGGGCTGCTGTGCCCCGTGGGATGCGCTCGTGTGAGCGCTCACATCATGTGGGTTCCGTGACGGGGTGTCAACTCAACACCGCCGTTTCGTGATCTTGCCGCGGCAGCCGGACCGAGCGGTACGGTTGGCCACGTGAGCACCACGACCGCCCCCGAGGGCAGGGGCGGCAAGCGCCGGAAGGCCCCGACGATCTTCGACGTCGCCGAACGCGCCGGCGTGTCCCACCAGACCGTCTCCCGCGTGATCAACGGCGACCCGACCGTCCGCGAGCAGTACCGGACGCAGGTCACCGACGCCGTCACCGAGCTCGGGTACCGACCCCGCGCCGCCGCCCGGGCGCTCG
>NZ_MJGL01000031.1:0-247 GCF_001864855.1 Curtobacterium sp. MCBA15_005
GGGAACGACGAAGCGCCGCCGAGCGGACTCGGCGGCGCTTCGTGGTGGTGCTGGTGGGACCTAGGCCGCGAGGGCCATCTCGCCTGCCTGCACGGACTGTGCCTGCAGCAGGGTGCGGCTGGCCTCGCCCGCCCAGGAGCGGCCCGGGACGGTCCAGCCGGCCTCGCCGACGGCGTCGAGCCGGGTGCCCCGGGTGACGAAGGTCCTCAGGTGGTCGGCCGCGATGCGCACGAGGTACTCGCGCTGC
>NZ_MJGL01000031.1:944-1583 GCF_001864855.1 Curtobacterium sp. MCBA15_005
CACGAGGTACTCGCGCTGCGAGCGGTCGTCGCGCACCGGGAACTCGGCGATGCGGTCGGGGGTGATCGTCGGGGCCGCGAGTGCGGTCCCGAACACGGTGATTCGTTCGTTGCTGGTCATGGTGCTGTACTTCCTGGTCATTCGGCGCCAGGGCGACTCGGTGTCGGCGGACGTCTCAGTCCAGCGCGACGCATCGAGTGCGGGGCGCGCACGTCGAGTTTCAACGTGCAGCTCGTCCGTTCGGATCGAGCGGTGTCTCGAGTGGAATGCGACTCGGGTGAGTCGGTGTCGAGAGGTTGGTGTGCGCGAGTCAGATGGGTTCGCTGCAGTGCACCAACCAGAGACTATACGCCCACCCTGCCGAGAAGTCCAGCGAGCGACCGGACCGAGCGTCAGGATGCCAGGAACGCGGCCCAACGGTCCCCGCCGGCGGCCACGTTGCCCGAGCCGTCGAGGCGGGCGGCCGCGGACGACGGCTTGCGGTCAGCCTGCTCGTGGATCAGCCCGTCGAACGTCGCCGAGAAGTCCAGACGGGGCAGCGCGGCCGTGACGTCCCGCAGGTCGTCCGACGACCACCGGTCGAAGCCCACACCGGAGACGTCGAGCGAGGTCGCGACCTCGAGCAGGTGCCCCTCGGCG
>NZ_MJGL01000031.1:2238-3264 GCF_001864855.1 Curtobacterium sp. MCBA15_005
CGAGCAGGTGCCCCTCGGCGTCGAGCTCCGGGTCGACGGACCGCCACATGTGCCGCTCGACGATCTCCCCGACCCGACGGGCGCGCACGGCGTCCCACCCGGCACCGAGCGCGAAGACCGAACCGACCGCGCCGCCGGCGTCCTCGAAGGGCACCCCGTGGGCGTCGAACGACGGGGTCACGCCGAGGTCGTGCAGCATCGTCGCGACGAAGAGCAGCTCGGGGTCGGGTTCGAGGTCGACCGTCGGGGCGAGCAGGACGGCCCATGCCCACGAGCGCAGGCAGTGGTGCACGAGGGCGGGTTCGGACCATGCCCGCACGACGTCCAGTGCGCGCGCAGCGACGGGGGAGGGCGGGGTGAGCAGGGCTTCGACGTCGACCGACATGGCACGACAGTAGCGGCAGGAACGAGCCGTAACGGGGCGGAAACGTGCTGGGCCAGAACCGGAAACAGCACCCCGTTAGCTTTCGGTTCACTGAGTACCCGCTCAGCACCCCTCCACCCCACCCGAAGGAACTGCGCCCATGCAGCACCGACCACGGCTGCGCCCCCGCGCGACGATCGTCTCCTCGACGCTCGTCGCCGCCGGGGCGTTCGGCCTCGCCGTCCTGACGGCCGCTCCGGCCCAGGCAGCACCCACCGCGACCACCGCCACCATCGACGCCGCGGCCACCGTGACCGTCGGCACCGCGTTCGACGTCGACCTGACGATCCCGGACGCCGCCGACGTCTACGCGTACGAGATCACGCTCGAGGCCGACTCGGTGCAGTACCGGGACGACAGCGTCACCGGCCCGGACGGTGGCTTCGACAGCGTCGAGCAGGACGGCGACGCCCTGACGATCGTGCACACCCGCCTCGGCACCTCACCGGCACTCGACGGCGACCTGGCCAGCTCGATCTCGCTGACCCCGACGGCGGTCGGCAGCGTCGACCTCGACGTCACGAGCATCACCCTCGTCGGCTCCGACGGCACGTCGACGACCCTCGACGCCCCGGCGAGCACCACCGTCGTGGTCGCCGCGG
>NZ_MJGL01000031.1:4013-4206 GCF_001864855.1 Curtobacterium sp. MCBA15_005
CGACCACCGCCCCGACGGCCACGCCGACGCCGGGTGCGACCACGCAGCCCGGCGCCGGTGGCGGCACGGGTGCCCCCGCCGGCCCGGGCGACCCGACGGCACCGGGCGCCGATCCGACCGACGGCGCCACCGCCGGGGCAGGAGCCGGCGGGGACGACCGTCCGACCGGAGGCGACCTCGCCTGGACCGGCGC
>NZ_MJGL01000032.1:0-158 GCF_001864855.1 Curtobacterium sp. MCBA15_005
AGCTTGTGGCTGATGATGATCGCCGTCATGCCCTCGGCCTGCAGCGAGCGGATGAGCTCGAGCAGGTGCGCGGAGTCGTCGTCGTTCAGCGCGGCGGTGGGCTCATCGAGGATGAGGAGCTTCACCTCCTTCGAGAGCGCCTTCGCGATCTCGACGAG
>NZ_MJGL01000032.1:883-1225 GCF_001864855.1 Curtobacterium sp. MCBA15_005
CTGCTTGCCGACACCGAGGTCGACGACCTTGGTGACGGGGTTGTCCTTCAGCCCGACGCGCTTGAGCAGCTCGGCGGCCGTCAGGTTCGTCTTGTTCCAGTCGATGAAGCCGCCCTTGGACTGCTCGTTGCCGAGGAAGATGTTCTCGGCGATCGACAGGAAGGGGCTGAGCGCGAGCTCCTGGTGGATGATCACGACGCCCGCAGCCTCGGAGTCGTTGATGTTCGCGAACCGAACGGGTTCGCCGTCGAGCAGGATCTCGCCGTCGAAGGAGCCGGCCGGGTAGACACCCGACAGCACCTTCATGAGCGTGGACTTGCCCGCGCCGTTCTCGCCGCAGAT
>NZ_MJGL01000033.1:0-130 GCF_001864855.1 Curtobacterium sp. MCBA15_005
CCGGCGGCGATCTTGTCCATGTAGAAGACGGCGGAGGGGTCGTACATCGAGCCGCGGTCCGAGACGGCCATCACGGAGATGGCGTTCTGGCGGCCGGCGGCGGTGAGCGAGGTGCCGTCGATCGGGTCGA
>NZ_MJGL01000033.1:887-1048 GCF_001864855.1 Curtobacterium sp. MCBA15_005
TGCCGTCGATCGGGTCGACCGCGATGTCGCAGGCCGGACCGTGACCGTTGCCGACGTGCTCACCGTTGTAGAGCATCGGGGCGTTGTCCTTCTCGCCCTCACCGATGACGACGACGCCGTCGAAGTTCACCGTGCCGAGGAACTTGCGCATCGCGTCGACC
>NZ_MJGL01000033.1:1760-3134 GCF_001864855.1 Curtobacterium sp. MCBA15_005
CGGCGCCGTCGGCGAGGTTCTTCTCACCACGCCCGACCCACGGCTGCGCACGGATCGCGGCGGCCTCCGTCGCACGCACGAGCTCGAGCGCGAGGTTGCGGTCGGGCTGGAGGAACAGGGAGCCGGTTTCCGTAGTGGGAGTCACGACCCGAGCCTACCGACCGGCGGCCGACCCGCGGTCCGGACACCGGGCCCGTGCACGCATGTGCACGCCGGACGTGAGCCGACCGCGTAACCCGGACCGCGCCTCCAGAGCTTCTGACTACGATCGGCGGGGACATCACCGAAGTCGAAGGAGATCCACGTGCCCATCGCAACGCCGGAACAGTACGCCGAGATGATCGAACGCGCGAAGGCGGGCAAGTTCGCGTACCCCGCGGTCAACGTCTCCTCCTCGCAGACCATCAACGCGGTCCTCCAAGGCCTGCAGGAGGCCGGTTCCGACGGCATCCTCCAGGTCACGACGGGCGGTGCCGACTACTTCGCCGGCCACACCATCAAGAACCGCGCAGCTGGTGCCCTCGCGATGGCGAAGTTCGCCCACGAGGTCGCCAAGAACTACGACATCACGGTCGCGCTGCACACCGACCACTGCCCGAAGGACGCCCTCGACGGCTTCGTCCTGCCGCTCATCGCGGCGAGCGAGGAAGAGGTCCGGCAGGGTCGCAACCCGATCTTCCAGTCGCACATGTGGGACGGTTCGGCCGTGCCGCTCGACGAGAACATCGAGATCGCGAAGACCATGATCGAGAAGACGCGGAACATCAACGCGATCCTCGAGGTCGAGATCGGCGTCGTCGGCGGCGAAGAGGACGGCGTCCAGCACGAGGGCACGAACGACGCGCTCTACACCACCCCGAACGACGTCGAGAAGGTCGTCGACGCACTCGGGCTGGGTGACAAGGGCCGCTGGATCGCGGCGCTCACCTTCGGCAACGTGCACGGCGTCTACAAGCCGGGCAACGTCAAGCTCCGCCCCGAGCTCCTCGGCGAGATCCAGGCGTCGGTCGCCTCGAAGCACGGCACGGGCGAGAACCCCCTCGACCTCGTGTTCCACGGTGGCTCCGGTTCGACCGACGACGAGATCCACGAGTCCGTCCGCAACGGCGTCATCAAGATGAACATCGACACGGACACGCAGTACGCGTTCACCCGCTCGATCGCGGACTCGATGTTCCGCAACTACGAGGGCGTCCTGAAGATCGACGGCGAGGTCGGCAACAAGAAGCAGTACGACCCCCGCGCCTGGGGCAAGGTCGCCGAGACCGCCATGGCGGCCCGCGTCGTCGAGGCCGCGAAGGTCCTCGGCTCGGCCGGTCACGCCAAGGGCTGAGCAGGTCCGTCCGGTCGGGTCCACCGGCCTGGAGGAACGGG
>NZ_MJGL01000033.1:3729-5123 GCF_001864855.1 Curtobacterium sp. MCBA15_005
ACCGGCCTGGAGGAACGGGGTGCGTCCGACGGACGCGCCCCGTTCTGCGTCGGGTCGCCTCCACCCCGTGCCACGATGGGCGGGTGACCGTCGACGCCATCGCCTCCGAGTTCGCCCAGTTCGTCACCGAGTCGCCCACCGCGTTCCACGCGGCGGCGGCGACCCGGGCCCGTCTCGTCGCTGCCGGGTTCACCGAGCTGTCCGAGCTCGACGCCTGGCCGACCGAAGCCGGTGCGTACGTGGTGGTCCGCGACGGCGCCGTCATCGCGTGGCGCCTGCCCGACGGTGCCGGCCCGACGACGCCGTTCCGGATCCTCGGCGCCCACACCGACTCCCCCGGCTTCCGCGTGAAGCCGAACCCCGGCGTGCGCACCGGGGGCTGGGAGCAGCTGGGCGTCGAGGTCTACGGCGGTGCGCTCCTGTCGACCTGGTTCGACCGCGACCTGCGGATCGCCGGCCGGGTCGTCGACGCCGACGGCAGCGTGCGGCTCGTCAGCACCGACGCCGTCGCCCGGATCCCCAACCTGGCGATCCACCTGGACCGTGGGGTCAACGACGGCAAGGAGATCGACCGCCAGCGCCACACCCTGCCGATCGTCGGGGTCGACGGCGACGCCGGCGGGACGGACGTGGTGTCATGGTTGCGTGCCCGACTCGGCGAGGGTGCGGTGTCGTGGGACCTGTTCCTCGCCGACACCCAGGCGCCGGCCCGGATCGGCATCGAGCGGGAGTTCCTGGCGTCCGGCCGGATGGACAACCTGACGAGCGTGCACGCCGGACTCCGGGGCATCGTGGACGCTCCGACCGACGGTGACCACATCCCGGTGTTCGCGGCGTTCGACCACGAGGAGATCGGGTCGTCGACGCCGTCCGGTGCCGGTGGTCCGTTCCTCGAGGACGTCCTCGGCCGTGTGCAGGAGGGCCTCGGTGCCACCCGCTCCGAGGCCGCCCGGGCGTTCCGTGCGTCGTGGTTGCTGTCGAGCGATGCCGGGCACCTGGTGCACCCGAACCAGCCGGAGAAGCACGACCCGACGAACCGTCCGCGCCCCGGAGCCGGACCGCTCCTGAAGATCAGCGCGAACCAGCGCTACATGACCGAGGCGAAGGGCGAGGCCGTCTGGGCAGCGGCGTGCGAGACCGCCGGTGTGCCGTGGCAGCCGTTCGTGAACGTGAACACGATCCCCGGCGGCTCGACCATCGGCCCGATCGCGGCGACCCGGCTCGGGATCCCGACGATCGACATCGGCGTCGGGCTGCTGTCGATGCACTCGATCCGGGAGCTCGTGCACGTCGACGACCTGGCTGCCCTGCACGGAGCGGTCGCCGCCTTCCTGGCCGGCTGACCTCCGGGCGGCGTCGGCTGCTGGGTGGTCGCGACTCCCCGCGCGCCCAGG
>NZ_MJGL01000034.1:0-160897 GCF_001864855.1 Curtobacterium sp. MCBA15_005
GGAGGCGCGGTGCCAGCTGGCACCGCGCCTCCAGGCCGTTCGTGGTCCCGTTCCGGGCCGTCAGCCGACCGCGTCCGGACCGCCGCGCTACGATCCGGGCATGACCCCGCTCGCGCCACGTGTGCTGCACATCCTCTGCACGGCGTTCCTCGTCGTGGCGTTCCTTGCCTCGTTCCTTGGTGGGTACGCGAACGCGAACGACTCCGGCGAGGGCGGCGCGAACATCGGTGCCGGTGCCCTGATGTTCTTCGGTGCACTCGCCGGCGCGGTCGGCATCGGGCTCGGCGTCACGGCGCTCGTCTCCGGCCTCGTCACCGCCCGGCGCAGCGCAGCCTGACCACCGGTCGCGCGCCGTTCCGGACACCACGGTCGCGGTGGTGGCGGGATCGCCGGGGCCGGAGGATCATCGGCCCATGGAGTACTCGACGGCGATGCTCACCGAGGAGACGTGGCCCGACTTCGCCGCGCTCGTGACCCGCAGCAACGGCGTGTGGGGCGGGTGCTGGTGCATCGGTTTCCACCCGGACGGTCCACGCGGGACGCCCGATCCGGCGGTGTCCCACCAGGAGGCGAAGCACCGACACGTGCGGAACGGCACGAACCACCAGGTGCTCGTCTACGCCGACGGCACGGCGGTCGGCTGGTGCCAGTTCGGGCGGCCGGTGGAGCTGCCGACGATCCTGAACCCCGGCGCCTACGCCCGGGATGCCCAGGCGCCGCCGGACTGGCGGATCGGCTGCGTGTTCGTCGAGTCCCGGCACCGCGGTCAGGGGGTCGCACGCGCCGCGGTCACGACCGCGCTCGAGGAGATCCGGCGGGCGGGTGGCGGGACCGTCGAGGCCTACCCGGAGCAGACCCTCGAGCGGAAGCCACAGCGCGGGGCCTACCTGCACACCGGACCGGAAGAACTGTTCACGCAGTTCGGGTTCGTGCGCGACCGCCGCATCGCCAAGTGGCGGTGGGTGATGCGCACGACGGTGTGACCGGCGTGCCCGCTCGACGCCGCACTGCCAGGCCGGCGCGCGTACCGTGGGCACCGTGACACGCACCGCTCCGGTACGACCGCACCGCCTCGCCCTCATCGGCGCCGCCGTGGCCCTGGTGATCGGGGTCGGCCTGCTCTTCACCCCCTGGGACGGGCCGGTCATCGTGCTCGCCTGGGCGCTCATCGTCGCCGCGGTCGTCCTCGGCGCCATCACGTTGTTCTTCGTGCGGGCTCCCCGCAGCTAGTGCCCCACCGGGGGCACTTGTCCCCTTTTCTCCCGACTGTCCGAGCGCGGCAACGGGTCTACGGTCTGTCCCGTGCGGCAACGACGCCGCACGATGACGAATCGAGCATCATGCAACGACGGATGAAGCGAGTCCTCGCGCTCGCCCTGAGCGTCGGTGTCGTTGGGGCACTGGCTCCGGCGATCTCGGCCCAGGCAGTCGCCACGAGCGACACCCCGGACTTCGGCAGCAACGTGAAGATCTACGACCCCACGGTGCCGGCGTCGACCATCCAGGCCGACGTCGACGCGGCGTTCACCAGCCAGCTCCGCAGCACGACGGCGCAGTTCGGCACGCAGCGGCACGCCTTCCTGTTCAAGCCCGGCAGCTACGGCCGGGTCTGGGCGAACCTCGGCTTCTACACGTCGGTCGCCGGGCTCGGCAAGAACCCCGACGACGTCACGATCAACGGTGCGGTGAACGTCGACTCCGGGTGGAATGCCGGCGACGAGAAGAACGCGACACAGAACTTCTGGCGGTCGGTCGAGAACGTGGCGATCGCGCCCGAGAGCGGAACCGACCGGTGGGCGGTGTCCCAGGCCGCTCCGATGCGCCGCGTACATGTGAAGGGCAACCTGACGATGGGCCCGTCGAACCAGGACGGTGGGCAGGGGTACTCGTCCGGCGGCTACATCGCCGACACCAGGGTCGACGGCACGGTGACCTCCGGGTCCCAACAGCAGTGGTACACGCGGAACTCGACCATCGGGGCGTGGCAGGGCGGCAACTGGAACATGACCTTCTCCGGGGTCCAGGGCGCCCCGGCGAACGACTTCTCGAAGAGCTACACGACGCTCGCCACCACGCCGACCACACGGGAGAAGCCGTACCTGTACGTGGATTCGTCGAACAAGTACCACGTGTTCGTCCCCTCGCTCAAGCAGAACGCGAGCGGTGTCACGTGGCCGAACACCGCTGGCACCGACCTCCCGATGCGGAACTTCTACGTCGCTCACCCGGGCGACTCGGCCGCCACGATCAACGCCGCTCTGGCGCAGGGCCTCAACCTCTTCTTCACGCCGGGCACGTACCAGCTCGACTCGCCGATCGCCGTCACCAGGGCGGACACCGTCGTGACGGGCATCGGCTTCCCGACCCTCGTCCCCACCAGGGGCAACGCCGTGCTGACGTCGACGGACGTCGCCGGGGTGAACGTGTCGAACCTCGTCGTGGACGCCGGCGCGCAGAACAGCGCACAGCTCGTCCGCCTCGGCAGCGCTGGATCGCACGTCGACCACGCGGGAGATCCGCAGAGCATCCAGGACGTCTTCTTCCGCGTCGGTTCGAGCGTGCAGGGCAGGGCGACGACCACCCTGCAGGTGAACGCCGACGACACACTCATCGACCACATCTGGGCCTGGCGGGCCGACCACGGCGGCGCGCCGACGGGCTGGAACGTCAACACCGGCGCGACCGGGGTCGAGGTGAACGGCAACGACGTGCTCGCTACCGGGCTCTTCGTCGAGCACTACCAGAAGTACGAAGTGCTCTGGAACGGTGAGAACGGCAGGACGATCTTCTTCCAGAACGAGATGCCGTACGACGTCCCGGACAACGCATCCTGGCAGAGTCCGACCGGCGCGGGCTACGCGGCCTACAAGGTGGCGTCCTCGGTCACGAAGCACGAGATCTGGGGCGGCGGCGTCTACGCCTTCTTCAACACGAACCCGTCCGTGCACGCCGACCGGGCGTTCGAGGTCCCGCAGACCGCCGGCGTCCGCGCCCACGGGCTCGTCACGGTCTCGCTCGGCGACAAGGGCACCATCTCGAGCATCATCAACGGCGTCGGCGGCGCGGTTCCCACCCCTGCGGGCAACACCGCTCCGAACCGACTCGCGTCGTACAACTGATCGGCACCCGTGGGAGCGGATGCTCCTGACGGTGCGCTCGGGAGCGTCCGCTCCTGACGGACGACGGCCGGCTGCTCCACGAGCAGTCGGCCGTCGTCCTGCGATCAGCTGCGCTTCCGGGACGCCGCCGATCGAGGCGGGTCCGCACGCAGGTGCTCGGCCGCTCCCCCGAGGATCCGCGCGAGGTCGTCGACGTCCGCGTCCGACATCGACGCGAACAGCAGGGTGTGCAGCGCCTCGATGTGCCCGGGGAAGACGGCGGCGAGGACGTCACGACCGCCCCGGGTGATCGTCACGACCGTGCTGCGTTCGTCGTCGGGCGAGGGCCCGCGGGTGACCAGCCCACGCTGCTCGAGCAGTTGCGCCTGGTACGTCAACCCGCTGCGGCTGTAGACGACCCCGTCCGCGAGGTCGGTCATGCGCTGCTGCCCGCCCGGTGCGTCACCGAGCCGGGCGAGCAGCTGGAACTGCACGTAGCTCAGGCCGCCCACGTCGCGCAGCTGCCGCTCGACCGCGTGGCGCAGCAGGCTGCTCACCTCGGTGAAGGCGAAGTACGCCCCGAGCTGCGTCGGGGTCAGGGAGTTCGGCGCATCGGTCACGGAACCCATCCTACCCATTGCTTCGAGTTCGAAGCAGTGCTAGCGTCTCCGTCAGTTGCTTCGAACTCGAAGCACAACGAGCAACACCGACGAAGGGCACGATCATGCAGGCAGTACGGTTCCACGAGGTCGGCGGTCCCGAGGTGCTCCGCACCGAGGACGTCGAGCAGCCCAACCCGGGCGCCGGGCAGGTGCGACTCCGCGTCGCCGCCTCGGCGTTCAACGCGGCGGACAACGGGATGCGGGGCGGGTTCCTGCCGATCCCGGTCCAGCTGCCGCACGTCCCCGGCTACGACGTGTCCGGCACAGTCGACGCGCTCGGCGACGGCGTCGAGGGGATCGCGGTCGGGGACGCCGTCATCGCGTTCCTGCCGATGGAACGCGACGGCGGGGCGGCCGAGTACGTCGTCGCCCCGGCGGACGCGGTCGTCGCCGCACCGACGAGCATCCCGCTGCCCGACGCGGCGGCCCTGCCCTCGGTGGCACTCACCGCGTGGCAGGCACTGTTCGACGACGGGCGGCTCGAGGCTGGCCAGCGCGTGCTGGTCATGGGCGCCGGAGGCGTCGTCGGGAAGTACGCGATCCAGCTCGCCGTGCGCGCCGGGGTCCACGTCATCGCGACGGCGAGTCCGCGCAGCATCGAGGCCGTCCGGGCAGCCGGCGCCCACGAGGTGATCGACCACACCACGACCGCCGTCCGCGCCGCCGTGACGGAGCCGGTCGACGTGCTGCTCAACCTCGCCCCGATCGACCCGCAGGACTTCGCGGCACTGGTCGACGTCGTGCGTGACGGCGGCGCGGTCGTGAGCACCACGGCGTTCATGTCCACGCCGGGCGACGAGTCCCGCGGGGTCCGGGCCGCGACGGTGTTCGTCCTGCGCAACCGCGAACGCCTGGCGGAGCTGGTGTCCCTGGTCGACGCCGGCGCGCTCACGGTCGAGGTCACCCGGCGCATCCCACTGGCGGAACTGCCGTCGCTGCACGCCGAGGCGGCCGCGGGACGGGTCAGCGGCAAGGTCGTGGTCCTGGCCGGGTGACGGCCGCGCGACCCCGCCGCACCAGCACCACCCGCAGCAGCGCCGGATACGCTCGGCGCATGACGGACCAGGGGTGGCACGAGGACGTGCTCGGAGCACCGTACGAACGGCTCGAACTGCCGCTCGGCACCGACTCCGAGGGACCCGTCGTCGCCACCCTGGTCCGCCGCCGGCACACCCCGACGGACCTGCTGCTGCACGGCCGTGGGCCCCTGCACGGGGTCGACCTGCTCTACGTGCACGGCTGGTCGGACTACTTCTTCCAGGTCGAGCTCGCCGAACGCCTCGAGCGGCTCGGTGCCCGGTTCCACGCGCTGGACCTGCGGAAGTACGGTCGGAGCCTGCGCCCGTACCAGACCCCGGGCATGGTCGACGACCTGGCGGTGTACGACGAGGACATCGCCGCGGCGCTCGACGCGATCTCGGCCGAGCACCCCGGCTCGGACCGCCGCCGGCTCGTCCCGATGGGCCACTCCACCGGCGGCCTGACCCTGTCGCTCTGGGCAGCCCGGCACCCGGAGCTCGTGCACGGCCTCGTGCTGAACAGCCCGTGGCTCGAGTTCCAGGCCACCGCGGTCGGCCGGGCGATCGTCGCACCGGTCATCAAGCTCGGTGCCCGTCGGAACCCCCTCGCTCCGATGCCCGCCGTCGACCCCGGCTTCTACACCCGCACCGTCTCGGCCGAGGGCGAGGGGTCGTGGACCTACGAACAGAAGTGGCGGCCGGAGCGCGGCTTCCCCCTGCACCCCGGGTGGCTCGCCGCGGTCTTCGACGGCCAGGCACAGGTCGAGAAGGGCCTCGGCATCGGGGTGCCGACCCTGGTGATGCTGAGCGACAAGAGCATGCTCCAGCCGCGGTGGGACCCCGGGATGGCGCGCGCCGACGTCGCCCTGAACGTCGACACGGTGGCGCACCGCTCGCTCTCCCTCGGCGAGGAGGTCACGGTCCGCCGGCTCGAAGGTGCCCTGCACGACGTGGTGCTGTCCGCGCCGGAGGTGCGGGAACGGGCGTACGACGCCATCGGGCGCTGGGCGACCACCCTCCGCTAGTCCCGCGACGCGTGCGACGCGTGCGACGCGTGCGACTCAGTCGCTCAGCCCGGCGACCGCGGCACGGGTCGCCGCGGCGACGAGCGCGTCCGACGGCTCCGCACCGGGATCGGCCCGGCTCGTCATCACGACGAGCACGATGGGCGCCCGCCCCGGCGGCGTCACGACCGCGATGTCGTTCCGCACCCCGTAGGACGCCGTGCCGGTCTTGTCGGCGACCCGCCACGACGGGTCCACCCCGGCACGGATCGTCGCGTCGCCGGTCGTGTTGCCGAGCATCGCCTCGCGGAGCACCCGCCGGTCGGCAGCGTCGATGGCGTTCCCGAGCAGCACGGTCCGGAGGTCCGCCGCGAACCGCTCCGGTGTCGTCGTGTCCCGTGGGTCGCCCGGGGTCGCCTCGTTCAGGTCGGGTTCGACCCGGTCGACACGCGTCGTCCGGTCCCCGATGCCGCGCAGCCACCGCTCGACGGCGTCCGGCCCGCCGAGCCGCTCCACCAGCAGGTTCGCCGCGGTGTTGTCGCTGGAGCGGAGCGCGGCGTCGATGAGCTCGCGCACCGTCATCCCGGTGTCGACGTGCTCGCTCGTCACGGGCGCGTACTCGAGCAGATCGCCGCGGTCGTAGTGCACGACGGTCGCCAGGTCGGTGTCGGACGAGGCGCCGAGGACCGCAGCCGCGATGAACACCTTGATCGTCGACGCGAACGCGAACCGCTCCCCCGCACGGTGCGCGATCGTCCGACCGTCCCCGGTGTCGACGGCGACGACCCCGAGCCGTGCGTCGTACCGCCGCTCCAGCGCCGCGAAGGCCCGGGCGGTGGCCGGGTCGGTCGACGGTCCCGCAGAAGCCGACGCAGACGCGGACGAAGACGCCGACGCCGACGACGTCGGCCCGGTCGACGCCCCATCCGGGCCGCCGGAGCACCCCACCAACCCGGCCAGCACCAGGGCCGTCAGGGCCGCGGTCGTCGTCCTCGTCCCACCTCGCACACCCCGAGCCTGCCCGATGACCGTGCAACTACCCTGAGCGGCATGCCAGCTCCCGCCGTCCACCTCACCCGCCTGGACCCCACCGGCACCGACCGCCAGGAGTTGCTCGCGTTCCTGACGTCCGAGGAGTTCCCGTTCCACGTCCGACGCCGCATCAGCGCGGCCGACGCGGCGAGCGCCGTCGACTCCGGTGCCTACCGCGACGACGAGCACGACACCTCCTGGCTCGACCACGACGACCACGGGCGGATCGGTCTGGTCCGCCTCGAGGACCTGGCCGACCCCGTCCCCCTGTTCGACCTGCGGCTGGCCGGTCGGTTCCGGGGTCGGGGCCTCGGGGTCCCCGCCCTGCGTGCGGTGACCGACCACGTGTTCACGACGATGCCGGCGATCACGCGCTTCGAGGGCCAGACCCGCGAGGACAACACCGCCATGCGCCGGGTCTTCGTCCGCGCCGGGTGGGTGCAGGAGGCCCACTACCGCGAGGCATGGCCCGTCGACGGGGGCCCGGCCGTCGGGTCGGTCGGCTACGGCATGCTGCGCCGCGACTGGGAGACGGGCGAGACCACCCCGGTGCCGTGGGACGACGTCGCGCGGTGAGCAGCTGACGGCAGCCGCCAGAAGGCGGACGGGAGGCCCGTGGCGGCGCCGCCACGGGCCTCCCGTCCGTCGGTCGGTCGCGTCTCAGGACCGCGACAGGCGCGCCACGGTGGCGTGCGCGCCGTCCGCGATGAGCCCGTCCAGGGCGTCGCGGTACGCGGCGACGAACCGCTCGTCGTCGACCAGGTCGCCGAAGACCTGGCGGTTCGCGATGAAGGCGAGGCGGTCCTCACGCTGGGTCAGGGCGATGCGGTGCAGGGGTTCGGCGAGCCGGTCGACGATCTCGATGGGTTCACCGGACTCGTCGGTGCCCTCGTCGTAGCGGGCCCACGACGCGACGATGCCGGCGGACAGCGTGACGGGGCGACCGGCCGCCAGGTTCTCGCGCACGACGGGGAGCAGCCACTTCGGGATCCGGTCGCTCGACTCGGCGCAGAGCCGGGCGAGGGTGTCGCGCACCTCGGGGTTCTGGAAGCGCTCGATGAGGGTCGACTTGTAGTCCTCCAGGTCGATGCCGGGCACCGGGTGCAGCGTCGGCGTGCCCTCTTCGTCCATGTAGCGGCGCAGGAAGGTCGCGATCGCCGGGTCCTGCGTGGCCTCGTGCGCGTAGCGGTACCCGGACAGGTACCCGAAGTAGCAGAGCCCCTGGTGGCTGGCGTTGAGGAGCCGGAGCTTCATGAGTTCGTACGGCTCGACGTCGTCGACGAGCTGGACGTCGGCGTCCTCGTAGGGCGGGCGGCCAGCGGGGTGGTCGTCCTCGAGCACCCACTGGAAGAACGGTTCGGCGACGACGGGCCAGGCGTCGTCGATGCCGAGCTCGTCGCGGACCCAGGCGCGGTCCTCGTCGGCGGTGACCGGGGTGATGCGGTCGACCATCGAGTTCGGGAACGCCACGTGCTCGTCCATCCAGTCCGCGAAGGCCGGGTCCTGCAGCCGGGCGTAGGCGGTGAACATCGACCGGGCGACGTGCCCGTTGCCCTGGATGTTGTCGCAGGACATCACGGTGAACGGGGCGAGGCCGCGGTCCCGTCGGCGGCGCAGTGCCTCGACCACCAGGCCGAACACCGTGCGGGGTGGGCCGTCGCCGCGTAGGTCGGCCGCGACGCCGGGCTCGTCGGCGACGAACTCGCCGGTGACGTGGTCGAAGTTGTAGCCGCCCTCGGTGATGGTCAGGCTGACGATCCTGGTGTCCGGGTGCGCCATCTTCTCGACGACGGCGTCGGGGTCGTCGACGGCGAGCAGGTACTCGACGATGCTGCCGACGACACGGGACTCGCGGGTGCCGTCCGGGTGCTTGAGGACGAGCGTGTACAGCCCGCCCTGTTCGGCCATCGCGGTCGCCATCCGACGGTCCTGCTCGAGCACGCCGACGCCGCAGATGCCGTACTCGCGGGCGTCGCCCTGCTGCAGGAGCCGGTCGATCACCATCGCCTGGTGCGCGCGGTGGAACCCGCCGACGCCGAAGTGGACGATGCCGGCGGTGATGCCGTCGCGGTCGTAGGTGGGCACGGCGACACCGCTCGCGGCGATCTCGTCGAGGGTCTCCGGGGACAGGCGGACGGGCATCGGGTACTCCTTCGTACGGCGGCGGATCCGCGGGCGGTGACGCGGCGGTTCGTCCGTCCAGTCTGGCACCCGCCACCTCCGGCAGAACAGTGGTGCAGCACAGGCGTTCTGCTCCGGGGGACGAACCTGGGGATGCACTCAACCTCGTTGCACCGAGTGCATCGATGCACCTAGTGTTCCATCTCGTGACCATCGCGACCGACCGCCGTGCTGCCCTCAAGGCGAAGCACCGTGCGGCGATCCTGCAGGCCGCTCGCGACCTGATCGACGAGCGCGGCGGCCGCGACTTCAGCGTGGACGACCTCGCCGCCCGGGCGGACATCGCCCGCCGCACCGTGTTCAACCACTTCGCCTCGCTCGACGAGGTCCTGCTGGCCGTGTGCGAACAGGAGCTGTCCGTCATCATCGACCGGTTCCTCGCCGACATGGCCCGGACCCCGGTCGGCGACGGCAGCCGGGCGTCGATGTTCGACGAGCTCGAGTCCGCGGCCCGCGGCGCCGACCTGGCTCCGGCGATCGCCAGCATGTACCGGATCCTCGGCGACCCCGGCAAGGACGACCCGAAGGCGGCGGTCCTGACCCAGACGGCGTTCTCGCGTGTGACCGAACGGCTCCGGCACGAGGTCGCCCGGCGCTACCCGGCCGCCGACCCCCTCGACGCCGCGCTGCTCGTCGAGTCGCTCATGAGCGGCATCGTCGTCATCGCGGAGCACTGGCTGGCGACGTCCGGCCCCGAGCTCGACCAGCCGGCGCTCGACGCGTGGGACGACCTGCTCGCCCGACTCGTGCACAGCGTCCGCAGCGGCTACATGGCCGACGACTGACACCGCCCCACCTCCTCATCCCCCAGGGGTCCACCGGCGCACCCCGCACCACCAGCACCTGACAACGAAAGGACCGCAGGCACCCGCATGGCCGGTCTCCTCTACCGTCTCGGACGGTTCTCCGCACGACGCCACTGGCTCGTGATCATCACCTGGGTCGCGATCATGGCCGTCGCGGGCGTCACGTACACGCTCTTCGCCGGCACCATCTCGTCGTCGATCACGATCCCGAACACCAAGACCAGCCAGGTGCAGGACCAGCTCGCCGACAAGTTCCCGTCGGCGAACGGCGGCAACGGCACGATCGTCTTCGAGACGAAGGACGGCAAGGCGATCTCGTCGTCGCAGCAGTCCGAGATCGACGACTTCCTGACCAGCCTCGAGAAGCTCGACGGCGTCAAGGGCACGACGAGCGGCTTCGCCACGCAGCAGCAGCTCGACGACCAGCGGCAGAAGATCGTCGACGGGCGTGACCAGATCGAGTCCGGTCGCGCGAAGATCGAGACCGGCCAGCAGCAGCTCGACGCCCAGAAGGCGCAGCTCGAGTCCGGCAAGCAGAAGATCGCGACCGCCCAGGCGCAGCTCGACGCGCAGAAGGCCCAGGCGCAGGCCGCCGGCGGCGCGGCCGTCCCCGCCGCACAGGCGCAGGCCGCGGCCGCCCAGCTCCAGCAGGCGCAGGCACAGATCGACGCCCAGCAGGCCCAGATCGACGCCGGTGAGCAGCAGATCGCGACCGCCCAGAAGACGATCGACACGAACAAGCAGAAGCTCGACGACAACGAGCAGCAGCTCGAACAGGGCTCGGACCTGCTCGACCTGTCGAAGGACATCCGCTTCGTGTCGGACAACGGCAGCGCAGCGATCGGCACCGTGCAGTTCACGAAGTCGACCTACGAGGTCCCCGCGGACACGAAGACCGCCATCGCGGACGACGCCGAGTCGGCCGACATCCAGGGCGTCAACGTGTACGTCTCGAACGACATCGCCCAGGGCGTGCCGTCGATCCTCGGCCCGGGTGAGATCGGCGGTGTCATCATCGCCGCGATCGTGCTGCTCCTGATGCTCCGCACGGTCATCGGTGCCGCGGTCCCGCTCGTCAGCGCCGTCCTCGGCGTCGGCGTCGCCTCGCTCACCGCCCTGTCGTTCTCGAGCGTCGTCGAGTTCATCTCGGTCACGCCGGTGCTGGGGGTGATGCTGGGCCTGGCGGTCGGCATCGACTACTCGCTGTTCATCCTGAACCGGCACCGGACCCAGCTGAAGCAGGGCATGCAGGTGCACGAGTCGATCGGGCTCGCGAACGGCACCTCGGGCAACGCCGTGGTGTTCGCCGGTGCGACGGTCATCGTCGCGCTGCTCGCGCTGAACATCACCGGCATCCCGTTCCTCGGCCTGATGGGCACGGTCGGTGCGGTCGCGGTGCTCTTTGCGATCCTCATCGCGACCTCGTTCACCCCGGCCCTGCTGTCGCTCATCGGCATGCGGATCCTGCGGAAGAAGGAGCGCGCGAAGATCGGCAACACCGACTCCACGCGGATCCCGAACAAGCCGATGTCGAGCTGGCGCGCGGTCATCACGCTCGTCCTCGGCGTCGCGGTGCTCGGCACCATCGCCCTGCCCGCGACGCAGATGCGCCTCGGCCTGCCGAGCGGTTCGTCCGAGGCGGTCGAGTCGAGCCAGTACAAGGCCTACAAGACGCTCGAGAAGGAGTTCGGCGCCGGTCAGAACGGCCCGCTGCTCGTCGTGGCGACCCTGCCGGAGTCGATCAGCAAGAGCGACGTCACCGCGACCGAGGTCACCATCGGCCAGGCGATCGCGAAGAACGACGACGTGAAGGCCGTCCTGCCCATCGGCGCCTCGAAGGACCGCGACATCATCGCGTTCCAGGTGAAGCCCGCCGGCGGCCCGGACAGCGTCTCCACCGAGAACGTCGTGAAGGACCTGCGCGAGCAGACCGTCTCCACCGACGACGGCAAGGTCACCCTCGGTGTCGCCGGCAACGCGTCGGCGAACATCGACGTGTCCGAGAAGCTCTCGAACGTGCTGCCGCTCTACCTCGTGGTGGTCGTCGGGCTGTCCCTGATCATCCTGATCATCGTGTTCCGGTCGTTCCTCGTGCCGATCACCGCCACCGCCGGGTTCATCCTGTCCGTGCTGGCGTCGTTCGGCGGGCTGACCGCGATCTACCAGTTCGGCTGGCTCGGCTCGGTCTTCGGTGTGCACGACCCGGCACCGATCCTGAGCTTCCTGCCCATCATCGAGATCGGCATCCTGTTCGGTCTGGCGATGGACTACCAGCTGTTCCTGGTGTCCGGCATGCGTGAGGCATACGCCCACGGTGCGAGCGCGAAGGTGGCCGTCCAGCGCGGTCTGCACGCGGGTCGCGCGGTGGTCACGGCGGCGGCGATCATCATGATCTCCGTGTTCGCGGGCTTCATCTTCTCGGACTCGTCCACCATCAAGCCGATCGGCTTCGGGCTGGCGTTCGGCGTGCTGATCGACGCCTTCGTCGTCCGCATGCTGCTCATCCCGTCGGCGATGCACCTGCTCGGCAAGAGCGCCTGGTGGTTCCCGAAGTGGCTCGACCGCATCGTGCCGGACGTCGACGTCGAGGGCGCGAAGCTCGAGCGCACCCACCCGGTCGCCGGCCACGAGGACACGCACACCGGCACCCACGCGCTCCCCGTGGAGCCGGACGCGAACGCGCACGACTCGGGGCACCCGCCCGCGCACCGCGCGTAGTCGACGCACCAGCGCCACCACCCTGGAGGCCCGGTGCCGGTCCACGAGACCGGCACCGGGCCTCCAGGCCGTCGCGCCCACCGCCCCGAGTCGCGACCACGCCACTTCGTGCACGAACGAAGTACCCTGAACGCATGACCCAGACCGCCCCGGACCCGCTCGCGCTCGACCGGCAACTCTGCTTCGCACTCGCGGCGACGAGCCGCAGCGTGATCGGCCTGTACCGCGACCTGCTCGAACCGATGGGCCTGACCCACCCGCAGTACCTCGTCATGCTCGCCCTGTGGGAGCGGGACCCCCGGTCGGTGCGCGAGATCGCCCGCGAACTGCGGCTCGACTCCGCGACGCTCAGCCCGCTCCTCAAGCGGCTGGAGGCCTCCGGTTACGTCCGCCGTACCCGCAGCGCCGCCGACGAACGCCAGCTCGAGGTCTCCCTGACCACCGCCGGGCACGCCCTGCGCGACCGGGCCCAGGCGGTCCCGCTCGCCGTCGCCGACCGGCTCGGGTGGCCACTCGCCCGGCTCGAGTCCCTGAAGGACGAGCTGACCGAGCTGCTGGAGCGCGTCGACCAGGTGTGATCCGCGGCCATCGGTGCCATAATGGTTCGTGCACGAACGAAAGGATGCACCGTGGGACGCTTCGGCCAGTGGTACGAACGGTGGAACACGACGCTCATCAACAAGATGGGCCCCTCGCAGATCGGCGCCGGTCGCCCCGAGGGCATCGACGACCGGACGATCGACCGGGGGTGCCCCCTGTGCGGCAAGCCACTCTCGCAGCACCAGGTGATCCGGCCCGAGGGCCAGGTCCGCTCGTCGACGCTGGTGTGCCCGCGCGACTGACCGCGCTGCCTGAAGAAGTGCTCCGAGGCGGAATTGCATCGGACAACTCGTCGTTCGCCCTGAGGTGAAGCTCTTCGAACCCGCCTCCATCGGCGCCCTGTCCCTGTCGAACCGCGTCGTCATGGCCCCGCTCACGCGCACCCGCGCCGGCGAGCACGGCGTCCCGAACGACCTGCTCGTCGAGCACTACCGGCAGCGCGCCGGCCTCGGCATGATCATCACCGAGGGCACGTGGCCCGTGCAGGAGGGCCGCTCCTACCCCGGGCAGCCCGGCATCGAGACCGACGACCAGATCGCCGGCTGGCGCCGCGTGACCGACGCCGTGCACGCCGCCGGCGGCACGATCGTCATGCAGCTCATGCACGGCGGCCGCGTCTCGCACACCGACATCTCGCAGACCCCGCGCATCGTCGCCCCGTCCGCCATCGCCGCCCCCGGGCAGACGCACTTGGCCGACGGCTCGAAGGCCGACATGCCCGTCCCGCACGAGCTGACCACCGCCGAGGTGCAGGAGGCCGTGCAGGGCTTCGTGCAGGCCGCCCGCAACGCGATCGCCGCCGGGCTCGACGGCGTCGAGGTCCACGGCGCCAACGGCTACCTGGTGCACGAGTTCATGTCGCCGGTGTCGAACACCCGCACCGACCAGTACGGCGGCTCCCCCGAGAACCGCGCACGCTTCGCGATCGAGGTCACCACCGCCATCGCCGAGGCCATCGGCGCCGGCCGCACCGGCATCCGCCTGTCGCCCGAGCACGGGATCCAGGGCGTCATCGAGGACGACGCCGCCGACGTCCGCGCCACCTACACCGCCGTCGCCGAGGGCCTCGCGCCGCTGGGGCTCGCCTTCGTCGACGTCCTGCACGCCGAGCCGACCGGCGACCTGGTGCAGCACGTCCGCCGCACCGCGGGTGCGCCGTTCATCGTGAACTCGGGCTTCTCGTCGCTCACCACCCGCGACGAGGCCATCGCGATCGTCGAGGGCGACCACGCCGACGCCGTCGCCGTGGGCCGCGCCGCGATCGCCAACCCGGACCTCGCGCACCGCTGGGAGCACGACGCCGAGCTCAACGAGCCCCGTCCGGAGCTCTTCTACGGCGCGACCGCCGAGGGCTACACCGACTACCCGTCGCTGGCCGAGGCGCGCGCGACCGTCGCGTAGTCGACGCACCACCTGACGGACGGGAGGCCCGTGGCGACACCGCCACGGGCCTCCCGTCCGTACCGGGGCCACGTCGTAGGCGTGCGCCGACGGTCAGTGGTCGAGGACCGAGAGCGAACCGACCACCGCGACGGCCAACGGTCCGCTGTAGGACACGCAGACGACGCCCATCCACACGGCCCCCGCCCACGTCGCTCGCAGACGGCTCTTCCGCCGGTCGCGCAGCACCAGGCGACGCCCCGCGGCGGCGATCGCGTCGGCGTGCCCGTCCTCGAGCAGCGAGCGGTCGTCCTGGTACCGGGAGGCGGCGCGCACGACACGGGGCACGACCTCTCCCAGGACTGCCTCGACCTGCATCCACGGCGCAGGGCGCGACCAGTCCGCGGTCCCCGGCGCCGAGAAGACCAGACGGTCATCGACCATCTCGACGTTCCAGCCGGCCGCGTGGTCGACGAGCGCTGCCATCACGTCAGGGGTGAGGACGTACAGCGCGTCCTGGCCGTAGTCCTCCGGCGCCCAGACGCGGAAGTGCCGGTCGAAGTCGCCCTCCAGCGACATCCGTTGCCGGTGACGGAGCACCACGGGCAGGTCGCTGCGTCGACCGTCGTTCGCCGTCGCGTCGAGGAGCAGGTGCGGCAGCGTGCCCGGTAGCCGGACGGTCAGGTACGTCCAGTCCCGCGAGACCATCCAGCGCCGCAGGACGCAGCCGAACTCGACGTCCGGGACGCCGTCGACGTGCACGGGGGCGGTGCCGAACCGGGGGTGGACGCGGATGCCGGAGTAGCGCGGGGTGATCATCGAGTCGAGCGGCTTCGGACGGACCGGACGCGCCGGGTACCCACTGGCCTCCCCCGTCAGCACTGCCCGAGCCTCGTCCGGACGCAGGGTCCGAGGTCGTTCGCCGCGGACCAGGAGCACGACGAGCCCGACCACGCCGGCGACGAGCACCACGAACCAGGCCGCCCAGCGGACGACGTCACCGACACCCGCGCCGTTGTGGACGAGCCCGGTGCCCCAGATCACGAGCGCGGACGCGAGCCACGCGAGCGGGACCTCGATCGCCAGGAGCAGCGCGTTCCACCACCACGGGGCCTGTCGCGGGCGGCGCATCCGCGGTCGTCGCGCCGTCTTCGCTGCCACAACGTCGTCGGGCGCGGTCAACCAGCGCAGATCCATCGAGTCCCCCTCCGGATCAGGATCGTAGTCGGCGGGGCGCGGAGGTCGGACTGAGCGCTTCATCAGACGATCGTCTGCCGAATTGCAGGGCCGTCCCAAGTTGAGGGACGAAGTTGCTCGGACCATGCCGCGGCCATCAGCATCGCACAGTGCGATCAACGGCCAGCGGACGCTCGAGGCAACTGAAGGGGCACCCCCGTGCACATCTCGCGCCGAACTGCGCTCATCGGCATCACCGCCACCGTCCCGCTCGTCACGACCGCACTCGCGGCCCCGGCAGACGCCGCCACCCCGTCCGGCGCCGCCGACTCGGGCGTGCTCGCCGTGCAGCGCTGGCTCAACACGACCTTCGGGCACCTGCACGGGTGGGTGCACGTCGACGAGGACGGGCTGACCGGCAGCGGCACCGTGCTCGGGATCGTGCAGGCCACCCAGTCGCTCCTCGGCATCTCCCCCGTCGTCGCGACGTTCGGGCCGACGACCCGTCGGAAGCTCGAGCAGCACGGTGACGTCGGGGCCGAGACGGGCTCCGACGCCGCGACCTGGTGCCGGCTCGTCCAGGCCGGACTCGTCTGCAAGGGTGCGGCGACCGTGACGCTCACCGGCGAGTACGACGCGGCCACCGTCTCGGCCGTGCAGGCGCTCCGCTCCGACCTGGGTGCCGAGCCCGGCGCACTCCCGCTGTCGGCCCACCTGTTCGGCGCCCTCCTGACCGTCGACGCGGTCCGGCTCGCCTCCGGCGGATCCCGAGCGGTGCGCGCGGTGCAGCAGTACCTCAACCGCACCTACGCCGAGGCGACCGGCGGCGCGTACGGCAGCACGAGCGGACTCGTCGACACGAGCACGTACTCGGCGGCGATCCGCGCGGTGCAGGTCGCGGTCGGCGTCACGGTCGACGGCGCCTGGGGACCGGGGACGGCTGCCGCGCTCCGTGCCGCGGGACCGAGCGTCGTCGGGGTCGGGGCCACCGGCGCCTGGGTGCTGCTCGTCAAGGCGCTCCTGGTGCTGAACGGCGAGCGCGTCGTGTTCAGCAGTGCCTACTCGGCAGCGGACGCCGCGGTGGTCCGTGCGTTCCAGCAGTTCCAGGCGTTCCCGCCGGCCGAGCAGACCGGGACGTGCGACGCCGGCACGTGGGCGGCCCTGGCCGCGAGCACGGGCGACCCGGACCGTGCAACGACCGGTGCCGACACCGCGGTGCGCCTCGACGACGCGCGCGCGGCCGCCGTCCGTGCGTCCGGTGCCACCGGCGTCGGCCGCTACCTCACCAACCACCAGCAGTCCGGAGCGCTCGACAAGGCCCTGACCCCCGACGAACTCCGTGCGATGGCGAGCGCCGGGCTCGGGCTGTGGCCGATCTTCGAGGAAGGCGGGTTCACTGCCTCGTGGTTCACCGAGGAGCAGGGTGTCCGCGACGCCCACCGCGCCCACGACGCCGCCCGACAGCTCGGGATCCCGAAGCAGACCACCGTCTACTTCGCCGCCGACTTCGACGCTTCGGCGGCGCAGGACGAGTCGCTCGTGGTGCCGTACTTCCGTGGCGTCGCCGCCGGCCTGCGGGACCGCGGGAACCTGTACAAGGCGGGCGTCTACGGCTCCCGCGCCACGTGCACCGCCGTGAGCAGCGCCGGACTCGCGCACTTCTCGTTCGTCGCCGGGATGTCGCCGGCCTGGGCGGGCAACCAGCTCGAGCCCCTGCCGGGCAACTGGTCGCTCAACCAGATCCAGAACCGCACGGTCGGGTCGGGCAACGGATCCACCGAGATCGATGCCGTGGTGGACTCCGGGCGCGACCCCGGCGTCCCCGCGGCTCGGCTGGTCGACTGACCGGCTGCCGACCGGGATCGAGCACCGCCGTGACCACCACGACCCCGCGTGACGACGAGCCGCACGCCGCGTTCCCGCACCGTGCCACTTACGTCTTCTCGAACTTCGAGGAGGCGATCTCGATGGACTGCTACTGCGACGAGGGCGCCGACCACTTCGGCGTCTACCCGTTCTACGACGAGGTCATCAAACCGATCATCGACGATCTGACCCGACGCGTCCGGCGCCGGTTCGGGAAGGAAACCCCGTGAACACCGCACACCCCACCACCCCGGCCACCGCCCGGCACCGCAGCCGTCGGACCGCCGCGACGGCCCTGACCCTCGGGCTGCTCGCGGCGGGCATCGCCCTGCCGACCACGGCGGCGAACGCCGACCCCCTGCCCACGTCCGCCGAACCGACGGGTTCCACGATGACCATCTCCCACGACGGTTCCCTCCCCGCGGCGTCGACGGCAGAGCTCGACACCATCGGCGCGCTCATCCTCCGACGGCTGGAGCTCGCGGATCCGGTGGCGGAGTCGAAGTGGCTCAGCGGCAAGCCGATCGCCGACCCGGTGCGCGAACAGGCCGTCGTCGACGAAGCGGTGACCCTGGCGGAGCAGCAGGGCGTCGACCCCGTGCTGGTGACCCGGGTGATCCGCGCGCAGATCGCCGCGAGCAAGGTCGTCCAGCGTGGCCTCATCAACCACTGGACGCACAACCCGTGGACCGCACCCACGACGGCGCCGGACCTGACGACCATCCGGCCCCAGCTCGACGCCATCGACACCGACCTGGTGACCGCGCTCGGCCAAGTCCAGACCGTCGCCCAGGACCACCGGTGCGCACACCTGGTGGACGCCGAGCGGAAGCACCTCGACGTCGGACTCGACTCGCTGCACCGGAAGGGGATCGACGTGGCCTGGCACACGTTCTGCGCCGCCTGACGCGGGCAGGGGACGGGCCGTCATCATGAGCGGCCCTAGGATGTGGTGTTCACTGATCGCTCAGCTCCGGGCGAGGAAGGACACCACGCCAGATGAACCAGCGGCAGCTCGCCATGGAGGCGTCTCGTCGAGCCATCATCGACGCCGCGGGGCAGCAGTTCGCGGCCTTCGGCTACGAGGCGACCACGTTCTCCCGTGTCGCCGAGGCGATGGGCAAGCCGAAGTCGGCGATCGGGTACCACCTGTTCCCGTCGAAGAAGGACCTGGCGACGGCGGTCATCGAACTGCAGCAGCAGCGGTGGCGTGAACTCTTCGACGCACTCCCCGCGCAGCCTGGCATCGAGCGGCTGACGGTGTTCCTCCTGACCACCGGGATGGACGTCCGCCGGGGCTCGGTGGCTGGCGGCGCGGTCCGGCTCCTGCACGAACTCGGCAAGGCCGGCGTGCCGGTGCCGCGCGGCTTCGACTGGTTCGAGATGACGCGGGGCGAGCTCGTCAGCGCCGGGGTCGCGGCGGCGGACGTCGACGCGGCCGCGGTCCAGCCGTCAGTCCTGCTGCTCCTCAACACGACGCTGGGCATGGTGGACGGTTCGACGCAGCTGACCGACGACGAGCTCGTGGCGCAGCTCAAGGCGCTGTGGGCACCGCTCTTCACGTCGTTCGGCATCGCCGGTGCGTCGGAGGTCATCGCGGCGGCCCAGCCGTACTCCCCCGCCACTTCGTGAGCAGGAACGGTCGAGTCCGGCTCCGGGACTCGACCGTTCCTGCTCACCGAGTCGCACGGACGTGGCGCGCGACGGGTGGACCCGGGCGCGAACGCTGCTGATGAACGACGAAGGGCCCCGGTGGAATCCACCGGGGCCCTTCGTCGTCCTGCTTGCCTGTGCGCTCGAAGGGACTCGAACCCCCAACCTTCTGATCCGTAGTCAGATGCTCTATCCATTGAGCTACGAGCGCGTGGCCTTGCGGCCGTGGAAGACTCTACAACAGGTGCGGCCCGGGCGCCAATCGAGGCGCTCCGGCCCCCGTGCTCGGCGTGTCGCGAGCGGTCTCCGACGGCCGCACCGTCACAGCGCCGCGGGCTCCTCGTCGAACACCTCGGCCAGGAACACGCGGAGCGCCTGCCACGATCGGCGGTCGGCGCGCTCCTGGTACTGCGCGCCGTGGTCCGGGGCGTCGGTGCCGGGCACCGCGAACGCGTGCATCGCACCGGAGTACGTCACGACCTGCCAGTCGACGTCCGGCGCCGCCCGCATCTCGTCCTGCCACGCGTGCACGGCCTCGTCCGGCACGACGGGGTCGGCGCCCCCGGTGAGGACGAGCAGCTTCGCCCGGATGTCGGCGGCGTCCGAGGGGTCGTGCGCGATGAGGCCGCCGTGGAACGCCACGGCACCGACCAGGTCGGCCCCGGTCCGTGCGAGTTCGAGTGCGGTCGAGCCGCCGAAGCAGTACCCCATGACGACGACGCGGGCAGGGTCGACGTCGGGGTCGGCGAGCAGTCGCTCGAGTCCGGCGGTGGCGCGGGCGCGCAGCAGCGGTAGGTCCTGGTAGAAACCGCCGGCGACCTGGGCCGCGGTGTCGTCACCGGGGCGGACGCCCGCTCCGTAGATGTCCGCGCCGAAGGCGACGTAGCCCAGTCGGGCGAGCATCGTCACCCGGGCCTCGACGTGCTCGTTCACGCCGTGCCAGTCGTGCACGACGAGGACGGCCGGACGACGGCCCGCGATCGCGGCGTCCTTCGCGAGCACGCCGAGCAGCTCGGTGCCCTCGTGGTCGTAGGGGACGTCGTCGACACGGATGTCGGCGCCGGCGGGTTCGGGAACGGTCTGCAGGACGTCGTCGGTGGTGTTCACGTCGCCCGACGCTACGCCGCCGCTCGGGCTCAGGCCTCGATGTTGTCCCAGCCGTCGGGGCCGACGGACCCGGCGGCGTACTCGTCGAGGGGCGCCTTGCCGGCCTTCCACGCGTCGAGGAACGGCCCGACGACCTTCCAGCCCTGCACGGCGCTGTCACCGCGGACCGACAGCGTGGCGTCACCCTCGAGCACGCCGGCCAGCACCTCGCCGTAGGCGCTCAGACGCCCGGGGTTGAAGGTCACCTCGAGGCTCGTGTGGTCGATCGTGTACGGGTCTCCGGCGCCGTTCACGTTGAGCTCGAGCTGCATCTCGTCCGGGGCGATCCAGATGCGCAGCCGGTCGGGCAGCTCGGTGCCGGTGAGCCCCTCGGGCACGTGCGGGGAGTCCTTGAACGTGATGACGATCTCGCGGCGCTGCGCGGCGAGCGCCTTGCCGGACCGCAGGGTGAACGGGACGCCGGCCCAGCGCCAGTTCGCGATCTCCAGGGTGAGCTGGGCGAGGGTCTCGGTGCCGAGCGACGGGTCCACGCCGTCCTCGTCGACGTACGACGGCAGCTGGCGGTCCCCGACGGTGCCGGCGGTGTACCGGGCGCGCTTGCCCGCGGTGACGACGTCGCCACCCCAGGGCCGGACGGCCCGCAGCACGAGCTCCTTCTGGGTGCGCAGGTCGTCGGCCTTGATCGAGGCGGGGGCCTCCATCGCGACGACGGCCATCACCTGCAGCAGGTGGCTCTGGATCATGTCGGTGAGCGCCCCGGCCTTGTCGTAGTAGCGCGCCCGGCCCTCGAGCCCGAGGGTCTCGTCGTAGACGATGTCGACCCGCTCGACGTGCTGCGACGACAGCAGCGGCTCGATGATGCGGTTGGCGAAGCGCAGCCCGAGCAGGTTGAGCACGGTGGAGCGGCCGAGGAAGTGGTCGACGCGGTGGATGCGCTCCTCGGGGATGAACGAGTGCAGCAGGTCGTTGAGGTGCGAGGCGCTGTCGGCGTCCGTGCCGAACGGCTTCTCGAGCGCCAGGCGGGTGCCGGCGGGCAGGTCGAGGTGGGCGAGCTGCTCGCAGCTCTTCTCGGTGACCGCCGGCGGCAGTGCGAAGTAGATCGCCGGGTCGTGCTCGCACGCGGCGAGCAGCGCTCGCAGGTCGTCCGGGTCCGTGACGTCGGCCTTCCGGTAGGTCGAGGCGTCGACCACGGCCTGCAGTCGGTCCGGCAGTGACGTCTCCCCCGAGGCGCCCTCGTCCTCCTCGTTCTTGGACGCCTGCGCGTTCTCGAAGGACTCGCGCACCTGCGCCTTCCAGTCGGCGTCGGACAGGTCCTCGACACCGGCCCCGACGAGCTGGACGTCCCAGTCGTCCTTCACCTGGAGCAGGGTGGCGAGGCCGGGCAGGAGCAGGCGCTTGGACAGGTCGCCGCTGGCTCCGAGGATGAGCAGGCTGGTCTGGAGGCTCGACATGCACCAGACCGTACTCACCGTCCCCCGGGGACGGCCGGGCCGCTACGGTGGTGTCAGTCCGGCGCGAGGGAGCACCATGAGCAGTGGGTACGAAGGGCGACGCCTCCGTGTCGCCGTGGTCGGGACGGGCATGATCGCCGGGGTCCACGCGCGGGCAGCCCGGGCCTCCGGTGCCGAGGTGCTCGGTGTGCTCGGCCGGAACGCCGCCCGGTCGGAGCAGGTGGCGGCGCAGCTCGACCTGCCCCGTGGCTACGCCTCGCTCGACGAGGTCATCGCCGACGCCCCCGACGTCGTGCACATCTGCACCCCGAACGACCAGCACCACCCGCAGGCGCTCGCGGTGATCGCGGCCGGCATCAACGTGGTGTGCGAGAAGCCCCTGGCGATCGACCCCGCGCAGGCCGCCGAACTCGTCGCCGCCGCTGCCGAGGCCGGTGTCGTGGCCACGGTGCCGTTCGTGTACCGGTACCACCCGATGGTCCGCGAGATCCGGGCGCGCATCGCCGACGGGGAGCTCGGCCGGCTGCTCGCGGTGCACGGCCACTACCTGCAGGACTGGATGCTCGACGAGGACGCCTCGAGCTGGCGGGTCGACCCGACCTCGAGCGGGCTGTCCCGCGCGTTCGCGGACATCGGCTCACACTGGTGCGACCTGGTCGAGTTCGTGACGGGTGAGCGCTTCGCCTCGGTGTCCGCGGCGACCGACATCGTCTACCCGACCCGGCCGGCGGCGTCCGGTCCGTCGTTCTCCGGCTCCCCGGACCCGGATCCGGTGGCCGACGCGGCCGAACGCGCCGAGGTCACCACCGAGGACACCGCCGTCGCCACCTTCCGCACGGCCACGGGCCGCATCGGCAACGTCGTGATCTCGCAGGTCGCCTCGGGACGCAAGAACCGCCTGTGGTTCGAGGTCGACGGCACCCGCGGCAGCGCGGCGTTCGACCAGGAGCAGCCCGAGTCGGCCTGGTTCGGCAACGAGCGCGGCGCGCAGATCGTGGTCCGCGACCCGTCGCAGGGGTACCCGGACCAGCGCCGGCTGGCGATCGTGCCGGCCGGGCACCCGCAGGGGTACCTCGACGCCTTCGCCGCCTTCGTCGCCGACACCTACACCGCGGTCAGCACCGGGGTGGCCCCCGACGGGTTGCCGACGTTCGCGGACGGTGCCCGCTCCGCCGACATCATCGAGGCCGTGATCGGCAGCGCGGCCGAGACGACCTGGCGGGAGATCCGGTGAAGCTCGGCATGCTGACCGCCTGCCTGCCCGGCTGGTCGCTCGACCGGATCGCCGGGTTCGCCCAGCAGCAGGGCTACGAGCGGCTCGAGGTCGCCGTCTGGCCGGGCACCGGCGGCCGTGACTTCGAGGCGGCGCACCTGCCGGTCGCCACGTTCACCGACGAGGACGCCCTGGCCACCCGCGACCTGCTCGACCGCACCGGGCTCGAGATCTCCGCGCTCGCCTACTACGAGAACAACCTGCACCGGGACCTCGAGCACCGTGCCGCGGTGCGGACCCACCTCGAGCACGCGATCGACACCGCGCAGACGCTCGGCATCCCGTACGTCGGCACCTTCATCGGGCGCGACACCACGAAGTCCGTCCGCGAGAACATGGCCGAGGGGAACCGGGTCCTGCCCGAGCTCGTCGACTACGCCGGCGAGCGCGGTGTGCGGCTGGTCATCGAGAACTGCGTGATGGAGGGCTGGCACCCGGACGGGTACCCCGGCAACCTCGCGTACTCCCCCGAGCTCTGGGGCTGGGTGACCGGTCTGGGCTTCGGGCTGAACTGGGACCCGTCGCACCTGACGTGGATCGGCATCGACCCGGTCGAGACGATCCTGCCGTTCGCCGAGCACATCGTGCACGCCCAGGCGAAGGACCTCGAGCTCTTCCCCGAGCGGCGCAACGAGTACGGGTTCTTCGGCAAGGTCGACAAGGGCGACGACCCGTGGGACATGGGTTGGTGGCGGTTCCGCGTGCCGGGCCGCGGTGTCGTGGACTGGCCGCGCGTCGTCGACCGCCTCTACGAGGCCGGCTTCGACGGCACGCTGAGCGTCGAGCACGAGGACCCGCTCTGGGGCGGCACAGACGACCGGGTGCTCGAGGGGCTGCGCATCGCGCACCGCACGCTGCGTCCGCTGATCGCGCAGGAGCCGTAGCCGGTACCGAGCAGGAGCCGACACCGAGCACCGGCCAGCACAGGCGCCCTGGTCTGGAGGCGCGGATCACGGGACCGACGTCGGTCACGTGATCCGCGCCTCCAGGCCGGTGCCTGTGAACGGACCCGTGCGCGCCCGCGCACGCTGGTGCCATGAGCACGACCGTGAGCGACTTCGTCATCGACCGCATCAAGGCGTGGGGGGTCTCCCGCGTGTTCGGGTACCCCGGCGACGGGATCGGCGCCTTCGACGGCGCGCTCGGCAAGGCGGCGTCGACGGGCGACGGCCTGGAGTACGTCCGCCCCACGCACGAGGAGATCGCGGCGCTGATGGCGACCGCGCACGCGAAGTTCACCGGCGAGGTCGGGGTCTGCGTCGCGACGTCGAGTCCCGGCGCCTTCCACCTGCTGAACGGGCTGTACGACGCGCAGATGGACAACCAGCCGGTGGTGGCGATCGTCGGCCAGCAGGGGCTCGCGGCGATGGGGTCGTTCACGCAGCAGGAGTCGAACCTGGAGCGCGTGTTCGCCGACGTCGCCTGCTACGTGCAGACGGTGGCCACGCCCGAGGCCGTCGGCGTGGTGCTCGACACCGCGTTCCGCACCGCGTCGCTGCGCAAGCAGCCGGCCGTCGTCGTGCTGCCCCACGACGTGCAGGCGATGCAGTACGACGCACCGCCGCTGGAGCACTGGGCCTCGCGGTCGAGCGACGTCCCCGCGTCCACCCGGATCACGCCGCCCGCCGACGAGGTCCGGAAGATGGCGGAGATCATCAACGCCGGGTCGAAGGTGACGTTCCTGGTCGGTGCGGGCGCGCGCGGCGCGACGGCCCAGGTGCTCGCCGCCGCCGAGAAGGCGGGCGCGGGGATCATCACGGCGCTCCGCGGCAAGGACGTGATCCCGTCCGACGTGCCGTACCACTCGCAGCAGCTCGGGCTGCTCGGGTCGCTGCCGTCACTGCACCAGATCCGCGACTGCGACACCCTCGTGCTGCTCGGCACGAACTACCCGTACGGCGAGTACATGCCGAAGTCGGGGCAGGCCCGGGGCATCCAGGTCGACATCAAGCCGGAGCAGCTCGGCCTGCGGTACCCGACCGAGCTGAACCTGTGGGGCGACGTCGGCTCGACCCTCGACGCCGTGCTCCCGCTGCTCGAGCAGAAGACCGACAGGTCCTTCCAGCAGACCGTCGCACACGAGATGCGCGAGTGGGAGTCGGAGATGCGTGCGCAGTCCGAGGTCGCCTACGACGACGGGGTGAACCCGCGCCGGGTGATCCAGGCCGTGAACGACCGGCTGCCCGACGGCGTCACGGTCACCGCGGACGCCGGCACGACCGCCGACTGGTACGGCCACCACATCCGGCTGCGCGAGGGCATGCGCGGCGACATGTCCGGCAGGCTCGCGACGATGCTCGCGGCCATGCCGTACGCGGTGACGGCGAAGTTCGCGTTCCCGGACCGTCCGGCGGTGTGCACGATCGGCGACGGTGCCTTCCAGATGCTCGGCATGAACGAGCTGATCACCGTGAAGAAGTACCTGGCGGCCTGGCCGAACCAGCAGCTCGTCATCGTGGTCATGCACAACGACGATCTCGGCCAGGTGTCGTGGGAGATGCGCACCGAGGACGGCAACCCGATGTGGCGCGGCTCGCAGGACGTCGAGTCGATCGACTACGCCGGGTACGCGACGCTGCTCGGGTTCCAGGGCATCGCCGTGCACGAGGACTCCGAGGTCGAGGCCGCGGTCGATCGGGCGTTCGCCCACCAGGGGGTGACCCTCATCGACGCGTACGTCAGCCGGAGCGTCCCGCCGCTGCCCCCGCACATCACGAAGGAGTACGCGATCAACACGGCGAAGAGCCTGCTGAAGGGCGACCCGGTCGAGTTCGACGTCGTGAAGGACTCTGCCAAGGCGATGGCGACCGAGGTCACCGAGCGGGTGAAGGGCGCCCTCGGCCGCGACTGAACCGGGTCGGGCGGCCCCAGGGGGACGGCCGTGTGAACGTCGTGTGACGACTTGCGACGGAGTCTGGCGAGTCGCCTGTGCGTCTTCGTAGGTTCGACGGCGATGAACACTTCCCACACCACCGGAACCGCCGGTGCGACGACCCGACGACGCCTCGGCGCCGGCGCGGCCCTCGCCACCGCCGGGGTCCTGGTCGCACTCTCCGTCCCGTCCGCAGCCGTCGCCGCCGAGGGCGACACGACGATCGACATCATCGACGTCAACGACTTCCACGGTCGCATCGAGTCCGAGGGCACCGCCGCCGACAAGGCCGCCGGCGCCGCGAAGCTCGCCGGCGTCGTGCAGTCGTACCGCGAGGCCAACCCGAACACGATCTTCGCCAGCGTCGGCGACAACGTGGGCGCCTCGACCTTCACCTCGCTCATCCAGCAGGACTCCCCCACGATCGACGCCCTGAACGCCATGGACCTCGACGTCAGCGCGATCGGCAACCACGAGCTCGACAAGGGCCAGGACGACCTGAAGAACCGCATCGACGACCGCGCCGAATGGCCGTACGTCTCGGCGAACATCGTCAAGGCCGGCACCACCGACCCCGCGTTCACGCCGTACTCCATCGTGGAAAAGGGCGGCGTCAAGGTCGGCTTCATCGGCGCGACCACCGAGGACCTCATCCCCGGGCTCGTCAGCCCCGGCGGGGTCGAGGGCCTCGCGATGGCCCCGATCGTCAGCCAGGTCAACCGGTACGCCGTGCAGCTCACCGACGGCAGGGACGACAACGACGAGGCCGACGTGCTCGTCCTGCTCGTGCACGAGGGCGCCACCACGAGCGCGCTCGCCGACGCCACCGGCACCGGCGCCTTCGGCAAGATCACCTCCGGCGTCTCGTCGAAGGTCTCGGCCATCGTCTCGGCGCACACCCACGCGACGTACAACCACTCCATCGCCGGACCCGACGGCACGAAGCGTCCCGTGATCCAGGCCGGGTCCTACGGGGTGAACCTCGGACACCTGCGCCTCACCGTGGACGCGGACAAGCAGCTCACCGGCATCACGTCCTCGGTCACCTCCGTCAACGACGACAAGCGTGTCCCCGCCGACACCACCTCGGTGACCGAGGTGAGCGACATCGTGACCGCCGCGAAGGCCGTCGCCGACGTCAAGGGCGGCGAGAAGCTCGGCGAGATCACGGGTGACCTGCGTCGCGCCGTGCAGTCCGACCGCAAGGCCGAGAACCGCGGTGGCGAGTCCGTCCTGGGCAACTACATCGCCGAGGTCCAACGCAGCGCCACCGAGCGGAACGGCTCGCAAGTCGCCTTCATGAACCCGGGCGGCCTCCGCACCGACATGGTCTACGCGTCCAGCGGCGCCGGCGACCCCGACGGCACCGTCACCTACAAGGAGGCCGCGCTCGTCCAACCGTTCGCCAACACCCTGGTGACGAAGGACATGACCGGCCAGCAGATCAAGAACGCCCTCGAACAGCAGTGGCAGCCGGACGGCCTCGAGCGTCCGTTCCTGAAGCTCGGCGTCTCGGACGGCTTCGCGTACACCTACGACCCGTCGAAGGGCCGCGGCGAGCGCATCACCGGCATGACCCTCGACGGCAAGCCGATCGCGCTGACCGACACCCTCAAGGTGACCGTCAACTCGTTCCTGTCGACCGGTGGCGACAACTTCGCCGCCTTCGCGACCGGCACGAACGTCGCCGACTCCGGCCAGGTCGACCTGCAGGCCCAGGTGGACTACTTCGTGGCGAACAAGAAGGTCACACCCCAGGTCGACCAGCGCGCCGTCGGCGTCACGGTCACGCCGACCCCGGCCGGTGGGTTCCAGCCCGGTGACGAGATCGAGCTCGACCTGTCGTCGCTCGTGTTCAGCAGCGAGGACCCCGCGAAGGCCGGCACCGTCTCGGTCAGCGCGGACGGCAAGGAGCTGGCGTCGTCGGCGATCGACCCGACGATCACCGACAAGAACGACGAGCAGGGTCGCGCGACCCTGACCGTCACGGTCCCGGAGATCGAGGCCCCGGCGGCACGCGCCGCCGCCCGCAGCGCCGGCTCCGTCTCGCTCGCCGCGGTGGCCGAGCCCGTCGCCACGACGGACGCACCGCTCGTCGTCACCCTGCCCGGCCAGACCATCACCCTCGCCGTGACGATCCCGGTCGCCGCAGCGGTCGACCCGACCGACCCGACGGACCCCACCGACCCGACGGACCCGACGGACCCGGTCGACCCGACCCCGGGCACGGGCGGCGGGGTCACCCCCGGCCCCGGCGCGGGTGGCGGTGACGACGCCGGCATCGGTGGCGTCGGCGGGACCGACGACGACCCGCGCGCCGGTGGCGACCTCGCCTACACGGGTGCGGACCTGACCGCTCCGGCGATCGCGGCGGGCCTGCTCCTGCTCGCCGGGATCACGGCGCTCGTGGTCCTCCGCCGCAACCGCGCACGACGTGCCACGACGGTCCTGACGGACTGACCCCGAGCCTGCGGGCACACACGCGAACGGGCCGTCTCACCCTGGTGAGGCGGCCCGTTCGCGTCGGTCAGGAGGCCCGGCACAGCTCCGGCGCATGCGTCGCGCGACCCGGCGGTCACGGTTGCTGTCCCATCCCGGTCGATCACTGCGGATCCGCGGATCCGCGGGGTACTCTCGGGGTTGTCGCACCGCGACGCGTCGTGCCGGGTCGCTTTCAGCAAGTCGACGGTGGTTCCGTTCGGCGAGACTCCGCGACGCGGGCGTCCTCCGCCTCCAGGGAAACGGCGGAGGGCGCCCACCCTGGCGTCGCAGCGACTCAGCTCATCGGAAGAGCTGCTCGCCGATGTACGACCCCTTGCGGGGTGCCGGCGGGACGGCGAACACCGCGGACCCGATGTGCGAGACGTACTCGTTCAGCCGGTCCGAGGCGCCGAGCTTCCGTTGCAGCCGCGTGAAGTGGTCCGGGTCGTTCACGTAGGCGATGAACAGCAGCCCGGCGTCGAGCTGGCCGTACTCGTTGAGCCCGTCGGTGTAGTTGTACGGCCGCCGCAGGATCTTCACGCCGCCGTTCGCCTCGTGCGCGGCGAGGGCGATGTGTGACGTCGCGTCGATCTTCGTCGCACCGTCGTCGTCCTTCGCGTGGAAGTCCGGCGTGGTGTGCTCCTGTCCGCCGGAGAGCGGTGCGCCCTGGATCTTCGTCCGCCCGAACACCCGCTGCTGGTCGCTGACGACGTCGGCGTCCCAGGTCTCGATGTTCATCCGGATCTTCCGCACCACCTGGTAGCTGCCGCCGGCCATCCACCCGGCGTCGCGGTCGAGCCAGACGAACCGGTCGTGGTCGGCGTCGGTCGTGATGTTCCGGGTGCCGTCCTTGAACCCCATCAGGTTGCGGGGCGTGCTCTGGTGCGGTCCCGCCGATGCCCGGCCGAAGCCGAGCACGGTCCAGCGGACGGTCGCGGTGCCGCGGGCCATCCGTGCCAGGTCGCGCACCGCGTGGTACGCCACCTGGGGGTCGTCGGCGCAGGCCTGCAGGGACAGGTCGCCGCCGGTCAGCCCCTGCTGCAGGTTGTCGCTCGGCAGCGTCGGGATGTCGGCGAGCGACGCCGGGCGCCGGTCGGCCAGCCCGAAGCGCTCGTCGAAGACGCCGGGGCCGAGCCCCACCGTGACGGTCAGGGACGCGGGCCCGAGGTCGAGCGCCTCGCCGGTGTCGGCGCCGACCCCGTTGCCGTGCGCCGGTTCGACGCTGCCGATGGTCTTGCCGGCCTGCAGCTGGGCGATCGCGGCCGACCAGCGGGCGAGGAGCACCTGCAGGTCGGTCGTGACGGTGGTCGACAGGTCGAACGTCATGTACACGCAGTACCGCTGCGGAGTGGTGCGGATCCCGCCCTGCGGCTGCCGTGCCGCGGTGGCGTAGAACGGCTGGCTCTGCGACAGGTCGATCGACTCGTCACCGTTCGTCGCCGCCGTGAACGGGTTCACGCCGGTCGCCGCGGTGGCGCCGCCGATCCCCGCTGCCGCGCCGACCCCGGCACCGGCCACGGCCAGGCCGGCGCCGAACAGCCCGCGGCGGGAGACGTTCGCCCGGGGTGCCTCGTCCGGCTCGGTCACGCGGTCGCGACCTTCTCGGCCAGGCGGGACAGCGGGTCCTGGAGCGCCTGGATCTGCTGCGAGATCGTGTTCGCGTCGGACTTCTTGGTGGCGGCGTCCCAGCTGGCGAAGCCGCCCAGGTCATCGGCGTCGCGGTAGCCGTCCATCAGCGTGTTCGTGGCGTCGAACTGCTTCGCGATCTGCTTCGTCAGGGTCGGGTCGAGCTTGGTCAGCCCCGGCTTGAGGTACGCGAAGGCCTGACGGGCACCCTCGACGTTGGCGGCGAGGTCGACGAGGTCGATGTGGCTGTACGCCTCTTCCTCGCCGGTGATCTTGTTCGACTGCACCTCTTCGAGCAGCCCGGCGGCACCGTTCGCCAGGTCCTCCGGCTTGTAGTCCAGGGTCGGCACGAGCTTCGCGAGCAGCTGCACGTCCTCGGTCAGGTCCGCGGCGGTCTGCTTGGTCGACGCGGTGATCTTCCCGGCCTGGAACAGGTCCTTCTCGACGGCGTGGAACCCGCTCCAGCCGACGGCCGGGTCGAGGTTCGAGGCGCGCATGTCGATCAGGTAGTCGAGGTTGCCGGCGTTGTCGGTGGCCTTGAACCCCTTCTTGACGAAGCCGTCGACGTCGCTCTCGACGTGCTCGTAGAACGGGCGGGCGTTCGCGTAGTCGGTCCTCGCCGCGTCGAGGTCACCGGCGTCGATGTCCTTCTGCAGCTGCTGGACCGCGGCGACCATGTCGGTGACCTGGCCGTCGACGTAGGTCGCGTAGCCCTTCGTCCCGTCGCGGAGCAGGGTCGAGGCGCTGCTGTTCGCGGTCGACGCGGCCTTGCCGGTGACGGTGAAGTCCGTCAGCTCGGTCTCGGCGCCGGGGCAGTACACCTGGTACTTCCCGCCGGTCAGCGTGGCGGTGAAGCGGACGGCGTCGAGGCCGGGCGCCAGGTTCTCCTTCTCGCCGAGGATCCGCTGGTCCTCCAGCAGCTCGACCTCGGTGATCGCGGTCGACGACTCGTTCTTCACCGTGAAGGTGACGGGGCCCGCGGGGACCTTCGTCGAGGACACCGCACAGGCGTCCTGCCCGTCGTTGGTGAGCGTGATGGTGACGCGGGAGACCTTCGCGTCGCCGGAGCCGGAGCCGCCGGCCTCGGCGGACCCACCGGCGCAACCGGTGAGTGCGAGGGCGGTGACGGCGCCGAGGGCGCCCAGGGTGATCAGGGGTCGGACGGGCTTACCGAAGGACATGGTCGGTGCTCCTTGCAGGGTCCGCGGCCGGAGGGCCACGAGCGGGGACGGGTTCGGGGGTGGGGACGGTGGGGAGTCGCCGGCGACGGCGGTCACGGAGGGCCAGCATCGCCTGCACGGCGGCCGCGGCGCCGAGGGCGATCGGCAGCCAGGCCTTCCAGAGCAGCAGGTCGGCTGATCGTGAGTCCGCTGCGGCCACCGAGGCGGCCGACCGCTCGACGCGGGCGTCGGGGACGGACCAGACGGTGCGGTCCAGGGTCGTGGTGCGCGCGGACGGGAGGCCCCCACCGCTCAGCGTCAGCACCTCGCGTTCGTCGCGGGTCGCGTCCAGGACCCCACCGCGGACCGTCCACAGGGTCACCGTGTCGCGCACGGCCCAGCGGGCCGCGAACGGACCGGGGTTCGTCGACGGGGAGACCCCGACGGGCAGGCGGCCGAACAGGGTGACGAGGTCGTCCAGGGTCAGCGTCGACGGACGGTCGGCACCGCTCCCCTGCCCACCGGCCCCGTCCTGCACGACGCGCCACCGGTCGGCGGTCACGCCCGCGCGGGTGACGCGGCGGTGGGCCGACGTCGGCAGGGTGATCCGGGCCTCCTGGCCGGTTCCGGTGCCGGCCACCCGCAGGACACCGGACGCACCGTCGACGCTGGCGGAGACGGAGCTGGCGTCGCCGCTGACCGCGGTCGTGCGGGGCAGGTCGACCCCGCCCGTCGGCACGGCGATCGCGAGCGCCGCTGCGGCCACGGCGAGTGCACCGGCGACGACGGCGCGCACCCGGGGCACGCGGTCCGGCGACGGACGCCAGGCGCGCGGCCAGAGGGTCAGGGCCAGCACCGGGACGACGTAGAGGAACCAGCCGAGCACCTCGATGACCCGCGGGTCCGGCGGGATGCCGAGCACGCCGGTGACCAGGGCGCCCTGCACCGAACCGTTCGGGGCGAGCCACGACAGGTCGACGGTGCGCTGCTGGCCGATGACGATCCAGCCGGCCTCGTGCGCGCGGCGGAGGACGGTCAGCACCAGGCCGCCGGCGACGAAGACCAGGAAGACCCCGGTGCCGGTGAAGAACCGCGACAGGTTGAGGCGGACGCCACCGGTGTAGATGCCGAAGCCGACGACGACCGCGGCCGCGATGCCGATCACGGCACCCAGGGCGGCGAGGCCGGTGTCCGACGACGCTTGGAACGTGGCGAGGAGGAACACCGCGGTCTCGAAGCCCTCCTTCAGGACGGCGAGGAACGCCATGCCGGCGAGTGCCCAGGCGGTGCCCCGGCCGAGCGCCGCGGTGGCACTGGCCTCGAGGTCGGCCGTCAGGGTGCGCGCGTGCGTGCGCATCCAGACGATCATGCCCGTCACGAAGACGACGGCGACGATGCCGATGACCGCCTCCATGCCCTCCTGCTGGGCCTGCGGCAGCGCCTGCTCGACGGCCTGCAGCCCGAAGCCGACGGCGATGCTGAGCAGCACCGCGAGCCCGACGCCCGACCACATCGGGGCGAGCGGGACGCGGTTGCGACGCAGGAACGCGGCGATGATGCCGACGATGAGCGTGGCTTCGAGGCCTTCACGGAGACCGATGACGAGAGTGGCGAGCATGACGAAGGTGAGGCTAACCTAACCGCCGAACGGCCCGCCAGTCGTGCGACGTGATGTTTGATGGTTCTCATGAACCTGCTGTCCGTCGACGGCCTGGCGTCGGTCACGAACGTGCTCGACCTCGCCGGGGTCTTCGCGTCCGCCCTGCTCGGCGGCTCCATCGCCCGCGCGATGGACTTCGACCTGTTCGGGTTCCTGGTCGTCGGGTTCGTCTCCGGACTCGGCGGCGGGATGCTCCGCGACACCCTGCTGCAGAACGGACCTCCCGTCGCGCTCGTCGACCCGCTGTACGTGCCGGTCGCCGTCGCCGGGGCGCTCATCGCGTTCCTCGTGTCGTTCTCCGAGGTGACGTGGGACCGGTTGTTCACCGTGCTCGACGCCGCCGTGATCGGGTTCTGGGCCGTGGTCGGCGTGCAGCGGACCTACGACGCCGGGCTCGAATGGCCGGCCGCGATCATCATGGGGACCATCACCGCGGTCGGCGGCGGGGCCATGCGCGACCTGCTGCTGCGGCGGGTGCCGGCGGTGTTCGGCGGGAACGCGCTGTACGCCACCGTGGCCGTCGCCGCGTCGGCCGTGATGGTGATCGCCTCGGCGCTCGGGTCGCCGTCGCTCGGCATCCTGCTCGCGATCACCCTGTCGCTCGGGCTCCGCTGGGGAGCGGTCCGCCGCGGCTGGGGGCTGCCGAACGGCCGTGACTGGCAGCCGAAGTCGACCCTCGGTTCGCTGCTCCGGCGGGGTCGGAGCCTGCGGCCGGACGCGCTCCGGTTGCTCCGGCGTCCGGGCGGTCGAACCGGCGCCGGCAGTGTCCGGGAAGAGCACGAGGACTGAGGGGCTGTCATCCGCGGCGTCGCGACGCTACGATCAGTACCGCCGGGTATCGTCCTGGCAGTTCTACCGGGGATGATCCCGGTGAACGCTGTCCGCACAGCACCGACGCGACCCGAACGCGCCGGTTCCGAGCAGACGTGGGGATGGGGGCTTCGCTGATGCCGCGCGGGATCAGACGCGCGGCGCGGCAGGTCTCCACCACGATGCTCTCCCCGACGACCACCTGCACAGGTCGAAAGCAGCAACCGATGAGCGACGACGCTTCCCCCACCCAGCGCATCCCGCGCGCCGAGGTCCGGGAACGCCTTCTCGCCGCCGGAGCCGCGGTCTTCGCCGAACAGGGTGTGTACGGCGCCCGGCTCGACGACGTCGCCGCGCGCGCGGGGTTCAGCAAGGGTGCGGTCTACTCGAACTTCTCGTCCAAGGAAGACCTGCTCGCGCAGGTCATGCAGCGGTCCACGAACCTGGTGCTCGGCTCACTGCAGGAGCTCGTGCACGCCGACATCGCCGCCGTCGACGTCGGCGACGTCCTGCGCGCTGCGTTCGGCCAGCACGACCAGAGCGAGCAGTTCGCGCTGCTCTCGGCGTTCCGCGGGTACGCCGTGCGCCACCCGGAGTTCCTGCCCGAGTTCATCCGGCAGCGCAGGGTCCTGCAGGACGGGGTGCTCGAGCTGGTGCGGCTGTGGCTCGGTGCCCACCCCGAGGTCGACGTCGGCATGACCCCGGAGGAGTTCGCGACCGTGCTCATCGGGGCGAACGTCGGCCTGGTGTTCGACGCGCCGGCGCTGCCCGGGGTCGACCCGGGCGAGCTCGTCGCGACGCTGGTCGAGGCGGTCGTCCGCCGGCGCTGACGCCCCGCGCCCCGGCGCGGCGGTGCCGCGGCCGCCCCGCTCGAACGGTGCGAGGTTCCGTAGTCCGTGCGAGGCCGCGCCGGTCGCACGGAGTACGGAACCTCGCACCACTCGGCGCACCCCTCGCGCCCGCGTCAGGCCGTGCGACGGTCGCGACGCCGGGGCTTCGGCCCGTCGTGGGACCAGGCGGACGACGGCAGCAGGCTCGGCGGCAGCAGGCGCGACCGCACGACACGCAGGGCGGGCACCGACGCGTCGAGTGCGCCACGAGCTTCGCGGACGTGCCGCTCCAGCGCCGAAGTGTCCACCGATGCGACCCCGTCGGCGGCGAAGCGCTCCCGATCGACCGCGTCGACCGTGGCCTCCAGGTGGGGCACGACCGACGCCGGCAACCCGGGCCGCAGTCGTCCGAGCACGGCTCGGGCCGTCCGGGCCACGGCGGCGGCATCACCCGGCGGCGCGATGCCCGGGGCGTACCCGTGGTCGGCGACGTCGTCGAGCAACTCCCGCCAGGCCTGCACGGCGGGCGACCGGCCGGCGGCGATCGCCGACAGCCTCGACCGGCGGCGGACCGCGCGCACGAGGCCCGGGGCGACGAGGACTGCGAGCACGAGCAGCAGCCCCACGAGCAGCCCGACGGGGCCACCTGCGTCGCCGGAGCCGGACGCACCCGCGGCACCCGGCGCCGGGGAGGCCGACGGGGTCGGTGACGCGGAATCCTGCGCCGGGGTGGTCTGCTCGGGCGCCGGCAGCGGGGTCTCCGGTGCGGCCGCGGTCGGCGAGGCCGAGGGTTCCTCGGACGGCGCGGCCTCGTCAGAATCGGGCGTCGGCTCGAAGGCGACCCACCCCGCGCCCCGGATGTACAGCTCGGGCCAGGAGTGCAGCTGCCGGTTCGACACCGCGTACTCGCCGTCGGGCTGCGGCGACCCGGCCCGGTACCCGACCGCGATGCGCGAAGGGATGCCGAGCGTGCGGGCCATCACGGCCATCGCGGACGAGAAGTGCACGCAGTACCCGTCGCGGACCTTCAGGAACGTCGAGACGACGTCCATGCTGTCGCCGTCGTACCCCTGCTCGACGGGGGCGGTCTCGGAGTACGTGAACAGGTCGCTGCGGAACCACTGCTCGAGTGCCCGCGCACGCCCGTAGTCGTCGGTCGCGGCTGCGGCGACGCGGGTCGCGGTGGTCGAGATGTTCGCCGGCAGGTCGTCGGGCAGGGCGAGGTCGGTGCGCAGCTGCTGGCGGCTGGGCTCCCGGAAGCCACGGCCGTCGGAGCGGGCGAGCACCCCCGAGGCGGCGACCGCGTCGAGGTAGTCGTTGGCGAAGGTCGAGGCCCCGTAGACCTCGTACATCGCACCGCGGGCGGTCGCGGCTCCGGTCGACCGGACGGTGCTCGAGTTCCCCATCCACCGCCACTGCGACAGGTCGAGGTTGGTGGACTGCGACTCGATCGACACCGCACCCGACGGCACCGGCAGGTAGGTGCTGGACAGCCCGGTGATCCGGACGGTCACGTCGCCGCGGCTCGCGAGGCGCGGGTTGACGCCCTCGGCCCACTGCTGCTCGTCGGCGGTGTCGGCCTCGGCCGCGTTCGTCACGGTCGGCACCCAGTCCCCCGTGCCGAACTCGTCCAGGTCGGCGAGCTTGAGGTACTCGGGCTGCCCGTCCGACGAGCGGTAGCGGAACACCTCGAGCTCGCTCGGGCGGCGCAGGTCGTTGCCGAGTTCGAGCAGGGTGCCGGGCCGTCCGGGCTGGATCGGCGACTGGATCGCACCGGTCACGCCGGACAACCAGCTGGCGTTGAGCGGCACGATCGTCGGCAGCCCGATGGCCACGACGAGCCCGATCGCCCCGACCACGGCGGCCGGCAGTGCGCGCTGCACGGGGCGGACGGACAGCCAGAGCAGGGCGAGGAACGCCACCGCCGTGGCGACGACGAGCGGGGTGCCGGCGGGTTGCCCGGTGATGACACCCGGAACGATCAGGATGACGAGGGCCGGGGCGGCGGCGAGCGACGGGATCCGCGCGATGGCGGCGAGGAACAGCGAGACCGCAGCGACCCAGCCGATCGACGCGGTGACCACGAGCCGGATCGCGTCGGTCTGCGGCAGCGGTGCGGGGTTCAGGCGGATCGCGGCGAGCGTCTCCCCGAGGGCCCCGTCCGCGTCGAGCCACCCGAGCGGTTGGATGTCGTTGACCAGGGCGGCGGCGCACGAGCAGGCGATGACCGTGCCGACCAGGACGACGAAGCGGATACCGGGCGTCTGGCGGCGCACCGCGAGCATCACGGCGACGAGCACGGCGACGACGACGACGCCCGATGCCCACCAGGCGATGCCCTGCACGAGCGGCCGGATGGCGAGTGCGGCGAGGAGCACGGGCACCGGCGCGAGGGCCACGACCCAGGCGCTCGGGACGTCACGCAGGTCGTCGTCGCGCTCGAGGATCTCGCGCACGTCGGCACGGCCACGCGCGGGTGCGCTCACCCCGGTCACCGTGCGGCTCCGGACGGCGTCGCGCCGACGACCGGCACCACGAGGGTCCGCCAGCCGCCACGGTCGAGGATGCCCCGCACGGCCGGGTCCGGCGGCACGATCGTCGCCAGGATGCCGCGGCTCGACCCGCTGGTCGCGCTGACGAGCTCGGCGGCTTCGTCCGCGGTGCAGGTGCCGGTCACGACGGCGGTCATGCCGTGCACGTCGCGGCCCCGGACCTCGGGCAGGACGTCGGTCACCTGTCGCGCGTCGGAGCGGAGCCGGACGTCGGCGAGCCCGACGAGCACGTCGGTGAGCCCGCCGACGTCGCCCGCGTGCCGGGTCGCGCCTTCGGGACCGTCGAACACGAGCACGACGCGGGAGGTCCGGGCGGCGAGCGCCCGGGCGACACTGGCGGCCACCACGACGGCGTGCTCGAAGGCCTGGTCGCCGCCCAGGTCGGAGAGCTCGGCGAGGTCCTCGCGACCGAGCCGCTGGTAGGACTCCCGCCGGACGTCGAGGGCGATCACGGCCTCGGGCGGCTGGGCCTGGGTGGTCTGGCGGACGTGGAGTTCACCGCGCCGTGCACTCTGGGCCCAGTGCACCCGGCGGATCGGGTCGCCCGGTCGGTACGGGCGGAGTTCGCTGTCGTCAGCGGAGCCGCCCTGTCCGACCCGGCCCTCGTCGGCCGAGACCGCACCGGCGAGCGCCCCGGCGTCGATCGCCCCGAGGGGTGCCGAGGCCGGGACGACGACGACCTCTTCAGCGGGGACGACGGGACGGTCGATCCGGAGCAGGCCGAACGGGTCCTCCACCCGGATCGTCACCGGCCCGACCAGCGTCCGGCCACGGTGCATCGCGAGCGCCTCGACGTCGAGCACGGCCGGCGGCAGGTTCGGCCCGACCTCGGCGTAGGTCTCCGCCTCGGCCAGGCTGGCGAAGGCGTCCTCGAGTTGTTCGCGCACGAGCAGCGTCGCCCGTGGGCCGATCCGCAGACTGGTGCTGCCGAGGGTGATGCGTTCCCGGTAGACCTCGCCCACCTGGACGATCGCCCGAGCGGTGCTGCGGCTGCCGCGGAGCGGGGTGGCGACGACGAACGCCATCGCGATGCCGAGCACGACGAGCACGAGCAGCAGCAGGCCGGCCGTGACGGCGACGCTCGTGGTGCCGACCAGGCCGCCGCCGACCAGGCCGATGCCGACGGCGATGACCGTCCAGCCCCGGATCGTCGGGCGCGGGAACGGGGTGCGGCGTGCCAGTGACAGCCCGCGGCGGCCGAACCGTGCCGCCGTGGACCGCGCGGCACCGACGCGTCGCAGCAGCGACGGCGGTGCCGATGGACCGGCCATCAGGAGCGGACGGGGGTGGCCGTGAACGGGATGGCGGTGTCGGAGACGATCCGGACGACGATCTCGCGCACGGTGTCCTCGCCGGTGCCGCCGAGCCCACGGGCGACCGGCACGAGCCGGTGCGCGAGCACGATCGGGGCGAGCGTCGCGACGTCGTCGGGGGTGACGAACGGGCGGCCGAGCAGGGCGGCGTGCGCACGCGCGGCCTGCGCCAGGTGCAGCGTCGCGCGGGGACTCGCACCGAGCACGAGGTCGGGGTGGGTGCGCGTTGACCGGACGATCGCGATGATGTACGCCTCGACGTCGGGGGCGATGTGCACACCGGCGACGGTCTGGATGATCGCCCGCAGCGTGCCGACGTCGACGATCGGCCGCAGGCGCGACAGCGGGTCGCTGCCGCCGCGGTTCGCGAGCATCTGCCGTTCGGCGTCCACGCTCGGGTAGCCCATCGCGATGCGCGCCATGAAGCGGTCCCGCTGCGCCTCGGGCAGCGGGTACGTGCCCTCCATGTCGATCGGGTTCTGCGTCGCGACGATCATGAACGGCCGGTCGAGCGGGCGCGTGACACCGTCGACGGTGACCTGCGACTCCGCCATCGCCTCGAGCAGCGCCGACTGGGTCTTCGGGCTGGTGCGGTTGATCTCGTCGCCGATGACCACGTTCGCGAACACCGGGCCGGGCGAGAACCGGAAGGTGCCGGACGACTGGTCGAAGATGTTCACGCCCGTGACGTCGGACGGCAGCATGTCCGAGGTGAACTGGATGCGGTTCACCGATCCGCCGACCGAGGCACCGAGCGCCTTGGCGAGCACGGTCTTGCCGACGCCGGGGACGTCCTCGACGAGCAGGTGCCCCTCGGCGAGCATCACCGTCAGGGCCGTGCGGATGGCTTCCGCCTTGCCGTCGATCACCGTGGCGACGGAGGCCACGATGTCGTCGCCCACCGCCCGCACGTGTTCGAGCGGGAAGGCGGGGTCGGTCGGGTCCGGCACGCAGGGCTCCATCGTCGGGGACAGGTGTCGTGCATGCTACATCGGGCCGGTGACAGCACCCGGTACGGGTGCACGGACTGGTCGTTCCGCGCACCGGCGGCCGATCCGCGTGTGGTGGGGCCGGGAGGCACGACCCCACCACACGCCGATCCGTCACCCCGTGCGCGGAACGGCCCACGGGCCTCCAGGCGGTGTCCGGGCCGGCTGACGGACGGTCAGGACCGGGGCCCCAGCGCCGCATCCGCGGCGCGCAGCACGCGCGCGGCGACCGCGACCCCGTCTTCGCGCCCGAGCTCGGTGTCCTCGTGCTCGATGTTCACCCACATGTCCGGGTCCGCAGGGCCTCGAGGAACGTCGTCCAGTACGCCTCGTCGTGCCCCTTGCCGAGCGCGACGAAGTCCCACGCCGACGGCTTCGGCCACTCGTTCGCCCACTCGTCGCCGCCGAGGTTCGTGCGCGGCTCGTCCGGCGACGAACGGCGGAACGAGTTGTCGAGCACCCCGTTGATCGCGGCGTGCGGGTTGATCCGGACGTCCTTCGCGGCGGCGTGGAACACGAGCGGACCGAGGTCGCGGGCGACCGCCACCGGGTCCATCTGCTGCCAGAACAGGTGCGAGGCGTCCAGCTCGACCCCCACGTTGGTCAGCCCGCCGCGCTCGACGAGCTCCCGGATCGACGCCGGGTTGAACACGAGGTTCTGCGGGTGCAGCTCGAGCGCGACCTTGACGCCGTGCTCCCGGGCCAGGGCGTCGATCTCCTGCCAGAACGGCACCGCGACGCTCCACTGGTGCTCGAGGACGTCGAGCGCCGCCGAGTTCCAGGCGTTCACGATCCAGTTCGGCCGCGTCCCGCCCGGCTCCCCCGCCGGCAGTCCGGACATCGTGACGACGCGGTCCTGCCCGAGGCGCGCCGCGAGGCGGATGCTGCGCCGGACGTCCTCGGCGTGCGCGGGGCCGATCGCCGGATCGGGGTGCAGCGGGTTGCCGTTGCAGTTGAGCCCGGCGATCTCGACGCCGGTCCCCGCGAACTGCGCGAGGAACGCGTCACGCGCCCCGTCGTCCTGCAGGATCGCGTCGATGTCGGGCACGTGCACCGGGGGCAGGAACCCGCCGGTGTTCAGCTCGATGCCGGTGAGGCCGTTGGCCGCGATGACCCGGAGTGCGTCGGCGAGGGGCCGGTCGTGCAGGATCGCGTTGTAGAGACCGAGCTTCATGCGCGGACCCCCTCGGCGGTCACCGCGGTGGCGGTCACCGCGTCGGCCTCCGCCACGTCGACGGATGCACCCCCGGCCGCGGCGGACCGTGCCACCGCGTCGAGGACCTCCATGTTGTGCACGCCGTCGTCGAACGTGGCGTTCGCGGGCAGGGCGTCGGGCACGGCGCCGGTCAGCCCGGCGATCTCGTCGAGGAACGCCCGCGCCTGGTACTCGAACATCTGGTTCTGCCCCCAGCCGACGCCCGGGGCGTCCATCGCCATGCCGCCCGCGACGTAGGGGTGGTCCGGGCCGAGCACGACCTGTCGGTACCCACCCGTGCGCGAGCCGTCGGACTGCAGCGCGAGGCCGATCTCGGAGGCGCGCTCCTGGTCCCAGCGGGCGGCGCCGCGCTCGCAGAACACCTCGATCACGAGGCCGTTCGGGTGCCCGGCCGCGACGCGCGAGGCCTCGAGCGACCCGACGACCGTGCCGTCACCGAACCGTGCGCTGAACGTGGCGTAGTCGTCGTTGCCGACGGCCGCGGTCTCACCGGTGAGCGGGACGGCCTGCCCGCGCAGGGCGTGTCCGGCGGCGACGGGGCGCTCGGTGATCGACGTGGTGAACGTCCCACCGCTGACGCTCCGGACCGGACCGGCCAGGAACTCGGCGACGTAGGACAGGTGCGAGCCGACGTCGGCGAGCGCGCCGGACCCCGGCTCCCCCGCGAACCGCCACGAGAACGGGACGTCGGGCGAGGCGCCGTAGTCGGCCCAGTACCGGCCGGAGACGTGCAGCACCCGGCCGAGCGTGCCGTCCTCGACGAGCTCCCTGATGGCCGCGAGCCCGGGAGCCCGGCGGTAGGTGAACCCGATGCGGCCGAGCACCCCGCGCTGCGCGGCCTCGGCAGCGGCGGACGCCATCGCGCGTGCGTCGTCGAGCGAGTCGGACAGCGGCTTCTCGCACAGCACGTGCTTGCCGGCGGCGAGCAGCCCCTCGACGATCTCGCGGTGCAGGGTGTTCGCGACGACGACGCTCACCACGTCGATGTCGTCCGCCGCCGCGACGGCGCGCCAGTCGGTGTCGTGCCGCTCGTAGCCGAAGCGCCGTGCGGCCTCGACGGCGAGGGGCTCGTAGACGTCGCCGACCGAGACGAGCCGGACCGGCGGCAGCGTCGCGGTGAAGAGGGAGGGTGCGTTCCGCCACGCAGCCATGTGGGCCTTGCCCGCCATGCCCGCGCCGATGACGGCGACGCCGATGCTGTCGCTCATGTTCTCTCCTTCGAGAAGGTCGCTGGATCCCGATTCTGGAACGTTCCAGAACGTGTCGGTAGACTGTAGCCGCACAAGCCCATGTCCTGTCAAGCACCGTGCCGGAAAGGCTCAGCGTGACCCCTCGCCCGCCGACGATCATCGACGTCGCCGCACGCGCAGGCGTCTCGAAGTCCCTGGTGTCGATGGTGCTGCGCGACGATCCCGGGGTCTCCCCGGCCCGGCGCTCCGCGGTGCTCGCCGCCGTCGCGGAACTCGGCTACCGCCCGAACCGCGCCGCCGCCATCCTCGCCGGCACCCGGACCCGCACCATCGGGGTCATCGTCGACGACTTCCGGAACCCCTGGTACGTCCCGATGCTCGACGGCATCCGCGAGGCCCTCGCCCCGCACGGACTCCGCCTCACCCTGGCCGACACCCGGGCCAACGCCCACCTCGACTCCTCGCCCTTCGACGACCTGGTCTCCCTGCGGGTCGACGGCGTGGTGCTCGCCGCCGAGGGCTTCCCCGACGTCGTCGTCCCCGCCGACACCCCGGTCGTGATCGCCGGCGCGCGCGCGGACGTACCGGGCGGACTCGACGTGGTCGCCTCCGACGAAGCCGCCGGCGGGCGGTTGGCAGCGGATCACCTGATCGGCCTGGGTCACCGCCGCATCGCCCACGTCACCGGCTCGGGAGGCCCGGCTGCAGTCCGCCGTCAGGCCACCGTCGCGCAGCTGGCCGCGTCCGGCATCGAGCCGCTGGTCTACGGCTCCGGCCCGACCTCGGAGACGACCGGCTACGAGGGCATGCGGCTCGCACTCCGGGAGCACCCGGACCTGACCGCGGTGTTCGCCGCGAACGACGTCATGGCGATGGGCGCGATCGCCGCCGTGCAGGAAGCCGGACTCCGCGTGCCGCAGGACGTCTCGGTGATCGGCAACGACGAGACCCCGCTCGCCGCGTCACCCCTGCTGCGCCTGACGACGGTCGACCCGCACAACGACGAGGTGGGGCGCCTGGCGGCTGCGCGGTTGGTCGAGCGGATCGGCGCCGCAGCGGGGACGCCGACGGATCCGATCAGGACACTCGTGCCACCGACGCTCGTCGTGCGGTCGACGACGGGGCCGCCGCGCGCCTGAGTGGTGACCGCCCCGGGGCCGACGCCGGCGGGGCGGAGGTGCGCCGGACCTCCAGGCCGGGTGCGAGGTGACCCGAGGTCAGACGCGCGCGCCCTCGAGCCGCTCGACGGACTCGGCCAGGTCGGCGAGCTCGGGGACCTCGTGCGCCTCGGCGAGGGCGCCCTCGAGCGCCGCGGCGTGGATCGGTGTCGCACGCTCGAGCAGGACCTGCCCGGCGTGCGTGAGCTCCGTGTAGAGCCCGCGACGGTCGTCGGTCAGCCTGTACCGAAAGCTCCGCGGAGAGAAACCTCTGTGGCTGGACGAACTCGACCGGATGGTGAAGCTCACCGGTCGGGATTTCTCGTTCTTCCTGCCCTCGGGGCCGGCGTGAACGAGCAGCCTCCCATCGAACAGCTCGCCTACTCCATCCTGAACTTCGCGAAGGCCGTCGACCTCTCGGAGACGACGATTCGTGGCGCGATCCGGCGCAGCGAGCTGATCCCCTGCTACCCGGCGAAGATGAAGCCGATCATCACGCGGGAGGACGGAATCCGCTGGTTGCGGTCACTGCGATCCGAGCCGTGACTTCACTCGCGCGCGAACAGCTCTTGCGCAAGCAACTGCAAGCCCTCGTAGTCCCGGTTGTATCGCTCCGGGTTCAACGGCAGAGACACCGTGGTCCCATCGCTGAGACTGATCTCGATGTCGAGCTGGCGCGGCCAGTCCTTGGACGAGTCGTCGTCCGTGCGGCTCGACCTCGTCACAGCAACACTCGTGACCGAGTCGCGTCGCACCGCCCAGACCTTCGCGGCGTTGAGAAAGAGGGACGGGGCGTCAACGTCTGTCGCAGCTTCCACCCGGATGATCTGCGTGTCGGTGAAGACGACGATTCGCACCTCCGTGACCTTCTGGTCCCCCTGTGAAGGCCTCCCGACGAATCCACCCGCGTAGCGAATGCGACTGACGTCTCCCACAAGGGATGCGACCGGCGCGAGCGCGGTATCTCCCCATCGAGAATCCTCACGGATGGACTGGTCCTCCCACGACCCGCCATCGAGGAACGTCAGGCGTTGAGTGATGAAGCTTGCGATGGTGTCAGCGTCAGAAGGTGTCACTGGTCACCCTCTCGAAGAATGCTCATAGCTGGAGGTTACTGCGGCGGGCAGTCGCTGGGAAGGAGCTCGCCTGGGTCCGTTGTCGGTGCTGTGTAGTGTGCCGATGACTGCCCCGCTCACCCGAAGGAGCCGAATGCTCTACCTCGTCCGACCGAACACTCGCCTCGCCTGGAACGACCTCCCCACGAACACAGTGCTCGATGCAGCGAGGGAGCGGGGTGTGGATCTCGCCGACCTAGCTTGGGAACCCGCAGAGCGGGAGCTGACGTTGGATGTTGTCCGCCTTGCCCTGCGACACGGCGTCGCGTGTTCGACCGGGATCGTCCTGCCCGGGATCGTTCTCTACGCGGAGCAGAAGGCACAGGAACTTCGCTCGATCCACGCCGACCTAGTTGAGGCCCGAGCGAAGGCGTACACGCCGCAACTCGAGGCGTTCCTGGAAGCGCTCACACCAGGATGGACCGAGAGCGGCCGAGAGCTCGATGCGCGCGTCGACGAGAGCAACGCCCGCTCCGTGCGCGAAGCGGAAGAAGTCCGATCCCGGCTTCTGGCTTCCGAGCCGCTGGCGCCGCTCGTCACGCACTGGCGGTCCCTCGGCGGATTCGATCCAGACCCGAGCTGAGCGAGCGCGGGTCACGCGAAGACCCCCTCGAGCGTCTGAAGGAGGCCGAGGGGGTCTGTGCGTTCGGGCGTCAGATTAGCGACTGAGCGGTGAGGTCGTAGGCCGTGAGCTGCCCGACCGCGAACGCCGCGGTCCCCGGCTGGACGAACATCTTGAGGTCGATGCTGTTAGCGGATGTGTTCGATCTGTGGGGCTCTGCCGCTTCCTGAAACGGCGGAAGCCCCTCCGTCCCGCGTGTTCATGCGGATCGAAAGGGCTTCTCGTGTGCGGAGACGGAGGGATTTGAACCCTCGGTCCCCTCAAAGGGGACTCCACCTTAGCAGGGTGGTGCACTCGGCCGGACTATGCGACGTCTCCAAGCACTCTCGCGAGCGCTGCGACCACCATACAGGAGGACCGCGCCACTCTCGACCCGACGCACGCCCGCGCGTGGCACGACCCGTCATACTCGGTCCCCCGAAGTGGGGACACGTGGGGGTTGTCGGGGCGTACCCCACTGCATAGCATCATCGGGACGCGGCAATCACGTTCCGGGGCTCGTCCCCGTCGTCGCGACACAGCACCCGACGTCGTTCCCCGTGCGGGCCCGGCGCGCCCGATCGCGTGGCGCCCGGCGGGGAGCGACTCCCCTGGGGGCGCGGCCCACCACCGCGCCCCCGTTTCTGCGTTCGGGGCGGGTGCACTGCTGACGTTCCGGCGCACGCACGCACGGCAACGGGTGGGCCCATGAAAGCGACACTGCGCCGCCGAGCTCGGCCGTCACTGGCGCCAGGGCGACAGAGTGCCGCGGATGTTCGGCGGCAGACTGTCGCTTTCGCGAAAGGGGCGAGGGGCCAGTCGCAGCCCCCGCGCCGCGCCTCAGTACCCGAACGCCTTGGAGCAGGTCTGCTGGTCGGCGGACTGGCCCTCGAGCCCGTCGATGGTCTCGGGCGTCGCCGAGGGGGTGCGCGGCGCGGCGGACGACGGCGCCGCCGGGGTCGCCGGCGTGGCAGGCTCCGGCGCAGCGGCCGGCGACGAGGGTGCCGCGTTCGGCTGCGTCGGACTCGTCTCGGACCCGATGCCCGTGCTGTCCGCCCCGAGGGAGAACGACTGGTCGGCCTTGATCTTCGCGAACAGCCGGTCGGCCAGGTACGTCGTCGGCTCGACCTTGCCCTCGTAGACGCCGGTGCCGCCCGTGGTGCCCGGGTACTGCACGAAGTTCACCTGCGCCAGCGGCAGGTCCCGCAGCGCCAGGCCCATCTGCACCATCGTCCCGATGTCGTTCAGGCTCTGGGACAGCTGCATGTTCGACGCCGCCGCCCGGGCCAGCTTGTACAGGCGGGCCGGCGAACCGAGGGTGTCGTTCGACTTCACGGTGCGGAGCAGCGACGACAGGAACACCTGCTGGCTCGAGATCCGACCGAGGTCCGACCCGTCGCCGACCCCGTGCCGGGTGCGCAGGAACGCCAGGGCCTCGTCGCCCTGCAGGGTCGAGGTGCCGGCGGGCAGGTTCAGCCCGGTGTACGAGTCGGTGATCGGCTGGGCGACGCAGACGGGCACGCCGCCGATCGCGTTCGACATCTCGATGACACCCTTGAAGGACACCGCCGCCGAGTACTGGATGTCGAGCCCGGTCAGCCCGGCGACCGTCTGCGTGACGCAGTTCAGGCCCCCCTCGCCGAACGAGGTGTTGATCGGCTGCGCGGCCATCGCCGGGGCCGTGCCCGTGCCGTCCGTCTTCTTGCAGGCCGGGATCGGCGTGACGAGGTCGCGCGGGATGCTCACCGCGGTCGCGTTGGTGTGGTCGGCCGAGACGTGCAGCAGGATGTTGACGTCGTTGAGGGTCGCGTCACGCTCCCCGAACGCCGCGCTCTGGTCGGGGTCGTTGTCGGTGCCGACGACGAGCATGTTGAACCCGCCCGTGAAGGCGCTGAGCGGCTTCGCACCACCCTGCGCCTGCGGTGCGGGCTGGCCCTGGATCTCCACGCCGTCACCGAGGTCGTCCGTGACCTGCTTCGCCGCGATCGCCGTCACCGAGACCGAGCTCACCAGGGCCACTGCGACGACGGCGGACACCGTCTTGGCCGCGGTCGCCAGGGGGCTCGAGCGCCGCAGACGTCCGTGCCGTGCGATCCCGGGTGCTCGGTTCAAGCGGTGGGATCGATCGCGGACGTCGTTCACGGGCACTCCTGTCGTCGGTGGACACGCCGGGGACGGCAACCGGTCAAGGCTGCCACGACGTTGCCTGACGATCCAGTGCGAGGGGCACCGCGACCGCGCACTGCGCGGCGGCGGGACCTGCGGAACACGGCGGCGGACGCGGACCTGAGCGGATCCGCAGCCGCCGCCGGTTCAGGCCGACACGACCACCCGGAAGCGGTCCGGCAGCGCGACCAGGGCCGACGACAGGTCGAGGAGCGCCGCGGCGCAGTCGTCGAGGGCGTCTCGCTCCGCGGCGTCCGCGGCCCGCTCGACGATCTCGACCCGTCGTCGCCGGTCGACCACCGCATCGATCCCGTTCGCCAGGGCGACGTCGTCGGTGAAGAACATGTCGAGCACGATGCGCTGCGACAGCAACCAGTCACCGCTGACCGACGACCCGCGCCGCCGCAGGTACCAGGCCCCGAGTTCGACGAAGGCACCGGCTTCGGTCCAGCACTCGCGCAGCCACGCCTTGTCGAACCGGTCGTGGTACCCGACGGAGTTCGACGGCGGATCGACGAGCAGGGCCTGGGCGATCCGCAGTCGCTCGATCATCTGGTCGACGGACCACTGCGCGATCACGACACCGACGTACCGCTGCACGCTGGCCAGCTGCAGGGACTCGAGGGTCACGAGGGCTTCGCGCACCGGTGTGCGCGACACCCGCATGTCCGATGCGAGAGTGTCGAGCCGCAGCCGCTGCCCACGGCGGTACTCCCCCCGCAGGACGTGGTCGAGCAGTCGCAGGAACACCGCGTCGCGCAGCAGACTGCGGCGCAGGCCGTGGGGATCGAGGCCGTCGGCCCCGGCTCGGGCGGGAGTGTGCTCCATCACCCCAGGTTCACGCACGGGCGGCACCCCCGAGGCGAGGGCGGTCGCTGCCGTGGATCGTGGTCGCCGGTGTCGTGCTGTGGAGGAGTGCCATGCACGCACAGTGACAGCGCTGCGACGGCGGCGCTAAACACTCTGAATACAGAATGTCAGACCGCCGCCGCCGGGCTCACCTCCGGTCGGACTTCGCGTCCCCGGTGAGCACCGAGAGCGGTTGGGTGACGTCCTCCAGCCCCTTCCGTGCGGCGTCGACCCCGAAGATCAGGGCCACCACGCCGCCGCCGATCATCACCGCGGATCCGAGCAAGTACCCCCAGAACAGCGGCTCCCGCGACGACCCGTCACCGATGAAGGCGCCGTAGATGGCCGGCGCGACCGCACCGAAGATCTGCGCCAGGGCGAAGAAGTACGAGATGGCCTGCGACCGCAGCTCGAGCGGGAAGATCTCACTGACGGTCAGGTAGGCGCTCGACGCCCCGGCCGAGGCGAAGAAGAACGAGACGCACCAGAACGCGACCTGCACCGTCGCCGAGATCGCGTCGGCCCGGAAGAGGAACGCCGACGTGGCGAGCACGAGGCCGGACACCAGGTACGTCAGGAAGATCATCTGGCGACGACCCCAGGTGTCGAAGAAGCGCCCCAGGATGATCGGACCGAGCAGGTTGCCGATCGCGAACGGGAAGAAGTAGACCGCCGTCTCCGCCGTCTTCAGGCCGAAGAAGTTCGTCAGGACCAGGGCGTAGGTGAAGAAGATCGCGTTGTACAGGAACGCCTGCGTGATCATCATCGTCGCGCCGACGAGCGTGCGGGTCGGGTACTGCTTCAGCAGCACGCGCGCGATGGCGAGGAACCCGACGCGGTCGCTCGGCGTGACCGTCATCGCCTTCGACTGGTCGACCGCCGGCAGGGGCTTGCCGGTCGCCTTCTCCACCGACTCCTCGATGCGGGAGACGGTGGCCTCGGCCTCTTCCTCGCGCCCGTGCGTCATCAGCCACCGCGGACTCTCCGGGATGTGCCGTCGCAGGAAGATGATCGCGATGCCGAGCACCGGGCCGAGGAAGAACCCGATGCGCCAGCCGATGTTCTCGGCGAAGTAGGACGTGTCGAGCAGGTAGATGTTCGCGAACGCGCCGAGTGCCGCACCGCCCCAGTACGTGCCGTTGATGGCGATGTCGACGTGGCCGCGGTACTTCGCCGGGATGAGTTCGTCGATCGCCGAGTTGATCGCCGCGTACTCACCGCCGATGCCCAACCCCGCGACGAACCGGAAGGCCGCCAGGAACCAGAAGTCCTGCGCGAGGCCCGCGATGCCCGAACCGACCAGGTAGATCGCGAGCGTCAGGATGAACAGCTTGCGGCGCCCCAACCGGTCGGACATGCGCCCGAACACCAGGGCACCGACGACCTGGCCGACCAGGTAGATCGTGCCGAGGGACGTCACCTGCTGCGTGGACAGGTTCAGGTCCGCCTGGAAGCCCGCGTTCGACACGATCTGGATCTCGAGACCGTCGAGGATCCAGGACACGCCGAGTCCGACGACGACGCTCCAGTGGAACCGGGTCCACGGCAAGCGGTCCATCCTGGCGGGCACCAGGCTCTTGATGGTTGCGTTCGCGCTGCTCACGAAATGGGACCGTACGCCGAGATCGCCGATGTGGTTCAGATGCGGAACGAGCAACCGGGGGCGGAGCCGGATCCCCCTACTTCGAATCCGGCTCCGTCGCCGGGATCTCAATGATCGCAAGTGCGATGGAAACCCACAAGCGGACGGACGGGAGGCCCGTGGCGGGCCCCGCCACGGGCCTCCCGTCCCACAAGGCGTAACGTCCAGAACGTGACCCGACCTGACATCCGCACGGTCGGCGAGCTCCGCACCTCTGGTCACGTCCAGAAGACGGTCCGCGCCGAGATCCGCGACAACCTGCTCACCGCCCTGCGCCAGGGCACCGATCCGTGGCCCGGCCTGCACGGCTTCGAGACCACCGTCATCCCCCAGCTCGAACGCGCCCTGATCGCCGGCCACGACGTCGTCCTGCTCGGCGAGCGCGGCCAGGGCAAGACCCGGCTGCTCCGCACCCTGCAGGGCCTGCTCGACGAGTGGACACCGGTCATCACCGGCTCCGAACTCGGCGAGCACCCGTACGAACCGATCACCACCGCGAGCATCCGGCGTGCCGACGACCTCGGCGACGCCCTGCCGATCAGCTGGCGGCACCGCGACGACCGCTACGTCGAGAAGCTCGCGACGCCGGACACGAGCGTCGCCGACCTGATCGGCGACGTCGACCCGATGAAGGTCGCCGAGGGCCGCAGCCTGGGCGACCCGGAGACCATCCACTTCGGGCTCGTCCCCCGCGGGCACCGTGGCATCGTCGCGATCAACGAACTGCCCGACCTGGCCGAACGCATCCAGGTCGCGATGCTCAACGTGATGGAGGAGCGCGACGTCCAGATCCGCGGCTACGTGCTGCGTCTGCCGCTCGACGTGCTCGTCGTGGCGAGCGCGAACCCCGAGGACTACACGAACCGCGGCCGGATCATCACACCGCTGAAGGACCGCTTCGGCGCCGAGATCCGCACGCACTACCCGATCGAGCTCGACGACGAGATCGCCGTCATCCGGCAGGAGGCCCAGCTGACGGCCGAGGTCCCCGACGCCCTGATCGAGATCCTCGCCCGGTTCACCCGGGCACTGCGTGGTTCGAGCGCCGTCGACCAGCGCAGCGGTGTGAGCGCCCGGTTCGCGATCGCCGGTGCCGAGACGGTGTCCGCCGCCGCGGTGCACCGTGCAGCACGCCAGGGCGAGGACGAGGCGGTCGCGCGGCCGATCGACCTCGAGACCGCGGTGGACGTCCTCGGCGGCAAGATCGAGTTCGAGAACGGCGAAGAGGACCGGGCCGACGAGGTCCTCGAGCACCTGCTCCGCACCGCGACCGCCGAGACCGTGCGCTCCCGGTTCAAAGGCCTCGACTTCGCGGTGCTCGTGGACGCGCTCGACGGCGGCACGATGGTGACCACGGGCGAGCAGGTCAGCGCCCGGGCGTTCCTCGAGGGCCTGCCGTCGATCGGTGAGTCCGACCTGTACGACCAGGTGTGCGACAGGATGGGTGCCACGAACGACGGCGAACGCGCCGGCGCGATCGAGCTCGCACTCGAGGGCCTGTTCCTGGCCCGGCGCATCAGCAAGGAGTCCGGCGGGGGCGAAGCCGTCTATGGCTAGGCAGAACCGGCGCCTGACGCGCGACACCCGGTACGGCCGGTACACCGACGGACCCGACCCGCTCGCCGCCCCGGTCGACCTGGCCGAGGCGCTCGACGCCATCGGGCAGGACGTGATGGGCGGCACGTCGCCCGAGCGCGCGATGCGGGAGTTCCTGCGACGCGGCGGCCGGACGCAGCGCGGCCTCGACGACCTGGCCCGACGGGTGGCCGAGCGCCGCCGTGAGCTGACGAGCAAGAACAACCTCGACGGCACCCTGCAGCAGGTGCGCGAGCTCCTGGACCAGGCGCTGCTCGCCGAGCGCGGGGAGCTCGCCCGCAACGTCGACCTCGACGACGGCGACCGGGCCCTGGCCGAACTGCAGCTCGACAGCCTGTCGCTCTCTCCCGCCGCCGCGGTGCAGGAACTCGGCGACTACGACTGGACGAGCCCGACCGCGCGCCAGAAGTACGACGAGATCAAGGACCTGCTCGGCCGCGAGGTGCTCGACCAGCGCTTCGCCGGCATGAAGCAGGCGCTCGAGGGTGCCACCGACCAGGACCGGGCCGCGGTCAGCGCGATGATGCAGGACCTCAACGCCCTGCTCGAGGCGCACGCCCGCGGCGAGGACACCCGGCAGCAGTTCGACGACTTCATGGACCAGCACGGCGAGTACTTCCCGTCGAACCCTGCGAACGTCGACGAGCTGCTCGACGACCTGGCAGCCCGCGCGGCCGCGGCACAGCGCATGCGGAACTCGATGACCCAGGAGCAGCGGGACGAACTCGACGCCCTCGCCCAGCAGGCCTTCGGCTCCCCCGACCTGATGGGGCAGTTGTCCCAGCTCGACGGCACCCTGCGCGCGCTGCGTCCCGGCGAGGACTGGCGCGGATCCGAGCGCATGGAGGGCGAACAGGGCCTCGGGCTGGGCGACGGCACCGGGGTGTTCCAGGACATCGCGGACCTCGACGCCCTCGCCGACCAGCTCGCCCAGTCCGGGCCGGGCTCGGAGCTCGACGACCTGGACCTCGACGCGCTGTCCCGGCAGCTCGGCGACGAGGCGGCGGTCGACGCGAAGACCCTGCAGCGCCTCGAACAGGCGCTCCGGAACTCCGGGGCGATGCGCCGCGGAGCCGACGGGCAGCTCCGGCTCACCCCGAAGGCGATGCGGCAGCTCGGCAAGAGCCTGCTCAAGGACGTCGCCCAGCGGATGTCCGGTCGCCAGGGCGCGCGGGACCTCCGTCGCTCGGGCGCCGCGGGCGAACCTTCGGGGGCGTCGCGGCAGTGGGCGTTCGGCGACACCGAGCCGTGGGACATCCCCCGCACGATCACGAACGCCGTGGTGCGGACGGCGGCCAGCGGTCGACAGGGTGCGGGCGTGCGCCTGAGCATCGAGGACGTCGAGGTGCAGGAGACCGAGGCACGCACCCAGGCCTGCGTCGCGCTGCTCGTCGACACGTCGTTCTCGATGGCGATGGAGGACCGCTGGGTGCCGATGAAGCGCACAGCCCTCGCGCTGCACACCCTGGTGTCGACCCGGTTCCGCGGCGACGACCTGCAGCTCATCGCCTTCGGTCGCGAGGCCGAGGTGATGGACGTCGAACAGCTCGTCGGTCTCGACGCGATGTGGGACAAGGGCACGAACCTGCACCACGCCCTGCTGCTCGCCAACCGGCACTTCCGCAAGCACCCCACGGCCCAACCGGTGCTCCTCATCGTCACCGACGGCGAGCCGACGTCGCACCTCGAGCCGAACGGGCAGGTCTGGTTCGACTACCCACCCGACCCGGTCACGATCGCGCTGACCGTGCGGGAGCTCGAGAACGCCGGACGCCTCGGCGCCCAGACGACGTTCTTCCGGCTCGGAGAGGACCCGGGGCTCGCCCGGTTCATCGACGCGATGGCGAAGCGGGTGGACGGCAGCGTCGTGGCACCGGAGAACGACGACCTCGGGGTCGCCGTGGTCGGCTCGTACCTCGGCTCGCGTCGCGGGGCTGGTGGCGCGCTCTTCCGCGACGACTGGGGGCTCTGAAGCCCACACGAAACGGACTGGAGGCCCGTGGCGAGACCGCCACGGGCCTCCCGTCCGTTGTCGGGTGCGTCTAGAACAGTGGCCAGGGCACGGCGGGGCCGTGACCGGGCGGCGGCGGGAAGATCCCGACGGCACGCAGGGCCGCGCAGCGCGCCCGGAGCGTGTCGATCTCCTCGTCCGTCAGGTGCTCGGCGAGCTCGTCGCCGAGACCACCGCGCAGGGCTTCGGACACGCGGTCGAGGCCCTCGAGCTCGTCCGGACCGAGGGGCTCCCCGATCCAGCCCCACAGGACCGTCCGGAGCTTGTGCTCGACGTGGAAGGTGAGCCCGTGGTCGACGCCGAAGCGGTGGCCGTCGGGCATCGCCAGCACGTGCCCGCCCTTGCGGTCGGCGTTGTTCACGACGACGTCGAAGACGGCCATCCGGCGCAGGGCCTCGGAGTCCTCGTGCACGAGCGTGACGGGCTGGTCGTGTTCGTCGATCGCCTCGAGCACGGGCAGCCAGGGCGAATCCGCTGCCTCGGCGAGCTCCGGCGTCACCAGGTCGACGGCGTCCTGCTCGGGGTCGACGTCCTGCCAGCGCTGCACCATGCCGGGCCCGAACGGACCGTCACCCATCCACGTGGGCGGCACGACCGCCCAGCCGAACGCCTCGGAGACCAGGTGCGCGGCGATCTCGCGGCCGGCGAGCGTGCCGTCCGGGAAGTCCCACAGCGGGCGCTCGCCCTCGATGGGCTTGTAGACGACGGTCGCACCGTCGAGTTCGGCGAGGAAGGTGGCGTTGGACGCCTCGCGGATGCGCGCCCGGACGGAGAGCGAGCCGTCGCTCATGCGTCGCCGGGCGGACGACCGGCGGCGACGACCTCGCGCGTGCGCTCGACGAAGGCCCGGGCGGTGCCGACCGGGATCTTCACCTGGAACAGCTCGGCGGGCTCGGGGATCTCGACGACGGCCTCGATCTCGATGCCGTCCTCGCTCTCCTCGGACACGATCTCGACCTCGTCGTCGATCGGGTACGCCTCGATGACGACCTGCGCGGTGGCCGGGTCGAAGCCCAGGCTCAGGGCTCCGGCGCGGAACTCGGCCTCGACGGGCTGGTCGAGCGGCTCCGGGTCGCGGAGCTCGGCAGGCACCGACGGCGGCACACTGAAGCGGTTGTCGTCGACGGTCGCGACCTCGTCGAGGAGCTCGTCGATCTTGTCGGCGAGCACGGCGGTCTGCTCCTTCTCGAGCGCGACGCTGGTGACGCGCCGACCGGAGCGGGCCTGGATGTAGAAGGCGCGCTCACCCGGACGGCCGATGGTGCCGACGACGAGGCGGTCCGGCCAGTCGAAGCCGTGGACGATGGTGGGCATACCCGCATTGTAGGAGCGCTCGGCTCCGGCCGTTCAGGGTCGGGCAGGACCCGCGGGCGCGTCGGGTGCCGGGTGGCCCGCGCCGCCGCCGACCGCGGCGTCCCCGCTGGGTGCCGAGGCGGTGCGCAGCCAGGACAGGTCACCGGACTCGGTGTTCGTCGCGACGACCTCGGGGCGGTGCTCGCCGTAGCGCACGACGGACACCGAGGCCGGGCCGACGCCGATGCGCTGGAACAGGTCCAGGTGCATGCCGAACGCGTCGGCGAGGACGCTCTTGATGATGTCGCCGTGGCTCACCGCGACCCAGACGGCGCCGGGTCCGTGCTCCGCCTCGACCTCGGCGTCGATGCGCCGGATGGCCGCGACGGCCCGGGACTGCATCGTCTGCATGGACTCACCACCGGGGAACACGACGGCGCTCGGGTTCGCCTGCACCGTGCGCCAGAGGGGCTCCTTCGCCAGGTCGGCGAGCTTCCGGCCCTGCCACTGCCCGTAGTCGGCCTCAGTGATGGCCCGCTCGATCAGCGAGGCGGGTGGCCCGGCCGGCCGGTCGGTCTGCCGGTCCAGGATCGCGCGGGCGGTCTGCCGGCAGCGCTCGAGCGGACTCGACACCACGGCGACGACGGGCACCGCGGCGATGCGCTCCGCGGTCCGCTCGGCCTGGGTGCGGCCGACGGCGTCGAGTCGCACGCCGGCGGTGCGTCCGGCGAGGACGCCGGTGGCGTTCGCGGTGGTGCGTCCGTGACGGACGAGGAGGACGGTCGCCATGCGCCCGATCCTAGGCGCGGGACGCGGTCTCCCTTGACGGGCCGCCCGGGGACCGATCAGATGGGGGCATGGCCGGGCGGCATCGACTCGCACTCTTCGCCACGTCGACGGTGACCGGGTTCGGGATCGCGACGTGGATCACCCGGACGCCCGCGATCCGCGACGAGCTCGGTGCCTCGATCGAGGCGATGGGCCTCGTCCTGCTCGGGCTGTCGATCGGGTCGATGATCGGGATCCTCGGCGCCGGGGCCCTGGTGCGGCGGCTCGGCAACCGCCCGCTCATCCTGCTCGGGGGCGCCCTGCCCGTCGTCGGCATGGTGCTCGTCGCGCTGCTCGCCCCGGCACAGGTCGCCGCCGGGGTCTGGGTCGGGCTGTTCCTGATCGGCTTCGGGGCGGGAGTCGCCGAGATCGGGCTGAACGTCGAGGCCGCCGCGGTCGAACGGCAGATCGGGCGACCGGTCGTGCCGGTGCTGCACGCCTGCTTCAGCCTCGGCAGCGTGGTCGGTGGGGTCGTCGGCATCGCCATGACGGCGGCGGGGACCCCGGTCCGGGTGCACCTGCTCGTCGGCGCCGCGGTGATGGCCGCGCTGGCGGTGTTCGCTGCGCTGAACCTGCGGCCGGTGCCCCGTGACGCACCGACCGATGCGCCGGCCGATGCCCGTGGCACCCGTCGGGGAGCCCGCCGCTCCGTCCTCACCGTGCAGCTCGCCATGATCGCCGTGATCACCCTGGCGATGGCCTTCGCCGAGGGTGCCGCGAGCGATTGGCTCCCGCTGCTGATGACCACCGACCACGACGCCCCCGAGTCCGTCGGGTCTCTCGTGTTCACCGGGTTCGCCCTCGCCATGCTCATCGGTCGTGCGGCCGGCACCCCGCTCGTCGCCCGGTTCGGTCGCGCCCCGGTCGTCCGGGTCTGTGCCGCGGTCGGTGCGGTGGGGGTCCTGCTCGTCGTGCTGTCACCGAGTCCGGTCGTCACCGCGGCCGCCGCCGGTGTCTGGGGGCTCGGCATCGCCCTCGGGTTCCCGCTGTCGATCTCCGCCGCGGGCGATCACCCCACCGACGGCGACCGCCGGGTGTCGGTGGTGGCCACGGCCGGGTACATCGCGTTCCTGGTGGGGCCGCCGCTGCTCGGGTTCGTCGGGGAGCACCTCGGCCTGCAGACGGCGATGCTCGTGCCCCTGGTCTTGCTGGTCGCGGCGTTCCTGGTCGCCCCGGCGACGCGGGGACGGGACACCGGGCGGACGATCGAACCGGCGGAACCGGCGCGTCGGCCGTCCGGTCGGTAGCGTCTCGGGCATGCCGTTCTTCCGCGACGCTCCGCGCCCGATCACCCCAGCCGCTCCGTCCAGGGTCCAGGCCGCGTGGTCCGACTCCGCCGGGCACCTCGCGACCCGCTGCCTGCAGCTCATCGTCGTCGTGGTGGTCGTCGCCGGCATCGTCTGGGCGAGCAACGTCCTGAGCGTCGTCACGATCCCCGTGCTCCTCGCGCTCATCATCGCGTCGGCCATGCACCCCGTGGTGTCGTGGCTCCGCAAGCACCGGGTGCCGTCGGTGGTGGCCACCCTCGCGGTGCTCATCGGCGTCCTCGCGGTCCTGGGCCTGATCGGCTGGCTCATCGTCGTCGCGGTCGAGAACCAGTGGGCGCAACTGCAGAAGTCCGCCGTCGACGGGTTCGAGCAGCTGCAGACCTTCGCGAAGACCCTGCCGTTCTCGATCTCCGACAAGCAGATCGACGACGCGGTCGCGTCGGCCTCCGACTTCGTCACGAGCGCGCAGTTCGGCTCCGGTGCCCTCGCCGGAGCCTCGGCCACCGCGAACTTCCTGACCGGGCTCGTCCTGATGATCGTCGTGCTGTTCTTCTTCCTGAAGGACGGCCCGAGCATCTGGGAGTTCCTGCTCCGCCCCTTCACCGGTGAGCGCTACGCCCGAGCACGTCGCGTCGGCGACCGGGTCGTCTCGACCCTCGGCGGGTACGTCCGCGGTACGGCCACCGTCGCTGCCGTCGACGCGATCGGCATCGGTGTCAGCATCGCGATCGTCGGCGTCCCCCTCGCCCTGCCGCTGGCCGTCATCGTGTTCATCACGGCGTTCATCCCGATCGTCGGTGCCACCGCGGCCGGCATCCTCGCCGCCCTCGTCGCGCTCGTGGCCCTCGGCCCGGTGCAGGCGCTCATCGTGATCGGCATCGTGATCGTCGTGAACCAGCTCGAGGGCAACTTCCTGCAGCCGGTCCTGATGGGTCGCACCCTCAAGCTGCACGGCCTCGTCATCCTGATCGGGCTGACCGCCGGCACCGTCCTCGCCGGCATCACCGGCGCGATCATCTCGGTGCCGCTGATCGCCGCGGCCTGGGGCGCGATCCTGGTCTGGGACGGCCCGAACACCCCGGCACGACCGTGGCGGAAGAAGCGCAACGAGGACGTCACCGCGCACGAGCTGCCGCAGGGCTGATCCGCGGCGCCGATCCGCGGGGCGCGTTGCGGACATCCGCTTCGCGCAGCGGCCTTCCACCCAGCAGGATGGAGGAGTGCTCGTCTCCATCGTCTACATGAGCCGTGCCGTCGTCCCCTTCGACGACCAGGCCATGGCGGTGCTGCTCGCGGAGTCACGGCTGCGCAACGAGGCGCTCGGGGTCTCCGGGCTCCTGCTCGCCAAGGGCGGTCGGTTCATGCAGCTGCTCGAGGGGCCGGCGTGGAGCGTGCAGGACCGGTACGACGTGATCGCGAAGGACCGCCGTCACGGTGAGGTCAAGTCGCTGGTGCGCGAGGACATCGAGCGCCGACGGTTCGACGGCTGGTCGATGGCCTACCGCGCGCTCGACGACTCGGACCTCCGCTCCGAGGAGGGCTTCAGTCCCTTCCTGTCCGGCACGATGGACTTCCCGCGCTCGTTCGACCGGACCAGTGCGGCCTGGCTGCTGAAGTGGTTCCGCGACCGCGAGCTGCACGACCTCTGACCCGCCGGCAGCGACGCACTCCGCCCGCGCCGTACCCAGCGGTTCAGTCGATGCCGAACGCGTCCTCGACGACGGCGAGCAGCCGGTCGCGGTGCTTCGGGTCCGCCGTCGCCGCGATCACCACCCGCCACATCGTCGCCACCGCCGGCATCAGGTCGGTGCGCCGCGTCCGGACGTCGGACACGAGCTGCACGCCGGTGAAGTAGGGCACCACCGTCGAGCCGAGCTGCTCCGCGGTCAGGTCCGTCCGGAGTTCCCCGCTCGCGATCGCCAACCGGAACACGTCGACGATCCCGCCGATCCACTGCTCGTAGAAGCTCAGGGTCGCGGTCTGGAACTCGCCGCGCTCCAGCGACAGCCGGATGCCCGCCCGCACGATCGGGTCGGTCCGGAGCAGGTCGGCGATGCCGTGCGACGCCCCGATCAGCGCGGCGACCGGCGAGCTGTCGGTGTGGCTGACGACGTCGAAGGTGCGGGCGTTCTGCTCGCCGATGACGCCGAGCGCCAGGGCGAGCTTCGTCGGGAAGTGGAAGTGCAGCGTGCCCTGCGAGACGCCCGCCGTGCGGGCGATGCCCGCGATGGTCGCGCCGGCGAAGCCGACGCGGTCGAACTCCTCCGCCGCAGCCACCAGGATCTGCTCACGTCGTTCCACGGGACCAGTCTGTCGGTCTGGAGGGACGGTGCCAGCTGGCACCGCGCCTCCAGTCCGAGGGGTGGTGCGTCTCAGGCCGCGTGCCGGCCGAGCGTGATGCGCTCCTCGGGCAGGTCCTGCAGGTCGCGCCCGCGGAACCAGCGGAGCAGCCAGTCGGCGGGCGTGCCCGCCACCCCGGTCGGCAGACCGGTGCGGTCGCTGAGGAAGGTGCTGAACCCGGGCTCGTCACGGAGCTCGTCCCCGGTGGGGCTGCCGAAGGCCATCGCCCAGCCGTCGAACCGACGCGTGCTGATGGACTCACGCGACAGCGACTTCACGCCGGTGTGCCGCGGGTCGCGCTCGATCGCGGCGAAGCGGTCCTCGACACTCCAGACCGGACCCTCGAGCACCTGCATGAAGCGGCCGCCCTTGGCGAGCAGGAGCCCGGAGACGCCGAGCGCGTGGTTGCGGAGCCGCGCCTCACGCAGCATGGCGACCAGCTGGTCGTCGGTCAGGTCGTCGACGGCGACGGACATGTAGACGAGGGAGGTGAGCGAAGTCATCTCCTGCAGTCTGGATCGTGGTCGGTGGCACGGTCAACGCGTCGTCCGCACACCGCACCGGAGGGTGCGGCATGCGGACGACGGGCGGGGTGTCGGGTGTCGGGTTTCGGGTTTCGGGTTTCGGGTTTCGGGTTTCGGTCAGGTGAGGGCGAGCAGGTTGTTGACGTGTTCGTTGACCCCGGTCAGCGTCGAGATCGGCTTGCCGTTCGCGTAGACGTCGTCGAAGGCGGGCTGCAGCAGGGCCTGCACGTCGGCGGGGTTCTTCGTGACCGGGAACAGGAACGTGGTGTCCTCCTCGACCTGCCGGGTGAACGCCGAGACGTCGAGCCCGCGCTTCCGGAACGAGGCCACCGCGGCCTCGGTGCCCGCGGGACGAGCGGGGAACACGATCCCGCTCTCACCGACGATCCGCTGCGCCTCGTCGCTGCCCAGGAACGCCACCCACTTCGCCGCGGCCTCGGGGTCCTTCGCCTGCTTCGTGATCGAGTCGCCGAGCCCGTTGAACATCGACGCACGGTGGCCCGACGGGCCGATCGGGGTCGGGGCGACCGCGACGTCGAGGTCCTCCATGCCGAGGTACGAGCCGATCATCCACGAGCCGTTGAAGGACAGCGCGCACTTGCCGGCGCCGAGCTGGACCTCGGGGCCGGTCGTGGTGGAGAACACCCCGTACTTCGCCATGTAGCCCTTCTCGGCCAGCCGGTAGTACCAGGCGAGGGTGTCCTGCACGACCCGTTCGTCGTAGCGGAACCGGTCGCCCCACGGGTTCTCGTTCGTGTAGAACCAGTCGACCGATCCGGTGAACGGCGACCACTGGGTCTGTCCGAAGCCATCGCCGCCCGAGCCGTTCGACGAGATGCCGTAGACGGCGACGTCGTCCTTGTCGAAGCCGTCCTCGTCGCCGCGTCGGCCCTTCGAGTCCATCGTCAGCCGCGCGAGCATCCGCTCGAACGTGCCGCCGTCGTCCGGGTTCCACGCGAGCGACCCGAGCTCCTCGGCGGAGACCCCGGCCTTCGCCATCGCCTTCCTGTCGTAGAACATCGCGACGGTGTCCCAGTCCTTCGGGGAGCCGTAGCGGTGGCCGTCCTGGCCCTTCCACAGTTCGGCGAGCCCGGACTGGTAGTCGTCGTCACGGATGCCCTTCGTGGCGTCGAGTTCGTCGAGCTTGTAGAGCACGTCGAGGTCGGCGTACTGCGGGAACTTCGTCAGGTGGTCGGTGAAGACGTCGGGCGCGGTGCCGGCGATGAAGCCCGCGGTGAGCTTGGTCCAGTAGTCGTTCCACCCGAGCTGGGTGATCTTCACGGTGATGTCCGGGTTCGCGCGGTGGAACGCGTCGGCGACGGCCTGGTACGCAGGCTGCTGGTTGGCGTCCCAGAGCCAGTAACTCACGGTCCGCGCACCTGACCGGTTCGTCGTGCGGCGACCGGGCGACGAGCAGGCGGCGAGCGCGCCGAGGGCCAGTGCAGAGGCGCCGCCGGCGAAGAGCGTGCGGCGGGTCAGTTGGTTCGTCATGGTGTTCGTCCTGTCCGAGCGCCGGGTCACTTGATCCCGGAGAAGCCGATGGAGTTGACGATCCGCTTGGCGAAGACGCCGAACAGCAGGATCATCGGGAGCGCCGCCACCAGGGTCGCGGCCATGAGCCCGGCCCAGTCGGTACCGGACTGCGGGGTCTGCGACTTGAAGACGCCGAGCGCGACGGTCAGCACCCGTGAGTTGTCGGTGTACGACACCATGAGCGGCCAGAAGTAGTCGTTCCAGCTCGTGATGTACGTCAGCACGGCGAGGGTGGCGATCGGGGCCGCCGCCATCGGGATGACGAGCCGGAAGAACACGCGGACCTTGCCGGCGCCGTCGATGAGCGCCGCCTCTTCGACCTCCTTCGAGATGCCGAGGAAGAACTGCCGCAGGAAGAACACCGCGAACGGGGTCATGAACATCGTCGGCAGGGCGATGCCGAGCAGGTTGTCGACGAGCCCGAGCTGCTTGATGAGCGTGAAGTTCGGCAGCAGCGTGAAGATCGCGGGGACCATCAGCCCGGCCAGGAACACCCCGAACACCTTGTCGCGACCGGGCCAGCGCAGCCGGGCGAAGGCGTAGGCGGCCGCTGCCGAGAAGAACACCTGGCCGACGGTGACGAGCGTCGACACCAGGATCGAGTTGAGCAGGTACCGCCAGAAGTTCAGCGCGGCACCGGAGCCGCCCTGGGCCAACGCCTCTTCGGTGGACTGCAGGCCGAAGACCCGCTCGAACCCGCCCAGGCTGAACCCGACGGGCAGCAGCGAGGTGGGGTCGGAGTTGATCGCGGTGTTCGACGACAGCGCGGTGCGCAGGATCCAGTAGAACGGGAACAGGGTGACGACGATGACGAGGATCATCGCGACCCAGGCGAGCACGCGGCCGAGCGACGGGCGACGACGGTGGCCGGCCCCCATCCGCGGCGGGCGGGACGTGGTGACGGAACGGGTGAGTGTCGTGGTCATGGCGCTTCCGTTCAGTCCAGGTCGGACTCACCCGAGCGGGTGAGGCGGTACTGGATGATCGTGATGATGCTGAGGACGATGAGGAGCGCGACCGAGACCGCGGACGCGTAGCCGAACTGGAACCGGTCGAACGCCAGGTTGTAGATGTAGTTCTGCACGACGTTCGTGGCGTTCGCGGGGCCGCCCTGCGTGGTGACGGCGACGGTGTCGAACACCTGGAACGACCCGATCACGGTGATGATCAGCACCAGGGACAGGATCGGGCGGAGCAGCGGCACCGTGATGCGCCAGAACATCTTCCACTCGCTCGCACCGTCGATGCGTCCGGCCTCGTACACGGTCTCGGGCAGCGACTGCAGGCCGGCGAAGATGAGCAGCGCCGTGTAGCCGACGTGCCGCCAGACGTTGATGAGCGCGATCGAGGGGATGCCCCAGACGTCGCTCTGCAGGAACGGGATGCGGTCGAGCCCGAGTGCGGCGAGCATCTCGTTGCCGATGCCGAGCTGGGTGTCGAGGATCCAGAGCCAGACGAGGGCGGCGACGACGTTCGACACCAGGTACGGCGCGAGCACGATGCCGCGCACGAAGGTCGACTTGGTCAGGCGGTGCATCATCACGGCGATGAACAGCGCGACGACGGTCTGGATGACGATGTTGATGAGCACGTACTCGACGGTCACCACCATCGAGTGCCAGAAGATCGAGTCCTGCACCAGGCGGGCGTAGTTCTGCAGGCCGGTGAACTCGGGCTCGGTGAGCAGGTTGTACGAGGTGAAGCTCAGGTAGATGCCCCGCACGGTCGGCCAGGCGAGGAACACCGCGAACCCGACGGCTGCCGGGGCGATGAAGACGAGCGCGAGCCACAGGTCGTTCCTGGGGCGGCGCCGTGGTGCGGTGGTGCGGGCACGGGCGAGGTCGGCGGACCGACTCCTCCGTCTCGTGCTGGCGGTCGTCAAGGGTGACGACACAGGGCTCTCGGTTGCCATCGCGACTCCTTCGTCTGCGGTGGACTGACGTGCAGCAGTCCGTGAGCCGGGAATCTACACGTGGGGACCACTGCTGGCAAGAGTAAGATTTCGGGCTGTGGACGGGGGTTGTCACGTGTAGACAACGTGTGTCAGGATGGCGCTCGATCGCATCGGTGCGACCCGCTCGGCGACGCATCCCACACCCTGGAAAGGTCACTGATGATCTCTGTCGGAATGGTCGGCGCGGGCCAGTTCGCCCCCCAGTTCGCCAAGCTGTTCAAGCTCCACCCCGACGTCGACCGGGTCTACGTCACCGACCTCGTCGGCGAGCGCGCGTCCGAACTCGTCGAGACCCAGCACCTCGACGGCACGTTCCCGGACTTCGACGCCGTCCTCGCCTCGGACGTCGACGCCGTCGCGATCTTCACGCAGCGCTGGACCCACGGTCCGCTCGTGGTCAAGGCCCTGCGCGCCGGCAAGCACGTGTACTCCGCCGTGCCGATGGCGATCTCCGTCGACGAGATCCGCGACATCATCCAGGCGGTCCGCGAGACCGGCCTGACCTACATGATGGGCGAGACGAGCTACTACAACCCCGCGACCGTGTTCGCCCGCAAGCAGGTCGCCGCCGGCGCCTTCGGCCGGGTGTTCTACGCCGAGGGCGACTACGTGCACGACATGGACCTCGGCTTCTACGCCGCGTACCAGTACAGCGGCGGCGACGAGTGGAAGCGCACCGCCAGCTACCCGCCCATGCTCTACCCGACGCACTCGGTCGGTGGGGTCCTCGGCGCGATCCCCGGGCACGCGGTCAGTGTCAGCTGCATCGGCGTGAAGGACGATCGCGGTGACGGCGTCTTCGACAAGGACGTCAGTCAGTTCGACAACGACTTCTCGAACGCCACCGCCCTGTTCGAGCTCGACAACGGCGGGGTCATGCGCATCAACGAGATGCGTCGCGTCGGCTACCCGTCGCACATCCGCGAGTCACGGTTCCGCTACTTCGGCACCGAGGCCAGCTTCGAGCAGCTCGCGAAGACCAGCGTCTGGCAGGACAAGGAGGACTCGTACGACATCAGCGACAAGATCGACACCCAGGCGACGATGTCCCTCGACGACCCGCGCCTGGCCGACGTCGACCCGTCCCTGCGCGACGCGTTCGTCTCCGGCTACGCCGAGGTGCACGACACCGACCGTCTGCCCGCCGAGTACGACGGTGTGCCGACCGGACACGAGGGCAGCCACCAGTTCCTCGCCGACGACTTCGTCCGCGCCGTCGTCGACCGGACCCTGCCGCCGGTGAACGCCTGGACCGCCGCACGCTTCACCCTGCCGGGCATCATCGCCCACCAGTCCGCGCTGCAGGGCGGCGCCCGCCTCGAGGTGCCGGACTTCGGTGACGCCCCGGAGACGACGAGCACTGCGGCGACGAGCACTGCGACGACGAGCGCACCGACGACGGCCGGAGCCGCACCGTCGGCTACGATCGCGTCCGAGTAACACGTGTCGTTCGGGTGCCGGTCCGTCGAGGGCCGGCACCCGAACGACGCTCCCGGACCCGACGAAGGTGGCTGCCGTGACCGTCCCGACGAACCCCAGGGCGGTCACCCGTGCGGACGTCGCCCGCTACGCCGGGGTCAGCACCTCCGTCGTCAGCTACGTCGTGCACGACGGACCGCGCCCCGTCGCCGCCGCCACCGCCGCCCGGGTGCGCGAGGCCATCCGGGTCCTCGGCTACCGCCCGAACGCGAGCGCCCAGGCCCTGCGCACCGGCTCGTCGAAGATGCTCGGACTGATCGTGCCCGAACTCGACAACCCGTTCTGGTCCGAGCTCGCCGTCGCCGTCACCCACGCCGCCGCTGCACGCGGCTACGACGTCCTGCTCGCCAACAGCGACGGCGACGCCGCCCAGGAACGCGAACGGCTCCGCAGCCTGTCCGCCCGCCAGGTCGACGGCATCATCGTGACGAGCATCATGACCCACCCGGACCTGTCGACCGTCACCGACCCCGGTCTGCCGATGGTCCTGCTCAACACGTTCTTCGAGGTCCCCGAGTACGCCAGCATCGGCGTCGACGCCCTGCGCGGCGCCCTCGACGGCACGCAGCACCTGGTCGAGCACGGCTACCGCTCGATCGGCCTCGTGATGGGGCACACCGGCTCGATGGAGCTCCGCGAGCAGGGCTGGATGCGTGCCCTGCGCCAGGCCGGCCTGCCCGACGGGCCCATCGTCCGCACGGACTTCACCCGGCGCGGAGGCTACGAGGCCGGCCTCCGCATGTTCGCCGACGAGACCGGCCCCCGAGCCGTCTTCGTCAGCTCCGACATGCAGGCGATCGGCGTGATGCGCGCACTGTGGGAACTCGGTCTGCGCGTCCCCGAGGACGTCGCGATCGTGTCGTTCGACGGTGCGGCCGAGGCGGACTACACGAACCCGCAGCTCACCACGGTCCGGCAGCCGATCGAGACGATGGCGGTCGCCGCGGTCGATCGCGTGCTCGGCCTCGACGCCGACAACCAGTGGCACCGCGACCTGGTCCCCGCCGAGCTGGTCCTCGGCGCGAGCTGCGGGTGCGACGTGCGTCGCTGACGCACCCAACAAGCGAACTGGAGGCGCGGGGCGGGGCCGCCGCGGGCCTCCTGGCCGTCAGAGGGTCGCGTTCAGGACGCCGGTTCCATCACGGCGCGGAGGCGCGCGGTCGGGATGCGCTGCTGCGCATCCACCGTCACGGCGGCGGCCTCGACCGCCTCGCCGGTCTCGGCCTCGACGAAGCGCAGGTCCGACGCCCGCTCGGACGGGCGGTGCCGGTCGGCCCAGCCGCCGAGGGCGAGCAGCACGAGCGACAGGTCGCGGCCGGCGTCGGTCAGGACGTACTCCTCGCGGGCACGGGCGCCCTCGGGCTTGTAGGTCGTGCGCTCGAGCACTCCCCCGTCGACGAGTGACGCCAGCCGTGCGGTCAGGACCTCGCGCGGGATGCCGAGGCTCCGCTGGAACTGACTGAAGCGGGTCGAGCCGCCGACGGCGTCGCGGACGATCATGAGCGTCCACTTCTCGCCGAGGACGTCGAGGGAGCGTGCGATGGGGCAGCGCTCGTCGCCGCCGAGGATGCCGAGCATGTGTTCATCCTAGCTGGGTTCGATTTCCGGACACAACGTGCTAGGTTCGGTTTCCGTACTCAACTTCTCTTGTCTGGAGCACTCATGACCGACCTCACCAACGCCGTCGTCCTCGTCACCGGAGCGAACGGCGGCCTCGGCGCCGAGTTCGTCCGCCAGGCCCTGGAGCGTGGCGCCACCAAGGTCTACGCGACCGCCCGCAACCCGCGCACCTGGGACGACGAGCGCATCGTCCCGCTCGCCCTCGACGTCACGAGCCAGGAGAGCGTCGACGCCGCGGCCCGCAGCGCAGCCGACGTGACCATCGTCGTGAACAACGCCGGGATCGCCGGCTCCGACCCGCTCGTCGACGTCTCCGTCGAGGAGGTCGAGCGCATCTTCGCCACCAACGTCTTCGGTGCACTCCGCGTCGCCAAGGCGTTCGCCCCCTCGATCGCCAACGGCGCGCTGGTCGACGTCCACTCCGCCCTGAGCTGGGTCGCCCTCGCCGGCGCGTACTCGGCGTCGAAGGCCGCGTTCTGGTCGATCACGAACTCCCTGCGCCTCGAGCTCGCGCCCCAGGGCACCCAGGTCGTCGGCGCCCACCTCGGCTACACCGACACCGGCATGATCGCCGATCTCGACGTCGAGAAGTCCGACCCCGCCGACATCGTCCGTTCGATCTGGGACGCGGTCGAGGCCGGCGAGCACGAGGTCCTCGCCGACCAGGTCAGCCGCGACGTCCGTGCCGGCCTGAGCGCCCCGCTCACCGCGCTCTACCCGATGCTCGCCAGCGCCTGAGGCTCGCTCCCGTCGGATCAGCCGTCCGCGCCGCGGTCGGTGATCCGACGGTTCGTGGCGGTGATGGCGGCGCGCTCGTCGTCGGCCAAGCCGCCGGCGCACAGGATCCGGCCCAGCACCTCGCTCTTCCGCTCGATGTAGTCGTCGATGTCCTCGGCCTCGGTGGCCGCCCGGCGTTTCACGGCGGCGTACTCGTCGCGGAGCACCGGGTCGGCACGCAGCACGTCGCGGACGGCCAGGTGGTTCCGCAGCGCGAGCGACCCGGCCGCGACGACGTAAGTGTTCGTCGGGGTGAAACGCTCCGGAGCCCGGAACGCCTGCCTGTCCGGGACGCCGAGTTCACCGCGCGGCTCGAACCCGATCGTCGCCATCGCCGCCACCGCAGCCGGGACGTCATCGGTCTCCACCACGACGTCGACGTCGAGCACGGGCTTCGCCGCCAGGCCCGGCACGGAGGTGCTGCCCACGTGCTCGATGCTCCGGAACGGCACGTCGGCGTCGTCGAGCGCGGCGGCGTACGCATCCTGCAGCTGCCGGAACCGCTCGGGCCAGGCCGGCCGGTACTCGACGACCTCGATCACGGGGCCGGCGTCGGCGCGAGGAGCTGGAACATGACGTGGTCGCGCCAGACCCCGTCGATCTTGATGTACTCCGGCGCGAAGCCGTAGCGGGTGAAGCCGGCAGACTCGAGCGCGCGCTGCGAGCCGACGTTCTCGGGCAGGGTCTCGGCCTGAACGCGGTGCAGGCGGAGCACGTCGAACGCGTGGGCCGCAGCGGCGCGGACGGCGCGGGATGCGTGGCCCTGGCGCGTGCGATCGGCGCGGATCCAGTACCCCATCGCGCACGACTGCAGCGCACCGCGGGCGACACCGCTCAACGTGATCCGGCCGAGGAGTTCCCCGTCGGTCGACTCGATGACGAACGGCACCGCGTTGCCGGCCCGCTGCGCGGCGAGGGCCTGCGTGATGACGTCCCGCTGCCCGGACTCCGTGTAGTACGACGGCGCTCGCGCCGGTTCCCACGGTCGCAGGTGGTCGGCGTTCAGGGTGATGACCGCAGCCAGGACGGCCGCGTCGTCGAGGCGGAGTGGGCGCAACCGTGTGTCCATCGCGGAGGTTCACCAATCGGTCTGTGCAGAGAGATCCCGCCAGTCGGCGTCATCCCCTGTGGGGACTGCATCCGGACGACAGCGAGGTGTGCGTTACATCACGGTAGCGGCAAGGGCTCTGTGGCACGGCGGTCCTCTGAGCCCGCTTACGTGCTCGACGACCTCCGATCGGTCCGCCTCCAGGTGAGTTCTTGAAGGCATCGTGGATCCCCCAGGTGATCGAGGTCTCCTCACTCTTGATTCAGCTCACACTGCCGAAGACCGACCTCGATGCGCCAGATCTCGAGTGCACCACCCAGCCGAGTGCGGCCGCTCCAAACGACATCGCCGCAGCTAGCCAGAAGATTGCCGGGGAGTACCCCGGCACCACGAGCGGCAACAATGCGCCGAGAACCGTCCCCACCTGCGTCACCGCCATGTACGCGCTCGCCCCAGCCCCCGCATCCGACCCTCGAACGTCAGAGAGCAGCAACAGGCCGACACTCTGGAATCCGGCTCCGACGAATGAGTAGAGAGCTTGCACGATGAAGAGTGCCCAGATGCCGGTCGATGAGGCCATCAGGACGAACACGGCGATGGAAACGCTAGCGACGACGACGGAGGCGAGAGCAGATCCCTGCCGTCGCATAAGCATGCCGAGAATCGGCAGCATCGCAAACTCCAGCAGTGACCCGACCATGAAACTCGCCGAGATCAGTGACGGCTCGATACCACCGGAAGCCGCAACCAAAGGAAGGTAGAGCCCTCGAAGAGTGTCCACCGACTTGAGTAGAGCGACAACGACCAGCGCGGCGCAGACCACCAATGCTGGCGGACGCCGAAGCGGTGAGCGCGTCGCCTCCCCCAAAGCCCTAGGCGACGGAGCCACCTTGCCTCGAAACACTGAGGACACCGGTCCGGTCAGGCACAGGCTCGCGACGAGTGCCGCTACGAGAAGAGGGTCCAGGTGCAGCGCTACACAGACGCTGTACAGGAGGAGACCGGCGATGTAGCCCGCGATGAGCACTCGCCTGAACCGCAGGACCATCGTCGTCGTGATCTCTCCACCCAGGGCAGTTCCAGCTCGCCCGAAGATCTGGGGCACGACCGCACTCACGCAGAGCATGAGCACTCCGCCGGTGTAGAGGACCTCAGGCTGGTCCGCCGAGCGCGCCACGAGGAGAGTCCCGACCGGCACACAGCAGAGCGTTCCGATCAACGCCAGCCGCGGGTACCCCGCCCGGCGGATCCTCGGGACGAGCACAGTGTTGTAGAACACTGCCACGAACGCATTGGACACGAAGAACACGGCTATGGCGGCCTTCGAGAGGCCTGCACTGTTCAAGGCGAGTGGGAGTCCGACGGCCGTGAGCCCTCCGAACATCGCGTTGAAGAGCAGAACCAGTTCGTAGGGCCGAGATCCCGGGCGACCCGATGGGCTTGGCGCAGGTGCCTGCTCGTGACCTTGTTCCCCCTCTCCGCGCCTCATCGGCTACCTGTCCGATCGACTCGATGAGCGAGTCGTGAGGCCTCCGCGGTCACGAATTCAGACCAATGGGCAAGGAGTGGTCTGAACCGCTGCGTTATGACTGCCCGATCGAATTGACCTTCGTTGAAGAGAGTCGCCATGCCGAGAGACGAGACGAGACCGGGGTCGTGCTCCGAACGGCTGCGGTGGACGCATGGGTCGAGGACCACGTCGTCAGCGCCAATCGCAATCTCCGGGACACCGAAGTAGACAATCCGCTCCGGGCCGGGCTCCGTGCGTCGTAACGGAGCGCACGGCGTCATCCGTCGAAGCTCCGCTTCGAGGAGCTCGCCTTCGACTTGCTCGCTCCGGGCCGAGGGACGGACTGCGCGGTAGAACTCCACCCACACATCGTCGTACTTCCGTTGCATCGCCCGGAGATTGCTATCGTTCTCGGCCGCCTTTTGCGTCGAGCTCAGATCAGCGACTTCAGGAATCTCCAAAGCCCAGGCCGCCCGTTCCCACCTGACCTGACATCCGGAGGCAAGAAGACGGTATCCGAGATCGATGTCCTCGACTCCATAGCTCCTGAAGTTCTCGTCAAATCCGCCGACATTGGAGAAGGCGGTCGCAGCCACCGCTACGTTACGGCCCCAGAACAAGCGCCACGGCATCATGATTTCGGCAGGGTGAACTGCGGCTGCGAGGGCCAGCTCTCGGTAGTCCGCAACGCCGGGGATACCGAAGAAGCGATGCGGCTGGAAGTCGGCGCCAGCGTCGCAGAAGACCCTTGCGACGTAGGAGGCGTACGGCGGCGCGACGTCATACCCGTACGTTGGCCCCATCGCAACGAAGTCAACCGACGATGCTCGCTCTGCTGCTGCAAGGTATGTCTCCACCAACCGCGGTCCGGGCAACGTCCCGCAGTCAAGGAACACGAGGAGCGCGCCGCTCGCTGCGCTCGCCCCCAGGTTCCGTGCCGCCGCCAGTCGAAATCCGTCACGCTCCTGCCGAACGTGCGTCATCGGGAACGAGAACGTCCCCTCGACTTCATCAACAACGGGGTGTTTTGAACCATCGTCAGCCACGACGACCTCGAACGAAGACGACGTCTGCCTGTCGAGTGCCTCGAGTGTCTGGGAGAGTTCCCTCGATCGGTTGAAGGTCGGGATGACGACCGACACCTCGGTGCGCGTCATCCCGCTTCCTCGTCCATGAATCTCTTCGCGAATGCCCTGGTGGCATCGAAGACGTCCATCTGTTCGAGGATCTCGGCGCGCGTGAACCAGCCGCACGCTTCCACCTCTGCAAGGTCGACGGTGGTCGTCAAACCCGCGCCTTCTCTCACGGACAACCGAAAGATGTGATCGATGTGAATATGCGGTTTCCCGATTCGAGAGTCGCCGTGTCCGATGAACTGCGCGGATACCGCGATCGGTGCGGGTAGTTGCACGTCAATAACACCTCCGAGTTGCAGGTCCCACTGGACTGCGGGGTGAATTGCTTCGACCCCGGTCTCCTCAAGAACCTCACGGAGGACTGCGTCGTGTGCAAGTTCGCCGTCCTCGACGTGCCCTCCCGGAGGTAACCACCGCCGCAGCTTGCGGTGGGCGACGAGCAACAGCCGCACCTGGTCCGGCGTGGTCACGTATCCGGAAGCAGTGTCGTGACGCTGGTAGTCGTACATTCCCTCAATCACGCTCACGCTGACGTTCCCATCGTCTCCTCAATCGCGCGCTCGATCCGGCCGAGGTCCGACTCGGTCAACCCCTCATGCGTTGGGAGGGTCACAAACTCGGCCAGAGCTCGTTCCGCATTCGGCGTGTCAGCGGATCTGTACTCCGCGAAGAGCGGCATGCGGTTCAGCGGTACGCCTCCGAATCGGAAGATGTCTGACACGATGCCTCGACTGTGCAGGACACGGCCAACGCCCGTGGCGTCGGAACCACGGGGCCCCTCGACCACCAACGAGTAGTGATTCGGCGTTCCCGACTCGACAGGTCGTGGTCGGTAGTCGTGGCGCAAACGACGAACTGCCTCAGCGAGACGTGCCGCGTTCGCCGTCCTTGCCGCTATCTTGCGGTCGAGCTTCAGCAATTGCTGCCTTCCCAGAGCCGCCGCGATCGCTGATGTTCTGAAGTTCAGCCCGAATGCGTGCCCGTAGGTCCCCGCCAGAGCCGCAAGAGACGGATGGGCAGGGTCGATCTTCCCGAAGTCACGGATCTCCCGGACACGACGCGCGAGGTCGACGTCGTCTGTAAGGATGAAGCCTCCTTCTCCGGTGGACACCATTTTTCGCTCCTGAGTGCTGAAGAAACTGGCATGGCTGGTGCGGCCGGCCAGTCGCCCGTTCCCCTCAACGGTCCCGTGCGCGTGCGAAGCGTCTTCGATCACTGGAATCGCCCAGTCAGAAGCAAGGCTTTGCACCTCTTCGACGTTCGTCGGATATCCCCACATCGGCACCGTGACAATCAGCCGAGTGCGGGCGGAACGCGCGAGCTCGAGGCCCCGCAGGTCTAGGCCGAACGTCGTCGCAGCGATGTCCACGAACACCGGGCACGCCCCCGAAGCGATGATCGGAAGCACCGTCATCACCGGAGCAGTCGGTGGAAGAATCACCTCGTCACCCGGGCCGATGCCGTACGCATAGAGCAGGACTTGCAATGCCGCCGTACCGCTCGAGACAGCAAGCGCGAACGCCGATCCGAAGTACTCAGCGAGCTCGGTCTCATAGACTCGAACCAGGGGCGAGGTTCCCGAGAGCGCTCCTGACTGTACGGCCGCCACGACTGCCGACACGTCTTGCTCATCGATGTCGATGTTCCGGTTCTCAAGCAGCTTCAAGGACATTCGCCGCCTCCATCCTGTCCATCAACTCGTACATCGGCAAACAGGCAGCCAAAGTCGGAGCCATTTGAGCATGCGAGGTTTTGTCGTTCAGAAAAGATTCGAACTGCAGAGTGAAGCCATTGCGCCTGTGACCGGTCGACACCGGACTCGGTCGCCAGCTGCTTCGCCACCACTTCGGGCCGACCCCGAGAGGATGAGTGACTCCTTGAGTCGATATCTCGATCTCCAGCAGCGAGTTGATCGTGATCATCGAACCGTTGTCAGAGATTGCTTGGAGACTCCAATCGAAGAACGGAGCGGACGACGAGGCGACCAATTCAAAGGTGAAGGGGTTTCCAGATCGTCGGCTCACGAACTGTTTGTTGAGTGACATGAGTACCCCAACCTGACTGTCGTACGCAGTGAAATGCTCGTCATCACTCGCAGGCGCACCAGCCTCGAAGACGACACCCAACGCATGGATCACTTGTGATAGAAGAAAATCCCGGCGGTGATTGTTCTGCAACCAAAGCGGCTGGTCGGGTTTGTTGTTCAGATGGTTGATACGCATGTACGCCAGGTTGCCAAAGGCCGCGTCCTGCATGGCTTGGAGCGCTATCTGCACTGGCTCGGAGTAGCTGAAGTTGAGCCCCACCCGGGTAGGCGTGCCCGACGTGCGATTCAGCCGCAGGAGTTGTTGAAGGCCACTCGTCGTCAACGTAGGAGGCTTCTCGACGAACGTCGGGATCCCGCGCGGGATAGCCATTTCCAGAACACGCTGGTGCACTGTCGGAGTCGACGCGACGATCAGTGCATCCGGTGTAACTGAGCCGAGGAGCTCTTCAACTGATCCGAATTGAACTGCTTTCAACTTCTCCGCAGCTCGGGAGCGCGCGACCGGGTCGGTGTCACAGACCCAATCGATACGCACGTTCGGTATGGTCGCGAGGCTGGGCACGAGATTCGTCCAGGCCTGCTCACCAACCCCGATCACCGCAATTTCTTTCATACTCGCCATTGAGTCCCCCTCGTGGTCAGTGAAGGCACCACAACGTACCCCCATCAGGGCACGCTAGCATGAGCTCCGGTTCGCATCGAATCAGTTCTCGACGAATCGAGGAACGGAGGGATTCCCTTGCGGGTGTTATTCTTCCCTTGGGGTGGCGGGAACGGGCACGTCGGCCGACTTCTGCATATCGCGCGTGAAGCAAACGAAGCCGGCCATTCGTGCGCGATGGCGGTCTCGACTCAGAAGCACGTCGATCTCGTCGCACGGTCCGGTGTGCATCCCGTCGTGTACCCAGAGGGTCTCATCTCGGCCGGTTATTGGGACCGCTGGACCGACCCGGCGTACTTTTCCTTGTCAGTCGAATGGGACGCGAGCACGCTGCGAGCGTTCAACGCAAACCTCGCGGTGCACGACGGTCGCCCATCAGTGGGATCGGCCGCGGCGCGGTTCGGCATACCCGTGACGTCCGTGCTCCAATCGCTGCATCTTCCCGGGCACCGGTACGCCGGGCGAGCGTCCGAGCAGATCTGGACAGACATGGCGGATTCACTCGGCGCAGGGCGACTCGTCGACGGCCGTGAACTCTTGGCAGTAGGCGGCGTTGGTGTTCCGAGTGTGCCGCAGATCGATCAGGTACCGAAGGGCTTCAGGGGGAAGGTCACGTACCTCGGACCGTTGACGGGTCGACAGACGCCTTCTGGTCCAACGTCGCCAGACGGCCATCGAACGCTCTTCTACGGCGTCGTTCCCGAGTCCGACGACGTGGACGCCTTTCTTGGCGCTTTCGCTGATCTCGGCCCGTCACTGTCCGTGGCGTGGGGGCGAACGCCCCCGACGCGGCTGGCGCGGACGTTACGTGCGATCGGTGTCGATTGCTTGGAGCTGGCCTCCGACGATGTACTTGCTTCGTGCGACAGCGTGGTCTTCCACGGCGGCCACGGCACAACTTTGCTGCTCCTTCAGTTCGGCCTCACCGGGGTTGTCCTGCCTGGGGGAAGCCCCGAGCGGTTGGCGAATGCGCACGCCCTCCGGCGCCTCGGGCTTGCTCAAATCATCGAGACCAGCGGTGAGACGTCGTGGGCGGCACACGATGCGGGCACCGTCCGACCCGATTGGCGGGGAGTCCGCGCTCGACTGGACTCGCTGCGCATCGATGAGTCAGCACGGGCAGCTGCTCATCGTTGGAGGAAGACGTTGGCAGGAGCTCCTACCGAGAGTCCATGGACCAAGGTGCAAGCAATCGCAGCGCAGCCGCGAACAGTGGTGGATCGCTAGCACGTTCTTGGGCTGTTCGGACTCCGAACGGCCATCGCGGAGGGTGTGGGATTCGAACCCACGAGACATCTCTGCCCACCTGTTTTCAAGACAGGCTCCATCGGCCGCTCGGACAACCCTCCAGTGACGCAACCACGTGGCGAGACGTGATCGCGTCCCGGGAAGTCTACCCGGGCCTCCAGGCAGGGGTGCGCGGGAGCGCGGACTAGCGGGGCAGGGAGTCGAGCGCCGCTGCCAGGCCGTCGTCGGTGATGCCACCGGTGAGCTCGTTGCCGGCGTCGACGACGTCGTCGGGGGCCTGGCCCATGACGACCCCGCGACCGGAGGTCGAGGCCCAGCGGAGCATGTCGATGTCGTTGCGGCCGTCGCCCGCGGCGAAGACGCGCGATCGCGGGATGTCGAGCCACTCGCGCACGCGCTCCATGGCGGTGGCCTTCGTCACGCCCTCAGGAGCGATGTCGAGCCACGACGTCCAGCCGACGGAGTACGAGACCTTGTGCAGGCCCATCTGCTCGACGATCTGCAGGAAGTCCTCGGTGTCGTGGCCGGGCGAGATGACGACGACGCGGGTGGCCTCGACGCCGAGCAGCTGCTCGAACGGCACGTGCTCGCCCTCGACGGTCATGGTGTCGTCGGGGAAGTTGCCGGACAGCAGGAAGTGACCGGTCTCGTCCTCGACGCCGAACGCCGCGTTCTCGAGCGCTCCGTGGATGGTCTGCAGCACCTCGGACGGGTCGAACCGCTCGACGTGTTCGCGCACGTAGGAGCCGTCGGCGCGGCGGGCCAGGATGAGCGCACCGTTCGCGCACACCAGGTACTTGGGCCGGATGCCGAGGGTCTCGAGCAGGGGCACGGTCATGCCCTCGCTGCGGCCGGTCGAGAGCATGACCTCGTGCCCGGCGGCCTCGGCGTCACGGACGGCGGCGACGACTGCCTCGGTCACGACACCGTCCTCACGCATGGTGGTGCCGTCGATGTCGAGCGCGACCAGCCAGCGCTTGGTGCGGGCGGGCGCGTCGCTGCCCGCGCCCTGCGAGGTGCCGTCCACGAACCGTCCCTGGGTGCTCATCGGGGCTCGATCACCTCGACGCCACCGAGGTAGGGGCGCAGGACCTCGGGCACGACGACGGAACCGTCGGCCTGCTGGTGCGTCTCGAGGATCGCGACGATCCAGCGGGTGGTGGCGAGGGTGCCGTTCAGGGTGGCGACCGGAGCGGTCTTGCCGCTCTCGGTGCGGTACCGGATGTCGAGGCGGCGGGCCTGGAACGTCGTGCAGTTCGACGTCGAGGTGAGCTCGCGGAACGTGCCCTGGGTCGGGACCCACGCCTCGATGTCGTACTTCTTCGCCGCGCTCGTGCCGAGGTCGCCGGCGGCGACGTCGATCACGCGGTAGTGGAGGCCGAGGTCCTGGAGCATCTGCTCCTGGTGCGAGACGAGGCGCTCGTGCTCGGCCTCGGCCTGGTCCGGGTGGACGTAGGCGAACATCTCGAGCTTGTTGAACTGGTGCACGCGGAGGATGCCGCGGTTGTCCTTGCCCGCCGAACCGGCCTCGCGGCGGTAGCAGGTCGACCAGCCGGCGTAGCGGTGTGCCTGTCCTTCCTCGAGCGGCAGGATTTCGTCGGCGTGGAACCCGGCGAGGGCGACCTCGCTCGTGCCGGTCAGGTACAGGTCGTCGGCTTCGAGCCGGTAGACCTCGGCCGCGTGCTCACCGAGGAACCCGGTGCCGGCCATCGTCTCGGGGCGGACGAGCGTCGGGGTGATGAGCGGCTCGAAGCCGGCGGCGATCGCACGGTCGAGGCCGAGCGACATCAGGGCGATCTCGAGCCGGGCGCCCATGCCGCGCAGGAAGTAGAAGCGCGAGCCGGAGACCTTCACGCCGCGGGGGATGTCGATGATGCCGAGGTGCTCGCCGAGGTCGGCGTGGTCCTTCGGCTCGAAGTCGAACTCGGGCTTGGTGCCGACGGTGCGGAGCGTGACGAAGTCGTCCTCGCCGCCCTCGGGCACCCCGGGGAGCACGACGTTCGGGATACCGCGGACGACGGTGTTGAAGGTGTCCTCGGCCGCGGTGACGGTGGCCTGCGCCTCCTTCACCTGTGCGGCGAGGGCCTGGGCCTGCTGCACGAGCGCGGCCTTCTCGTCCTTCGGGGCCTTGGCGACGGTCTTGCCGAAGGCGTTCTGCTCGGCGCGGAGCGACTCGAACGAGGTGATCGCACTGCGGCGGGCGGAATCGGCGGCGACGGCTTCGTCGACGACGGCCAAGGAGGCACCACGCGCCTGCTGTGAAGCCTTGATGACGTCCGGGTTGTCGCGAAGCAGCTGTGGATCGATCACCCGCCCCATCCTAGACGGGGGCAACCGCACGCAGCCTCGATCGGTAGCGTGGACGTATGTCGACCCCTTCGGAGACCGCGCCCGCGGACCAGGACGCCCTCCCCACCGAGCAGCGGACGGCCGCGGTGGTCTACAACCCGGTCAAGGTCCACCTGCCGACCCTCAAGCGCACGGTCGCGGAACACCAGCAGCAGGCCGGCTGGGCCGAGACCCTGTGGTTCGAGACCTCGGAGGAAGACCCGGGCGGCGGCATGGCCCGCGCGGCGATCGAGGCCGGTGCCGACGTCGTCGCGGCGGCCGGCGGTGACGGCACGGTCCGTGCGGTCGCCGAGGTCGTGCACGAGTCTGGTTCGACCCTCGCGCTGCTGCCGAGCGGCACCGGCAACCTGCTCGCGCGCAACATGAAGCTCCCCCTCGACGACCTGGCCGCGAGCGTCCGGACGATCTTCCACGGCGACGACCGCAAGATCGACTTCGGCATGCTCAAGGTCGAGCGCCCCGGCGGTGAGCGCGAACGCTTCGGCTTCCTGGTGATGGCGGGCCTCGGGCTCGACGCCCGGATGCTCGTGAACACCCGCCCCGAGCTGAAGAAGAAGGTCGGCTGGCTCGCCTACGTCGACTCGCTGTTCCGTTCGGTGCGCGACGCCAACGCGTTCGAGTTCCGCTACCAGCTCGACGACGACGGCAACCACTCGCTCCGGGCGCACTCGCTCATCGTCGGCAACTGCGGGATGCTGCAGGCCGGCGCGATCTTGCTGCCCGACGCCGAGATCGACGACGGCGTGTTCGACATCGCCGTGATGCGTCCCCGCGGGTTCTTCGGCTGGGTGCGGATCGGTGCCCGGGTGTTCTGGGAGAACGGGATCCTGCGGGCGTTCCGTCGGTCGAACCTGGGCAAGACCGCCGTCGGCAAGAAGATCGTGTCGCGTTCACGCGAGGAGCGCCCCCTGCGCTACCTGCGCGGGCAGGAGTTCACGGCGCGGCTCGAGCGGCCCGACGAGTTCGAGATCGACGGCGACCCGGTGGGGGAGGTCATCGCCTTCCGATCGCGTATCGACCCGATGGGGCTCTCCGTGCGCGTGCCGGATCCGGCGGACGACCGCCACGGCTCGCGCCAGGTGCCCTGAGCCGACCCGATCGCTCGCTCCGTCGCTCCGTCGCTCCGTCGCTCCGTCGCTCCGTGCGAGGTTCCGTCGTCCGTGCGAGGGCCGCGGGCTCTCACCGACTACGGAACCTCGCACCACACGGCGTCACGGCACGGCGGAACGCCGCGCAGCGCCGCGCTACCGCGCCCCGGGCTCGCCCGACACGATCGCGCGCAACCAGTCCCGCGCCTCGACGAACGCGGCGTCCGAGTAGCGCGCGGGCACCTCGGGGCGGGCACCGTCGGCGCGCGGGTACGACCCGAGGAACGTCACGCGCGGGCTGAACCGACGCAGGCCGAGCAGCGCGTCCGCGACCCGCTCGTCGCGCACGTGCCCGTCGAGGTCGATGACGAACCGGTAGCGGCCGAGCTCGTCACCGATCGGGCGTGACGACAGCAGCCCCATGTTGATGCCCCGCGTCGCGAACTGCTCGAGCATGTCGACCAGGGCGCCGGGGTGGTCGGCGGGCAGCTCGACGATGACGCTGGTCTTGTCGGCGCCGGTCGGCTCGGGCAGGGCGAGGGTCTTCGACACGAGCACGAACCGGGTGACCGCCGAGGCGTTGTCCCCGATGGACGATGCGAGCACGACGACGTCGTGGTGGTCCGTGATGCCGGGCGGCGCGACGGCGGCGTCGGCGGTGGGGTTCGCCTCGAGCAGGGCGAGGGCCGCGGCGACGTTCGACGACGCCGGGATGTGGCCGTGGCCGGGCAGGTTCACCTCGAGCCAGTTGTGCGTCTGCGCGTAGGCGACGGGGTGCGCGTTCACGGTGTGGACGTCGGCCAGCGTCGTGCCGGGCCGGGCGACGAGCACGAAGTCGACGGGGACCAGGTACTCCCCCACGATCCGCACGCCGGGGATCCGGGCCAGGGCGTCCTGCGTGGCGCTGACACCGCCGTCGACGCTGTTCTCGATCGCGATGACGGCCCCGATCGACCGGCCGGACATGACGTCGTCCAGGGCCTCACCGACGTTGTTGACGCTCCGCCAGGGCTTGCCGGCGGCGGCCTCGACGAGCTTCAGGGCCGCCTCGGTGAAGGTGCCTGCGGGTCCGAGGTAGGAGTACGTGTCGGACGGCGCGGCGGGGTCGGTCATGCGGCGAGCCTATTGCAGGGACGCGGAGACCAGGCGGCCTCAGTCCGTCGCCGCGCCCGTCAGCCGCTGCTCGCAGATCGCGGTGTCGTCGTCCTCGCGCGGGTAGGTCAGCGCTGCGAAACGCCCCTCGGGGTCGAGCCGAGTCAGAAGCGACGCCGCGATGCCGTCGAGCTGCGCGACCTGCTCGTCGGAGAGCGCGTCGATGACCACCCGGCGGGCGGTGCGGACGTGGTCCGGAGCTGCCTCGACGATGGTGGCGTACCCGGCGTCGGTCAGGCGGACGTCGGTGGCGCGGCGGTCGGAGGTCGACGGGCACCGGGTGACGAGCCCGCGCTTCTCGAGGCGGGACACCACGTGCGACAGCCGCGGCAACGAGGCGTTCGTGGCCGAAGCGAGCGCCGACATCCGCAGGGTCCGGGTGTCGGTCTCGGAGAGCATCGCGATGACCATGTAGTCGAAGTGCGTCAGGTCGGCGTCGCGCTGCAGCTGCTGGTCGAGCGCCGCCGGCAGGAGTTCCATGACCGCGACGAGCTTCATCCACGCGCGCAGCTGCTCGCGGGTGAGCCACGGGGTCTCGTCGGTCATGACCTGATCATACCGAAAGGTTGTCCCTTTAACCAGTGCTGCGCACGGCGGACGAACCAGACGAACCGGACGAACCGCCAGCGCGACGCGACCGCACCACTCCGACCGCGAGCACCACCACCACCACGACGAGCAGCGCCCCCTCGACGAGCAGCAGCCGCGTGCCGTAGTCGAACGGCAGCACGGTGGGGTTCTTCTGCCCGTGGTCCTTCGCGGCGATCTCCGGCAGGACCACCAGGGCGAGCACGCTGCCGAGCACGATCGCCGCCTGCACGACGACGAGCACCCAGGCCCGCAGCGAGCGTCCGGCCCGACGCAGCAGCAACCCGGCACCGACCACGAACGGGGACAGGACCGCGTCGTGCAGCACCACGGCCGCGAGCAGCCACACCCCGAGTCCGCCGATGCGGTTCGGCTTGACGGACGTCACGAGCACGTACGCCCCGAACGCGATGACCAGCACGCCGATCACCACGAGCACGATCCGCGCGGCCTTCACCGGAGCACCTCGATCTTCTCGATCCACTTGGTCTGCAGCACGCCGGGCCGCCCGGGAGCGATGATCCGCGCCGGGAACCCGTGGTCCAGGTCGAGCGTCGCACCGTTCAGCTCGAGGGCGATGAGCGTCGTCGGGTCCTCGGCGTACTCCGGTCCCATGTCCATGATCCGGTAGCCGCCGTGCCGTTCCAGGCTCGTCACCCGCACGTGCGACCCCTGCGGCGCCTGCACGGCGTCGAGCAGGTCGCGCATCCGCACGCCCCTCCAGGTCGCCATTTGGCTCCACCCCTCGACGCACGAGATCGGCAGGTCGACCTGCGCGGTGCCGAGCGCGACGAGTTCCGCCCGGACGAACGTCCGGCTCACGTCGTGGCCGACGACGGTGAGCGTCCAGTCGGCGGCGGTCGCGGTGGCGAGCACCCCGGCCGCACGCGCGGTCCGGTTCACCGGCAGTTCGTTCGCGCCGATGCCGCGGCCACGGGCGCCGAACACGTTGAACGGTTCCGCGAGCTTCGAGGACTGCCCCGCCGTGAGCGCGACGACACCGACCGTCGCCGCCGTCACGCCGGCGAAGAACCCGCGTCGGGCGATGCGCTGGCGTCGTCCGGTGGCTGCGTCCGGCGTCGGCCTGGAGGCCCGGCTCGGCTCCCCCACGTCGGCCGTCGGCTGGCCGGTACTCGGCTCCTCGGACACCTCGCGGGTCTCCGGCGCCGCGTCCGGTCCGGTGGGCCGGGACTCGGCGCCGGCGGGGGCGGCGTCGACGCCGTCGATCCAGCGGAACACGCGGCCCAGCAGGCCGGGGGCGGTGGACCCGGTGGTCTCGGCGACCGCAGCGTGCGGGGCGGACGCGGGACCCTCGCTCGCAAGCTCGCTCGGCGCATCCCGCGGATCGCTGGCGCGATCCCGCTGAGCGGGCTGCGCCAGGCCGGGTGGGAGCAGCTCACTGCCGGACGCGGGGTCCGCGATGAACCGGCCGTGCGCGTCGTAGGAGTCGCGCTTCCGCCAGTAGCGGGCGATGACCGGCAGCTTGGCGGCGATGTGGATGGCCAGCGACCCGATGATCACGTAGGCCATCGCGTTGTGCACCTGGCGGAACGGGAACGGCCACGGGTACCACTGGTACGTGTTGAGCAGGCCGGTGACGACCTGGATGATCGACGCGGACACGAGCACCGCGATCGACAGCCGCTCGAGCAGGTGCAGCACGCCGCGCACCGGGGGCACCTGCACCAGGGCGGGCACGACGGTGTTGAGCTTGGCGAGCAGCAGCGGGATGATCGCGATCCCGGTCGTGATGTGCAGGCCCTGCGTGAACTGGTACAGCTGCGTCGGACGGGTCGGGAACCGCATCCAGCCGAGCGGTTCCTGCAGCAGGTGGCTGTAGATCCCGGTGCCGAAGCAGATCAGGAACGCGATGCCGAGCAGACGCCCGAGCACCACCGCCGAGCGGGCGTTGCGGTTGGGGGACGCCAGAGCTGCTCGTCCGTCGTGCAGCAGGCGCTGGAGGCCGGATAGCCTCGACGGACCATGAGCGACCGACTGCGTGCCTTCCGACCGTCCCTGGCCGACGGCACCGCCGTCCGGATCGGCACGGTGCTGGCCGTCGTGGGAGTACTCGCCCTGTCGGGCGTCATCGCCGTCGGAGTCACGCATCTGGGGTTCCTCCGATCGGGCCATCGTTCTGCATTCGTTGCGTGGACGCTGATCGCTTGGACCGTCTTCGTGATCGCCGTGCTCGCGGTGCGTTTCGTGCCCGTCCGGTGGATGACCACCATGGTCATCGGCGGAGCGGTGGTGATCGGCATCGCCGCGCTGGTCGGACCGCCGAACACGAGCACCGACTCCGCCCGGTACGCGTGGGACGGCATCGTCCAGCATGCCGGAGTCTCACCGTACGCGCACACCCCCCAGTCCGCGGCACTGTCCGGTCTCCGACCCGACTGGTTGTTCCCCGACAAGGTGGACGGCACGTGCGATCCGCTGAAGCCCCGGTTCCGCGGGCTCGGCGACGGCGCCGACGGGCACTGCACCGCGATCAACCGGCCGGACGTCACGACGATCTACCCGCCGATGGCGCAGCTGTGGTTCGCCGCGGTGCGGTTCTTCGTGCCGGCGACCGCGCAGTACCTGCCGTTCCAGGTCGCCGGGCTGCTCGTGTCGCTCGGTGTGACCGTCGGGCTCGTCCTGGTGCTCCGACGCATCGGCCGTCCGACCTGGTGGGCGGCGCTCTGGGCCTGGTCGCCGCTCGTCGCGTCCGAGGCGGTCACCAACTCGCACGTCGACGTCGTCGGCGCCGCCCTCGCCACTGCCGGTGTCGTGCTCGTCGCCTTCGGCCGGCCGATCTGGGGCGGCATCGCGCTCGGGGCTGCGACCGCGACGAAGCTCATCCCGGCGATCGTGTACCCGCCGTTGCTCGGCCGCGGTCGGGCCTGGTGGGCGATCCCGATCGGCATCGCGGTGTTCGGGCTGCTCTACGTGCCCTACGTGCTGACGACCGGGCTCGACGTGCTCGGGTACCTGCCCGGCTACCTGAACGAGGAGGGCTACGAGGACGGCTCCCGGTTCGCGCTGGTGTCGCTCGTGGTCAAGGGCGACGCGGCGACCCTGGTGGTGGGGCTCCTGGTGCTGCTGGCGGCGTTCGTGGCGTGGCGGTTGTCCGACCCGGCGCGGCCGTGGTCGGGTGAGGTCCTGATGATCGGCGTGACGTTCCTCGCCGTGACGCCGCGCTACCCCTGGTACGCGCTGCTGCTCATCCCGTTCGTGGTGCTGTCCGGGCGGTGGGAGTGGTTGTCGATCGGCCTCGCCATCGCGCTGCGCGGGGTGTGGCCGTCGGCGGACGCCTACCGGTGGTGGTTGCTCGCGGCCGTGGTGGTCATCGTGGTCGTCACGCTCCTGCGCACGGAGCGGGCCGAGTGGCGGCGGTGGTGGGAGCGGCTGTCGTTCCGGCGCGTGGAACACGTACGCTGACGACCATGGCACCCGCGATCCTGCTCGGCACGACCGGCTCCGTGGACCCGGCTCCCGCCGGGCTCGTCGACCGCTTCGGGCGTCGTGCCGTCGACCTGCGGGTGTCGCTGACCGAGCGCTGCAACCTCCGCTGCACGTACTGCATGCCCGCGGCCGGGCTGCCGTTCGCCCCCGACGAGGCCCTGATGACGGCGACGGAGATCGAGCGGCTGGTGCGGATCGGCTCGTCGCGGTTCGGCGTCCGCAAGGTCCGGTTCACCGGCGGGGAGCCGATGCTCCGGCACGACCTGGTCGACGTGATCGCCCGGTGCGCCGCGCTGCCCGACGCACCGGAGCTGTCGCTCACCACGAACGCGATCGGCCTCGCCCACCGCGCCCAGGGCCTGTACGACGCCGGGCTGCGGCGCGTGAACGTGTCGCTCGACACCGTCGACCCCGACGTCTTCACCACCGTGACCCGCCGCCCGTTCCTCGACAAGGTGATCGCCGGACTGTCGGCCGCGCACGACGCCGGACTCGACATCAAGGTGAACGCGGTGCTGCTGCGCGGGATCAACGACGAGGCCGCTCCGGAGCTCCTCCGCTGGTGCCTGGAGCGTGGCTACGAGCTGCGGTTCATCGAGCAGATGCCCCTGGACCCCGACCACGCCTGGGACCGCACCTCGATGATCACCGCCGCCGAGATCCGCGCGCTGCTGGCGACGTCGTTCGTGCTCACCCCGGACGACGCCCCGCGCGACGGTGCCCCGGCGGAGCGGTACCGCGTGCACGACGCCGTGACCGGCGAGCCCCTCGGCACCGTCGGCATCATCGCGAGCATCACCGAGTCGTTCTGCGCCGACTGCACCCGCACCCGGCTGACCGCCGACGGGCACGTGCGCAGCTGCCTGTTCTCCGACGAGGAGACCGACGTGCTCGGGCCGATGCGCTCCGGGGCGGACGACGACCAGGTCGCCGAGCTCTGGCGGCTCGCGATGTGGGCGAAGCCGCGCGACCACGGTGACGACAGCGACGAGCTCGTGCACCCGACGCGTGGCATGAGTGCGATCGGCGGCTGAGGCATGACCACGATCCGGTTCTTCGCCGCTGCCCGCGCTGCCGTGGGCGTCGACTCCCTGACCACGACGGGCCCCACCATCGAGGCCGCCCTCGCCGCGATCGACGCGGCCGACGTGGCGGACCCTGCGCGGTGGAGTGGGTTGCAGGAGCGCTGCTCGTACCTGGTCGACGGCGTGACCACGCGTGACCGGGCGACCTCGCTCGACGGTGTCGAGGTCGTCGACGTCATGCCGCCCTTCGCCGGCGGCTGAGTTCGGCGGCTGAGCGGTACGCCCGTTCCTTCCCAGAACGCCCGTTCCTTCCCAGAACGCGCGCGATACCTGGTGCTTCCGGGGATACCTGGTGCGAACTTCCGACCAGGTACGCCCGATTCGACCAGGTACACCCGGAACGACCCGGTACGCCCGACCCGACCCCGCGCCCGTTCCTTCCCAGAACACCCGCGATACCTGGCGTTTCCGGGCGTACCTGGTGCGAACTTCCGACCAGGTACGCCCGATTCGACCAGGTACACCCGGAACGACCCGGTAGGCCCGACTCGACCCCGTGCCCGCGCACCCCGCACCCGTTCCTTCCCAGAACGCCCGCGATACCTGGCGTCTCCGGGCGTACCGTGTCGGAACTTTCGACCAGGTACGCCCGATTCGACCAGGTACGCCCGGAACGACCGGGTACGCCCGACTCGACCCCGCGCCCGCGCCCGCGCACCCCGCGCCCGTTCCTTCCCAGAACGCGCGCGATACCTGGTGCTTTCGGGCATACCGTGTCGGAACTTCCGACCAGGTACGCCCGATTCGACCAGGTACACCCGGAACGACCCGGCGCAGCCCGCGCCCGCCCGGACCCCGCCCGCCCGCGCCCGCGCCCGACCCCGACCGGACCCAGTCCCCGCCCGCACCCGACCCCGCCCAGCCCTACGGCGAGACGGACAGCACGATGAACGCGGCGAAGATCACCAGGTGCACCCCACCCTGCAGCCGAGTGGCACGACCGGGCAGCACGGTGAGCACCGCCGCGACGATCGTCAGCGCGAGCAACACGATCTGCGACGGCCCGAGCCCGAGCAGCAGCGTCCCCGGCATGAACAGCGACGCGACCGCGATCGAGGGGATCGTCAGACCGATCGACGCCATCGCGGACCCCATCGCCAGGTTCAGGCTCGTCTGAATCCGGTTCCGTGCGGCGGCCTTCGACGCGGCGATGCCCTCCGGCAGCAGGATGAGCAGGGCGATCACGACACCGACGAACGACGGCGGGAACCCGACGGCGGCGACCCCGGCCTCGATCGCGGGCGACTCCACCTTGGCGAGCCCGACCACGGCGACGAGCGCGACGACGAGCAGCCCGAGCGACACCATCGTGGTGCGTCCCGACGGGCGGGCGGCGTGGGCGTCCTCGGACTCGACGAGCACCCCGCCGGCACGGTTGACCGGCAGGAAGAAGTCGCGGTGCGCCACGGTCTGCGTGACGACGAACAGCCCGTAGAGCACCAGTGACGCGATCGCGACGAACACGAGCTGCGTCCCCGTGAAGGAGGCGTCGTCGGTGCCGGTGGTGAACGTCGGCAGCACCAGGGTCAGCACGGCGAGCGCGGCCACCGTCATGGTCGCGGCGCTCGCGCCCTCCTGGTTGAAGCGCACGGTGTTGTGCCGCAGGGTCCCGATCAGGATCGCGAGGCCGACCAGCCCGTTCATCGTGATCATCACCGCCGAGAACACCGTGTCGCGCGCCAGGGTCTCGGCCTGCGCACCACCCGAGCTCGACAGCGAGATGATGAGCGCGACCTCGATGATCGTCACGGCGACGGCCAGCACGAGCGAGCCGAAGGGTTCCCCGACCCGGTGTGCGACGACCTCGGCGTGGTGGACGGCCGCCAGGACCGTGACCGCGAGCACGACGGCGACGACGACCACCACGGCGGTGCCGAGCCCGTAGCGGCCGTACGAGAACGCGAGCACGACGGCCGCCAGGATCGGCGTGGCCACCGGCCACACCTTGGGGAACCAGGAGGTCATCCGACCATTGTCTCAACCACGGGGCGCGTAGACCGCCACCTCGGCTGCGGGGACGTCGATGCACACCGCGTCACCGGGGGCGATTCCGAGCGCGGTCAGCCGCGCGAGCGTCAGGTCCGCCACCAGGTCACCGGCCCGCACCCGCACCAGTCCGTCGCGCGGCTCGAGCGACGAGACGGTGCGCGTGGCTCCGGCACCGTCCCGCGTCAGCACGGCGGCCGTCGGGTGGAAGGCGGCCAGGGCGGGCCGGCCGGGAGGCACGGCGTGCGTCCCGGACGCCAGCTCACCCCCGCCGTCGATCACGATCCCACCCCCGGTGGCGGTCCCGCGCACCAGCGCGAGTCCGGAGAACGTCGCGGCGAACGCACTCGTCGGACGACCGAGCACGGCCGCGGGGGTGCCCTGCTCGACCACCCGTCCGCCCTCGAGCACGACGACGCGGTCGGCCAGGGCGACGACCTCGACCGGGTCGTGGGTGACGAGCACCGCGGGCCGGCCGGCGACGGCGGTCCGGAGTGCCGCGCGGACCTCGTCCTGCGCGCCGACGTCGAGCGCCGAGGTCGGTTCGTCGAGCAGCAGCACCGCCGGGTCGGTGGCGAGCGCCCGGGCGATCGCGACACGCTGCGCCTGTCCGCCGGAGAGTGTCCCGGGGTCTCGGGTGGCCAGGTCGGCGACCCCGACGGCGTCGAGCGCATCGCGGGCGAGCTGCCGGGCCGCGGCGCGACCGGCTCCGGCGGCTCGGGGCCCGAAGGTGACGTTCCCGACGACGTCGAGGAACGGGAACAGATCGGGCCGCTGTGCGACGAGTCCGGTCCGACGACGGTGCGCGGGCAGGGTGTGCCGTGGACTCGAGGCACGGACCCCGTCGAGTTCGATGAGGCCAGAGTCGATCGGCAGCAGCCCGGCCAGGGCCTCGAGCACCGTCGACTTGCCCGCACCGTTCGGCCCGATGACCGCCAGGCACTCCCCCGCTCGGACCTCGATCGAGACGTCGACGTCTCGCGGCCCGACGACGACGTGCGCCCGGACTCCCACCGCAGCCTCGGCCGTCACGCCAGGGCTCCGCGGGTCCGGAACGACGAGGCCCCGATGACGACGACCGCCACCACGACGAGCACGACCGCCAGCGCCACCGCGGTGTCCGGGTCGACCTCGCGCTGCAGGTAGACCTCGAGCGGCAGGGTCCGCGTGACCCCCTGCAGGCTGCCGGCGAAGGTCAGGGTGGCCCCGAACTCGCCGAGCGCCCGGGCGAAGCACAGCACGAGCCCGGACACGATCCCCGGCAGGACCCGCGGCGTCGTGACGGTCAGGAACGTCCGGGTCGGCCCGGCGCCCAGGGTCGCGGCGACCCGCTCGTACCGGTCACCCTCGACGCGGAGCGCCCCCTCGACCGAGGACACCAGGAACGGCATCGCGACGAAGGTCTGCGCGATGACCACCGCCGTCGTGGTGAACGCGATGTGCAGGCCGTGGTCGTCGAGGAACGCCCCGACCACCCCGAGCCGACCGAAGGCCGCGAGCAGGGCGAGACCACCGACCACCGGCGGCAGCACGAGTGGCAGGAGCACGACGGCCCGGGCGACGCCGACCCACCGCGACCGCGACCGCGCGAACAGCACGGCGAGCGGGTACCCGAGGACGAACGCGACGCCCGTGGCCGCGAGGGCCGTGCCGAGGCTGAGCCCGAGCGCGGTCAGTGACGCGGTGGAGGTCACGAGCCCGACGAACGACGACCAGTCCACCCGGCCGAGCATCGCGAGCACCGGCACGACGACGAACAGCCCGCCGAGCACCGCGGGCAGCGGGAGCCACCACGCGACCGGCGGCCGTCCGTCAGCGCGCGGAGCCACGGGTCAGGGCTTCCCGAAGCCCGCGTCGGAGAGCACGCGCTGTCCTGCCGCGGAGCGGACGTACTCCGAGAACGCCTGCGCGAGCTCCGGGTCCTGGGATTCCCGGAGCACGCCGATCGGGTACGTGTTGACGGCCTTGCTCGACTCGTCGAACGGGACCCCGTCCACCTTGCCGCCGGCCCCGCGGACGTCGGTCACGTAGACGAGTCCGGCATCGGCCTGACCGGACTCGACCTTGCCGAGCACGTCGGTGACGGACTGCTCCTCGCTGACCGGCTCGAGGTCGACGCCCGATGCGGACTCGACCTTCGCCGTCGCGGCACCGCACGGCACCGGGGCGGCGCACGTGACGAGCTGGACACCCGGAGCCGTCAGGTCGTCGAGGCCGCCGATGCCCCGCGGGTTGCCCGGTGCGACCGCGATCTCGAGCGTGTTCGTGGCGAAGGCCCGCGGCGACCCGGTCACCAGGTCACCCGAGGTCAGCTTCGTCATGTTCGCCTGGTCCGCCGCGGCGAACACGTCGGCGGGGGCGCCGTTCTGGATCTGGGTGACGAGGTCGCTGGAGCCGGCGAACGAGAACCGGATCGAGGCGCCGGGGTGCGCGGTCTCGTACTGCTTGCCCAGGGTCGTGAAGGTCTGCTGCAGGGACGCGGCGGCGAAGACGGTGATCGAACCGGTCGGCGCCTCGGTGCCGGAGCCCGCCGGGGCCTGTGCCCCCGAGCCCGTGTCCGGAGCCGTGCACGCAGCGAGCCCGAGCGCGACGGTGGCGGCGAGGGCCAGCGCCGCGAACGGCCGGGGACGGCTCATCGTTCGTCCTCGTGCCGGGCGGGCGCCTCGACCGCGACCATCGTGGCCTTGACGGACGCCACCGCGACGGACCCGACCTCGAGCCCCAGGTCACGGACGGCCTCGGCACTCATCAGGGACACCACGCGGTGCGGGCCGCACTGCAGTTCGACCTGCGCCATCACGGTGTCGACGACCAGGTCGGTGACGATCCCGACGAAGCGGTTGCGCGCCGAGCTCTTCACCGCGGACGCCGGGTCGGTCAGCTCCGAGCTGCGTTCCCGTGCGTAGGCGGCGACCTCGCGACCGTCGACCACGGCTCGCCCCGCGTCGTCCGCGGCACGGGTGAAGGTGCCGCCGTCGACGAGCCGACGAACGGTGTCGTCACTGATCCCGAGGAAGGCCGCAGCCTCCCGTACCCGCAGTTGCGTCATGATCCACCGATCCTATCCGCGGATGCGGCGGCAGGGGCGGTGGAGGTGACCAGGCTGGGTCAGGACCGGTGCTCGATCGACACGGGCAGACCCTCGCGACGCCAGGCCTCGAAGCCGCCGTCGAGCACCGCCACGCGCCTCCCGGCCGGCTGCCGAGCCGCCCACGCGTCCGCGCGGGGTCCGCGTGCGCAGTAGACGACGACCTCGTCAGCGCCGGTGTCGTCGGTGACGGCACCGGCGACCACGCCGTCCGCGCGTTCCTCGGCGGTCCGGACGTCGACGACGACCAGCGGGTCCGACGGGTCCGCCACTCTGGCGGCCAGGGCGGACGGCGCGATGCGCGGCGCCGCGGAGGCACCGGCAGCAGGTGCCGGTCGACGCGAGGCGGACCCCCGACGGACGGGACTCTCGGTCCAGCGCCACCGGCGGGCGTCGACGGTCAGGACACGTCCGAGCAGCGGGTCGCCCGTGCCGGTGACCATCGCGAAGACCTGTCCCGCCATCACCGCACCGACCGCGCCGCAGAGTGCGGGGACGACGCCGTCGAGGGCGCACGATCCCTCGTCGGGCAGGGCGTCGGGGTGCAGGTCGTGGAAGTCGACGCCGTCGGACCCGGCGTCGCGGAAGACGCTGACCTGCCCGTCGTGACCGAGCACGGTGCCCCACACGAACGGCACGCCGGCCGCGGCGCAGGCGTCCGAGATCGCTCGGGTGACCACGACCGAGTCGGCGGCGTCCACCACGACGTCGTGTCCGGCGACCAGGTCCGGCGTGAACGACGCGACCACGGCGACCGCGTCGAGTTCGGGGTCGACGGCGAGAGCTCGGGCGACCGCGACCCGTGCCTTCGGCGAGCCGACGTCCGCGGCGGTGAAGAGCGTCTGCCTGGCCAGGTTCGAGGCGTCGACCACGTCGGGGTCGACCACGGTGAGCCGACCGATCCCGGCGAGGTACGCGACCACCGGCGCCCCGAGCCCGCCGGCCCCGACGACGAGGACGCGTGATGTGGCCAGGCGTCGCAGCCCGGTGACCCCGACCTCGGCGAGCGCGGCGGTCCGCGAACCGAGCTGCACCCGCCCCGGGGAGAGCGCGGCGGCGGGGGCGACGAGGGGTTCCATCCCGTCATTCTGGCCCGTCGCACCGAACTCCTGCATGTGAGAGTTCAGTGCCTGGACGCGGCGGATCCCCAGAGCAGATCGGTACGGTCGCGGACGTGAGTTCCCCCCGCACCGGTACCGTCCCGGTCCGACGCACGACGTCGGACGGGTCGGTGCGCGCGCGCTCGCTGGGTCTCGCCGCGGCGGCCGTCCGGGCCCTCGCCCGGACCCCCGAGATCACCGTCGGTGCGCTCGGCGTCGTCGTCGCAGCGGCCTTCAGCTGGGTACCGTCGCTCTGGTACGACGAGGCCGCGACCGTCGCGAGTGCCCAGCGGAGCTGGCCGGCGCTGTGGGCCGAACTGCAGAACGTCGACGCCGTCCACGGGCTGTACTACGCCGTGATGCACGTCTGGTTCACGCTCGTCGGGTACTCGCCGTTCACGCTGCGGTTCCCGAGTGCCCTCGCCATCGGGGTCTCCGCCGGGCTCGTCGTCGCCCTCGGCCGTCGTCTCGGCGGCGTGCGGCTCGGCGTCGTCTCCGGGATCGTGTTCCTGGTCCTGCCCCGCGTCGCCTGGGCCGGCACCGAGGGGCGCCCGTACGCCACCGTCACGACCTTCGCCGTCGCGCTGACCCTCGTGGGGATCACCGCGGTCCGCCGCACCCGGATCCGGCACCACGCGACCCGGTGGTGGGTCGTCTACGGCATGCTCGCCGCGGTCGCCGTGCTGTTCAACGTCTACCTGGCCCTGGCCGTCGTCGCGCACGGGGTCGTGCTCCTCTGGACCGCCGTCGCCGACCGCGCCGCGCGGCGCGACGCCGTGCTCTCCGAGCGCAGCGGTCCGGTGGCCGCGCCGATCGTCGACCGAGCCGCGTTCGTGCGCTGGGGCGTCGCCGCCGTGGGCGCCGCACTCGTGGTGTCGCCGTTCATCGTGCTCGCCGCCGGGCAGGCCAAGCAGGTCGGCTGGATCACCGGCGTCGGGTGGGCCACCGTGCGCCAGGTCGTCGCGACCGCGTGGTTCGGTGCCGTCTGGCCGTACGCGGTGCTCGGGTGGGTCCTGATGATCGTCGGGGTCGTGCTCGCCGTGCGTGCCGCCCGACGCCCTGCCCCGGCCGCCCGCGACCTGCTGCGGATGCAGGCCGTCCGCGTCGCCGTCCCCCTGATGGTCCTGCCCACCGCACTGCTCGTCGGCGCGACCACGGCCGGGGAGCACCTGTACACCCCGAAGTACGCCAGCCTGAGCCTGCCGTTCGTCGCACTGCTCATCGGCCTGGCGATCACGGCGATCCGACCCCGGCGGTGGCTCGCGCTCGCGGTCGTCGGGATGCTGCTCGTGTCGGCCCCGACGAGCACGATCGTCCGGCTGCCCCACGCCAAGCAGGACTCGCACTGGGCGAACGCCGCAGCGATCATCGAGCGCGAGCGGGACCGGCGCACCGACCGGAACGAGGGCGTCGTGTTCGGCAGCGTCTGGCGGCACCCCGGCACCACCGCGCAGGTCATCGCCGATTCCTACCCCGAAGCCTTCACCGGGATGCGCGACCTCGCCGTCGCCGAGACCGGGGCCGAACGCGGACAGCTCTGGAACGTCAACGGCGACGTGGCCACGACGGTGCCCGAGCGGATCTCCGGCATCGACACCGTGTGGTTCGTCGGCGGCAAGTCACGGAACATCCGCCCGCAGGTCACCGAGACGCTGGTAGCCGAGGGCTTCCACGTCGTGCGCTACTGGCACACCGGGACGGTCATCCTCTGGAAGTACAGCCGCTGACGGTGGCGGTCCAACCGCCGACGGTGGCGGTCCAGTCGCTGACGGTGGCGGTCCAGCCGCCGACGGCTGTGCCGGGGCGTCGGGTCAGTGCACCACGCGTGCGCCGTGCACCGGACCGGTGGCCCGGAGTGCGACGAGGCCGGCGGCGCTGAGTTCGACCTGCAGTTCGAGCGCGGCATCACGGTCGCCCACCAGGAACGCCACGGTCGGGCCGCTGCCGGACACCAGGCCGGCCAGGGCACCGGACTTCTCACCGAGCTCCAGCGTCGCCGCGAGCCGGGGCTGCAGCCGCATGGCCGGTGCCTGCAGGTCGTTGTGGACGCAGTCAGCGAGCAGGTCGGGGTCACCCGCGCGCAGCGCCTGCAGCACGTTGGCCTCGACCACGGGGTGCGACGGCGCCGGGGAGATGTCGGCTCGGTAGCGCTCGCGGTGCTCGTCGAGCGCACGGTAGACGGCGGGGGTGCTCAGCCCGTCGTCGCTCAGGGCGAGGACCCAGTGGAACTCTCCCTTGGCCAGCGCGGGGCTCAGCTCGTCACCGCGGCCGGTGCCCACTGCGGTGCCGCCGGCGAAGGCGAACGGCACGTCGGCGCCGAGCTGCGCGGCGAGCCGGAGCAGCTCCTCGCGACCGAGCGCGGTGCCCCAGAGCGTGTCGACGGCGAGCAGGGTCGCCGCGGCGTCCGCGGACCCACCGCCCATGCCGCCGGCGACGGGCACCTGCTTGTCGATGGTCAGCCGCACCCCACCGCGGTGTCCGGCCGCGTCGGCCACGAGCCGGGCCGCACGGATGGCGAGGTTCGACTCGTCGACCGGCACGGTGCTCGTGTCGATCGGCCCCGTGAAGGTGACCGAGAAGTCGTCGGCGGCCTCGGCGGTGACGTCCTCGTACAGGGACACCGCCTGGTACGCCGTGGCGACGTCGTGGTAGCCGTCGTCCTGCAGCGCCCCGACGGACAGGAACACGTTGATCTTGCCGGGGGCGCGCGTCCGCACGCGGGTCGGTGCGGCCAACGTGGTCATGCGCCCAACCTATCCCGCTGCGGCTGCCGTGAACCCCCGCGCCAGGTCCGCGGTGATGTCGTCGATGTGCTCGAGGCCGATCGACAGGCGGATGAGTCCGTCCCCCACCCCGGCGGCCGCCCGCTCGGCGGAGGTCATCTGCACGTGGGTGGTCGATGCCGGGTGGACGACGAGCGATCGGACGTCCCCGAGGTTCGAGACGTGGTCGAACAGCTCGAGCGCCGCCACGAACCGTCGGCCCGCGGCGACCCCGCCGGCCAGGTCGAACGACAGCACGGCCGACGGTCCCTTCGGCACGTAGCGCTGCTGCAGGTGGTGCCACGGCGAGTCCGGCAGGCCGGCGTAGTGCACGTGCTCGACCTGGTCGTGGGCGTCGAGCCAGCTCGCCACGGTGGCGGCGTTCGACACGTGCCGGTCCATGCGGAGCGACAGCGTCTGGATGCCCTGGAGCACCAGGAACGCGTTGAACGGTGCGATCGCGGGCCCGAGGTCGGCGGACAGCTTCGAGCGGGTGCGCTGGATGAACGCCCGTCGCCCGAACTTGTCGGCGAAGTTCGTGTTCGCGAACCCGGACTGCTCGGTCGTGGCCAGCTGCGGGTAGGCGTCGGCGTGGGCCGCCCAGTCGAAGTTCCCGCTGTCGACGATGAGCCCGGCGATGGCGCTGCCGTGTCCGGCCAGGTACTTCGTCGCCGAGTGCACGACGATGTCGGCGCCGTGCTCGATCGGGCGCACCAGGTACGGCGTCGCGATGGTGTTGTCGACGATGAGCGGCACACCGGCCTCGTGCGCGACCCCGGCCACCCCGGCGAAGTCCAGGACGTCCCCGCGGGGGTTCGGGATGGACTCACCGAAGAACGCCTTCGTCTCCGGGCGCACCGCCGCCGCCCACTCGGACAGGTCGGTCGGGTCCTGCACGAACGTGAAGGTGATGCCGAGGTCCCGCAGGGTCGAGGCGAACAGCGTGTAGGTCGCGCCGTACAGCGAGGCGCTCGACACCACGTGGTCACCGGCGCGTGCGACACCGAGCACGGCCAGCGACGTCGCCGCCTGCCCGGACGCCAGCGCCAGCGCACCGATCCCGCCCTCGAGGTCGGCGATCCGGCGCTCGAGGGCTGCCGCCGACGGGTTGTTCACCCGCGTGTAGGTGTGGCCGGGAGCGTCGAGCATGAATCGCGCGGCGGCGTCCTCGCCCGACGGGTAGACGTAGGCGGCACTCTGCGCGATCGGCGGCACGTTCGCGCCCCAGCCCGGGTCGGCCTTGAAGCCGGCGCGGATCTGGCGGGTCTCGAACGCCCAGCCGTCCTCGGCGTTGGTCGGCGTGGCCCCCATCAGGACTGCGCCCCGACCGACTGCCGGACGAGCGGGATGACCTGCTCGCCGAACCGGTCCATCTCCTCGAGCTGCGGCGAGAACTGCAGCAGGAGCGTGTCGACGCCGGCGTCCTCGAACTCCCGGATGCGGTCCGCCACCTGCGACGGCGTCCCCACGAAACCGGGGCGCAGGCCGCGGTTCGACACCGAGTAGTCCTCGAGCGAGGGCACGTGCTCGAGCTGCGACTTCGAGATGAAGTCCTGGTACGACTCGTACGCCTTGCCGTGCTGCACGTCGGTGATCCGGGCGAGCTCGGCCTGCGCCTCTTCCTCGGTCTCGCGCACGATCACGTACGCGGCCATGCCGAACGCCTCGAACGGCGGCAGGCCGGCGTCGACGCGGCGCTGCTTCATCTCGTCGATCTTCGCGCGGAGCTCCTGGACCGTGCCGCCGTGCGTGACGTAGGCGTCGGCGTACCCGGTGATCGCGGCCTTGCCGGCCTCGCTCTCCCCACCGGCGTAGATGCGCGGCGTCACGCGGGGCTTCGGCTCGAGGTGCGCGTTCTCGATGTCGTAGTACTCGCCCGAGAACGAGTACGGGGTCTCGCGCCACAGGCCCTTCATGACCTCGACGAACTCCGCGGTGCGCTTGTACCGGTCGTCGTGCTCCGAGAAGATCCCGCCGTACTGCTTCGCCTCTTCCGCCCACCAGGCGCTCACGACGTTGAAGGTGAACCGTCCGCACGAAATGTCGTCGATCGTCGCCGCCTGCTTCGCCGTCACCGCGGGCAGGTGGTACCCGGGACGCATCGCCGCCATGATCTCCAGGCGCTCGGTCGTCGCCGCGATGGCCGCCGCGAGCGACCACGCCTCGAGCGAGGGCGCCGCCGTGCCCTTGATGTCGTTGAGGTTGAGCTCCGGCACGAGCGTCAGGTCGAAGCCGATCCGCTCGGCGCGCTGCGCCAGGCGCTTCACGTAGTCGAAGGTGACCGGCATGTTCTCGTTGTCGACGTTGCGCAGCCAGCCGCCGAAGAGCGGGGTCCAGTATCCGAATCGCACGTTGGTTCCTTGGGGGTGTGGGAAAGGCGGACGGGAGGCCCGTGGCGGGCCCGCCACGGGCCTCCAGTCCGGTGGTTCTTGCGTTCTCAGGCCGTGAGCTGCGCCGCGTACTGCGTCTCCAGCAGACCACCGAGGTACTTCGCGATGGAGCGCGGGCCGGACGCCGGCGCGGACTCCTCGACCGCGGGGTTGTAGTTCGTGTTCGTGTTGATGTCGTAGACGACGGTGCGGCCGTCCGTCGTCTCCATGAACTCGACGCCCGCGATGGTGATGCGCTGGTCGGCGAGGAACGTGCGGAGCTGCTGGACCAGCGGGTGCTCGGCGGTGATCTCGGTCCGGACGGTGAACGCCGGGGGCGCACCGGCGGTCTCGGTGCCGGGGACGTCGCAGACGGCACCCGCGATGACCTGCGGCACCTCGCACGCGTCGGCGGGGCAGAGCTCGAAGCTGCCGGCGCTGGTGTCGACGCGGACCGCGTACACGAACTCGCCGCCGACGAACTCGACGCGGGTGATGAAGGGCTCGCGGGCCGTCAGGTACTCCTGCAGCAGGGTGATGCCGTCGACCGGCGCCTCGAACTCGGGGCTGTCGATGTAGGCGTCGAACTCGGCGAGCGAGTCGAACCGCCGGACGCCCAGGCCCTTGCCGCCCTGGTTGTGCTTCGTGATGAAGGGGATGTCCTGCCCGTCGGTGAAGGTGCGGGCGGCGTCCTTGAGTGTCGTCGTGCCGAACACGGCGGTCGTGCGCGGCACGTCGAACCCGGCCTGCTGCAGGAGACCGTGCTGCGCGACCTTCGACACCTCGAGCTCGAGCACGTGGCTGCCGCCGACGACCTGGCGGCCGGCTCGCTCGAGCCAGCCGAGGATCGCCCGGGTGTACTCCTTGCTGTGCTCGTGGCCGCGGGTGTGGGAGCTCGCGGACATGCGACTCCAGTAGACGCCGGGTGCCGGCTCGGCCGCGAGGTCGATCTGCCCCTCGGTCAGCAGGATCTCCTCGACCGGGACACCCTCGGCCTCGAAGGCGGCGGCGAGCGGGGGGAACCACTCGGGGTTCTCGTGGATGACGTACACGCGCGGAGTGCTCACGCCCCCACCCTAGGCACGGTATACCGCACGCGCCCAAGTGTGTGACGTGGCGTTGCTTCTCGGTGGGGGCGGGTCGCACGGGGTCCTCGTCGCTCGGTGCGAGGTTCCGTACTCGGTGCGACCTGCTCGCCGTCGCACGGCGTACGGAACCTCGCACCGTTCGGTACCGGCGGTGGTCGACCTCGCACCGTGCGAGGTCGTCAGCCGGCGAAGGTCTGCTGTCCGACGACGCCGAGGAGCTCGAGCTTCTGCGCGTCTTCCGATCCTGGGGGCGCCGTGAACAGCAGCAGTGCCTGCGCCTGGTCGTCGGTGTGCAGCACCTGGCAGTCGACGGTGATGCGGCCGAGCTCCGGCTGCACGATCGTCTTGTTGTCCGACCAGCGCGTGGCCACCTCGTGCTTGGCCCAGAGGTCGCGGAACTCGGCGCTGCGCGTCTGCAGCTCGGCGATGAGTTCGGTCGCCCGGCGGTCGCCCGGGCCCGCGAGCCCGACGGCCGCCCGGAGCGACGCGACCACCACCCGCCCCAGCCGCTCGTGCTGCTCGGGCGCGTACTTCGCGAGCTCCTCCCCCGTCACGAACCACCGCCACGCCTGGTACCGCCGGTTGCCCGGCAGGTCGACCGAGCTGCTGAGGAGCGCCGCCGCGAGCCGGTTCTCGACCAGGGTCTCGCCCAGGTGGCTGACGACGATCGCCGGGGTGTCCTCGAGCCGGTCGAGCACCCGCAGGATCGCCGGATCGACGTGGTCGGCGCGGTGCATCCGGGTCGGGGCGTTCTGCCCGGCCAGGTGGAACAGGTGGTCGCGCTCGTCGAGGCTGCAGCGCAGGGCCCGGGCGATCGCCGCGATCATCTGCTCGGACGGCTGCGGTCCGCGTTGCTGCTCGAGTCGCGTGTAGTAGTCGACGGACATGCCGGCGAGGGCAGCGACCTCTTCGCGGCGGAGCCCCGGGGTTCGGCGTCGTGGCCCCTGCCCGAGACCGACGTCCTCGGGGCGCAGCAACTCACGGCGACGGCGGAGGAAGTCGGCGAGCGCGGCACGGTCCATGGGTCGATCATCGTCCGCTTCCGGCCCGGGTGCCAGGGATCGCCGATCCCCCGATGACCGCGCTCTGGTTGCGACCCTGCCCACGGAGCATCGTGGTGGTCATGGACATCACGAACTCCACCGTCTTCATCCCCGGCGCGACCTCGGGCATCGGTCTCGCGCTCGCCCAGCGCCTGCAGGCCGCCGGCGGCACCGTCGTCATCGGCGGCCGTCGCCAGGCCCTCCTCGACTCCCTCGCCGCCGAGCACGGCTTCGGCACGGTGCAGATCGACGTCGCCGACGCGTCGTCGATCGAGACCGCTGCCACCTCGGTGCTCGAGGCCTACCCGTCGCTCGATGCCCTCATCACCATGTCGGGGATCATGCGCGACGAGGACCTCCGCGACCCCGGGCACATCCACGACGCCGTCGAACTCGTCCAGACGAACCTGGTCGGCACGATCCGGCTCATCGACGCGTTCCTGCCGCACCTGCTCGCCCAGCCCTCGGCCACCCTGATGACCGTCACGTCCGGTCTCGCGTTCGTCCCGCTCACCGCGTCGCCGACGTACAGCGCGACGAAGGCCGGTGTGCACGCCTACACGCAGGCCCTCCGTCAGCAGCTCGTCGGGTCCTCGCTCGAGGTGCTCGAGCTCGCCCCGCCGGCCGTCATGACCGACCTGATGGGCGGCGCCGACTTCGGTGGGATGCCGCTCGACGCGTTCGCCGACGAGGTCATGGCGCTCATCGAGTCCGGCGCTGCCCCGGAGATCCTGGTGCAGAACGTGCACCCGCTGCGCTTCGCCGAGCGGAACGGCAACCACCAGCAGATCCTCGAGATGATGGCGTCCCGCGAGCACTGAGTCGGGCGACGGCCCACGTTCGCACGGTGCGGGGTTCCGTGTTCGGTGCGAGGCAGTTCGGCTCGCACGGAACACGGAACCTCGCACCAGGCGTGGTGCGCCTCGCACGGTGCGAGGGGCACGTTGCCCTGTCGCGGCGTCAGAGGGTGGCGAGGAGCTGCTGCAGTTCGGCCTTCGCGTCGGGCATCCGCTCGGGGCCGGCGAGCCGTTCCCGCTGCACCGAGATGCGGACGGTGTCCGGCTTCGGACCGTCCTCGGTGTTGAGCAGCACGGATTCGCGGTCAGCGAAGGTCCAGCGGGCCGAGGGGCGCCTGCCGCCGCGTCGCTCGGACGTCGGCGTGGATCCGAGTGCCGCCGTGAACACCGGGACGATCCGATCGAGCACGGCCTCTCGTTCACCCGGGACCTGCCGTGAGGCGGACACCGCGAAGGTGCCGTCCGTGCGCTGACCGGGGATGCGGAGCCCGCGGGCCTGTTCGTACCCGATGGTGATGCCCTGCGCCCACCACGGCTCGACGCCCTGACCGATCAACCAGGACGCGATCGCCGCGTGCCCGATGGTGGCTCCGTCCGCTCGGTCGATCAGGGCATGCCAGTCGTCGGGCTTCTTGCCCGTCGCTGCAAGGACGCGGTCCGGCGCCATCCCCTGTGCATGCGAGCGAACCGTTCCGTCGGTCATGCCGTCATCGTAGGCTGCAGGACCCCGCAGCACCGCTCACTGTCGGGAGCCGGCCCGCAGGCGACGCGCCAGCTGCGCACCCTTCGCGTCGATGATCAGCGGGAGATGCTCCTTGTCCACGACGCCGAACGCAGGATCGACCGTCACGAAACCGTCCACCTTCGACGAGATGGCGGTGGCGACGTGCACGGCACCCGAGGCTGTCAGGCCGAACTCCTCGATCAGCCCTGGGACTCCATCGCTGACGTCATCGATCCCGACCCAGTGCAGTTGCGTCGACCGCAGCAGGTCTCGCCATGCGGCCACATGGCGACGTGCAGCCTGCAGTCCCTTGAACGCTGACGCCCCGACGTGCTGCGGCTCCGCACGGTGCAGCACGCATTCGATGAAACTCGTCTCGACGAGCACGACATCCGGCCTGCTGGTACATCCGTCGAACTCCAGTACCCGATGCTCGTCGAACTCACCGGATCTGAGTCGCTCGAACACGATCAGCGTGCCTGGCGGATGCGCGCGATGGGCTCGGCTCGGCAGTCCGGATCGATCAACTCGATCGCACGCCGTCGGCGCTCGCGGCGTTCTTCGAACGTGCCTTCAGGTCGCGGCGTCCGAGCGAACAGCGCTTGCCGCTCGGCGTCGGTGAAGATCCTCGGCCCCCGCGGCCGACCAGGATCCGCGCTGAGCAGGGCGCGCCGACGACCCGCTGTGAGCTGTTCCTCGGTCGGGCCGCGGCGGATCGGTCGGCGTGGTTCGGTCGGCTGCATGGTGTCCCCTCGGTCGATGCGATCAACCGTAGGAGCATCGAACGGACTTCACGAAACATTCCGCATTTCGCTGGCGCCAGGCGCGAGGAGGACTACTCCGCGGCTGCCAGGACCGTCCGCCCGAGCCGCACGAAGTCGTCCACACCGATCGCCTCGCCCCGGGCGGTCGGGTCGATACCCGCCGCCGTCAGGACCTCGGACGCGTGCGCACTGCCGCCGAGCACCCCGGACAGGCTCTGCCGCAGCATCTTGCGTCGCTGCTGGAAGGCCGCGTCCACCAGCGTGAACACCCGCGACCGCAGGAGCTCGTCCCCCGGGGGCTCGTGCCGGTCGAACGCCACCAGGACACTGTCGACGTTCGGCACCGGCCAGAAGACCTGACGGCTGACCAACCCGGCGGTGCTCCACGATCCGTACCAGGCGGCCTTGACGCTCGGCGACCCGTAGACCTTGCTGCCGGGGCCCGCAGCGAGCCGGTACCCGACCTCGGCCTGCACCATCACGAGCGACCGCTCGATCGACGGGAAGGTCGCGAGCAAGTGCAGCAGCACGGGCACGGAGATGTTGTAGGGCAGGTTCGCGACGAGGTGCGTCGGCTCGATGTCGAGGTCCGTGGCGGCGACGGTCATGGCGTCCTGCTGCACGACCGTCAGCCTGGCGTCCGGCTGCATCGACGACACCGTCGACGGGAGCTTGGCGGCCAGGCGCTTGTCGATCTCGACCGCGGTGACGGGCGCGCCGGTCTCGGTGAGCCCGAGCGTCAACGACCCGAGCCCCGGGCCGATCTCGAGCACCCGTGCCGACGGCGTCACGCCGGCGACCGACACGATCCGCCGCACGGTGTTGGCGTCGTGCACGAAGTTCTGGCCGAGCTTCTTCGTCGGGGTGACGTCGAGTTCGGCCGCGAGTTCCCGGATCTCCGCCGGGCCGAGCAGGGCACCCACGACTACTCGTCCACCGTCACGGGCTCGGCGTCCCACGCGCCGTAGACGAGCTCGGTGTTCGAGGCGATCTGGGCCGCGAGCATCGAGGCGTCCGTGCCGAGCGTCTCCGCCATCGACCGCAGGGTGAGCGGGATGAGGTACGGCGCGTTCGGCCGGCCACGGAACGGGGTGGGCGTCAGGAACGGCGCGTCCGTCTCGATCATGATCAGGTGCCGCGGGGCCACGAGCAGCGCTTCACGCAGCAGTGCGGCGTTCTTGAACGTCACGGTGCCGGCGAACGACATGTACCAGCCGCGCTCGGCGCAGAGCCGGGCGAGGTCCGGGCCGCCGGAGAAGCAGTGGAACACGGTCCGCTCCGGGGCACCCACGCGGTCGAGGACCTCGACCACGGCGTCGTGCGCGTCGCGGTCGTGGATCGTCAGCGCGAGGTCGTGCTCTTTCGCGATGCGGATGTGCTCCTCGAACGAACGGACCTGGGCGTCGCGGCCGTCCTCGCCGGTGCGGAAGAAGTCGAGACCGGTCTCACCGATCGCCCGGACCCGCGGCAGCGCGGCGAGCCGTTCGATGCCGGCGAGGTGCTCGTCGAGCAGCCCCTGTTCCTGCAGCACGGGCGCTTCGTTCGGGTGCAGCGCGACGGCCGCCAGGACCCGGGGCTCCCGAGCGGCGATCGACGCGGACCACTCCGAGGTGGCGAGGTCCGTGCCGACCTGCACGACACCGCGCACGCCGACGCTCGAAGCACGGTCGAGGTGCTCGCGGTACTCGAGCGGACCGTCGCCCCCGTCGCCGACACCGTCGGCGATCTCCATGTGGGTGTGGTTGTCGTACACCGGCACGACGAGCGCCTGCGGCAGCGGCGGGTACGTCAGGTCGCGCTTCGAGCCACCGGACCCCCCGTCCCCGCGGGACCGGACGTGCGACTCGGCGTCGGTCACGCGGAGACCTGCTCGATCCGGGGGAAGAGCCCGCTCTCGAGCGGCACCACGTGCGACGCTGCCTGCCACTCGAACGCGCGGTCGACCCGCTGCTCGGCGACGGACCCGCCGGCGCCGATCGAGGCCCAGAGCTTCTCGGTCGCCTTCGGCATGACCGGGGACAGCAGGACGGTGACGGTGCCGAGGCCGCGGAGCGCGGTGGTCAGGACCGTGCCGAGGCGCTCGCGGTTGGCGTCGTCCTTCGCCAGGGCCCACGGCGCCTGCTCGGTGATGTACCCGTTCAGGGCGTCGACGAGCTCCCACACGATGGCGATCGCCTCGTGCGGGGCGAAGGCAGCGATGGCGGCGTCGGCACGCTCGGTGACCGAGACGGCCAGGGCGTCGATCGCCTGGTCGGACTCGGTGAGCGCGCCGCGCTCCGGGACCTCGCCGTCGCAGTACTTCTGCAGCATGGCGACCAGGCGTGACGCCAGGTTGCCGTAGCCGTTCGCGAGCTCGGCCTGGTAGCGCGCCGAGATGTCTTCCCAGCTGAAGTTGCCGTCCTGCCCGAAGGTGATGGCGCGCAGGAAGTAGTAGCGGAAGGCGTCGGACCCGAACGTGTCGGTGATCTCCGACGGAGCGATGCCGGTCAGCTTCGACTTGGACATCTTCTCGCCGCCGACGAGCAGCCAGCCGTGGCCGAAGACGCGCTCCGGCACCGGCAGCCCGGCGGCCATGAGCATCGCCGGCCAGATGACGGCGTGGAAGCGGGCGATGTCCTTGCCGACGATGTGCACGCTCGGCCAGAGGCGCCGGAACGCCTCGTCGTCGTCGGTGCCGTAGCCGAGCGCCGTGACGTAGTTGAGCAGGGCGTCGAACCACACGTACAGCACGTGGTCGCTGTCCCACGGGATCTTGATGCCCCAGTCGAAGCTGGAGCGCGAGATCGACAGGTCGCGGAGTCCCTGCTTGACGAACGAGATGATCTCGTTGCGGACGCTCTCGGGCTGGATGAACAGCGGGTTCGACTCGTACAGGTCGAGCAGGCGCTGCTCGAAGTCGGACATCCGGAAGAAGTAGTTGCGCTCGGCCAGCACCTCGACCGGGATCGAGTGGATGGCGCAGACCTGCTGGCCCTCGTACGCACCGGTGCCGGCGACCAGGTCGCTCGGCTGCTTGTACTCCTCGCAGCCCACGCAGTAGAAGCCCTCGAACTCGCCGGCGTAGATGAAGCCGTCGTCGTAGAGCTTCTGCAGGAACGCCGTCACGCCGCGCTCGTGTCGTTCGTCGGTGGTGCGGATGAAGTCGTCGTTCGCGACGTCGACCGTGTCGAGCAGTGGCTTCCAGGCGTCGTTGACCAGGCGGTCGGCCCATTCCTTGGGCGAGACGTCGTTCGCCGAGGCGGTGCGCAGGATCTTCTGCCCGTGCTCGTCGGTGCCGGTGAGCAGCCAGGTGTCGTCACCGCGCTGCCGGTGCCAGCGCGCGAGGAAGTCCGCGGCGACCTCGGTGTAGGCGTGCCCGATGTGGGGCACGTCGTTCACGTAGAAGATCGGCGTGGTGATGCTGAACGAGGACCCGGCGGACATGCGGACCATCCTACGGGCGCACGGAACTCCGATGACGCGTGCGGCGGTGCACTGTGGAGAACCGGGTCCGGGAGGCCCGTGACGGGCCCGCCCCGCGCCTCCAGACCGGCGGACGCGAACGTGTCGGGCCCCTCTCAGCGTGCCGCGAGCGCCCCTTCGTACAGGTCGCGCTTCGACAGCCCGGTCGCGTCCGCGACCGCCGCGGCGGCCTCCTTCATGCGCATGCCGGCGGCCACCCGCTCGAGCACCAGCCGCACGCCGTCGTCGAGCGTGGCTTCTTCGGTGGCCTCTGCCGCGCCGGCGACGACGATGCAGATCTCACCCCGCACACCCTCGGACGCCCACGTGACGAGTTCGTCCAGCGGCCCGCGACGGACCTCTTCGTACAGCTTCGTGAGCTCGCGGCAGACCGCGGCGCGGCGGTCGCCCCCGAACCCGACGGCCATGTCCGCCAGGGTCTCGGCCAGCCGGTGCGGCGACTCGAAGAACACCATCGTCCGCTGCTCCCCCGCCAGCGCCTGGAACGCCCGGCGGCGCTCTCCGGCCTTGCGGGTCGGGAACCCCTCGAACGTGAAGCGGTCGGTGGGCAGCCCGGACACGGCGAGCGCCATGAGCACGGCCGACGGCCCGGGCAGGGCGGTGACGGTGACGCCGGCGGCCGCGGCGGCCTCGACGAGCGGGAAGCCGGGGTCGCTGATCGCGGGCATGCCGGCGTCGGTGAGGACGACGACGTCCTCGTCGCGGGCGAGCTCGACGACCTCGGACGCCTTCGCCCGTTCGTTGTGCTCGTGCAGGGCGATGAGCCGCGGACGGTTCTCGATGCCCAGGGCGCGCATCAGGTGGATGGCGGTCCTGGTGTCCTCCGCCGCGACGACCGTGGCGTTGGAGAGGGTCTCGACGAGACGGCGCGAGGCGTCCCCGAGGTTGCCGATGGGCGTTGCTGCGAGGACGATCACGCACCCATTGTCCCCGCACCCCCGTCGCAGCGGGGACATACGGTCGATCCGTAGGATGCTCAGCGATGACCAGCGAGCTGACCGACGACCGCACGGCCGTGCCCGACGGGCCGGTCGGCTCGCGCCTGGACGACTGGTGGGGGCGGGTGCTCTCCACGTCGCAGCGGGTCGCCGTGTGGCGGTGGACGGGTCCGCTCGCGGTGACGCTCCTCGCCGCCGTGCTGCGGCTGGTGAACCTCGGCACCCCCCACTCGCTCGTGTTCGACGAGACGTACTACGTCAAGGACGGCTGGTCGATCGTGCACCTCGGGTACGAGGGCACCTGGCCCGCGAACCCGAGCGGTGACACCGCCCCGACGACCGACGACCGGTTCGTGCGCGGTGAGACGGACATCTTCACGAGCGCCGCGGAGTTCATCGCGCACCCGCCGCTCGGCAAGTACCTCATCGGCCTCGGGATGCTGTTGTTCGGGGCGGACAACTCGTTCGGCTGGCGTTTCACCGTGGCCGTGCTCGGCATCGCGACGGTGTTCCTCACCGCGGTGATCGCCCGGTCGCTGTTCCGTTCGACGATGATCGGCACGCTCGCCGGCTTCCTGCTCGCGATCGACGGGCAGGCGATCGTGATGTCGCGGGTGACGCTCCTCGACGGGATCCTGACCTTCTTCGTCATCCTCGGGTTCGGGGCGCTGCTGCTCGACCGACGGCAGGGTCAACGGCGGCTCGACGAGTGGGTCGCCGCCCGTACCGCCGCCGGTCGGACCACCCTGTGGGGGCCGGTGTTCTGGTGGCGGCCGTGGTTGTTCGCGATGGGCCTGGCCCTGGGGCTGGCAGCGGCGACGAAGTGGTCGGGGGTGTACTTCCTGGCGTTCTTCGCCGTGTACTCCGTGCTCAGCGACATGATGATGCGCCGCCGCGCCGGGGTCGAGTTCTGGTCGTCGAGCGCGCTGCTGCAGCAGGCACCGGTGTCGTTCCTGCTGACCGTGCCGATCGCCGCGGTGACCTACGTGGCGTCGTGGACCGGCTGGTTCGTGTCGAAGGACGGATGGGACCGCAACTGGCTGTCCTCGGGCGGCGAACGCTGGACCGGGCTGCTCGCCTGGGTGCCGGACAGCCTGCAGAACTGGTGGCACTACCAGTCGGAGATCTACGCCTTCAACATCGGGCTGCACACCCCGCACTCGTACCAGGCGAACCCGCTGCTCTGGCTCGTGATGCAGCGCCCCACGTCGATGTTCTACGTCGGCACGGACGCCGGACAGGACGGCTGCTGGGCGAACCGCTGCGGCGAGGCGATCACCGGCATCGCGAACCCGTTCATCTGGTACGCCTCGGTCATCGCCACGGTGGCGCTGCTCGTGCTCTGGATCCTGCGTCGGAAGTGGGAGTACGGCTTCGTCCTGCTCGGCGTCGCGGCGGGGTACCTGCCCTGGCTGATGTACGTCGACCGGACGGTGTTCCAGTTCTACACGATCGCGTTCGAGCCCTACATGGTGATGGCGCTGGCCGCCGCGATCGGGTTGGTGCTCGGCAGGCGGAGCGACGAACGGTCACGCCGGTCGCGTGCGATCCTGTGGGTCGGCGTGTACCTGGGCGTCGTCGTGCTGGCCTCGGTCTACTGGTACCCGATGTGGACGGCGATGCAGGTGCCGTGGGACTTCGTCCGGTCGCACTACTGGGTCCCCAGCTGGCTGTAGCCGGTCTGGCCGGGCTCGCCGCGCCCGTCGCGCTGGGCGCTCTGGTGGCGACCACCGCCGGACTGGAGGCGCGTGGCGACGCCGCCACGGGCCTCCAGTCCGGCGGTGGTCAGGACTGCGCGTGCAGCGCGCGCTCGATCGACTCGCGGTCCAGCGGGTCGCCGAGCATCGGCGCGGTGTCGTCCGAGCCCGGCAGGACGCCCTGGATCAGGAGTTCCGCGTAGCGGCGCCAGGCGTCCGGGTCGTGTTCGCGGGTGGCGTCGGCGACCGCACCGACCATCGCGGTGAGCATCGGCAGGTCCCGGTAATCGAAGCCGGGGCGGACGACGCCGGCGGTCTCGGCACGGCCGATGATCGCGGCGACCTGGCGTTCGAGCCGGTCGCGCTCCTGCACGATGGACGGACGGGCCTTGCCGGCACGGACGATGGCGTCGGCGAGGGCTCGGTCGCGTGCACGGAACGCGAAGACGCCCATCAGGTACACCCGGAGCGCCTCACGCGGGTCGGACACGTCCGCGGCGCGCGCTGCGGCGTCGTTCATGGCCTCGAACTTGGTGGCGAGCAGCGCCTCGATCAGGGAGTCCTTGTCGGCGAACCGTCGGTAGACGGTGCCGACCCCGACGCCGGCCTCGTGCGCGATGTCGTTCAATGTGACGGAGAGGCCGCGCTCGGCGAAGCACTTGCGCGCCGTCTGCAGGATCAGCTCGCGGTTGCGCGCAGCGTCGGCGCGCAGCGGTCGCTCGAGGTCGGACACGGAGTCGGTGGTGCTCACGATCCGACCGTAGTTGCACTTTCTGGGAACAAGTGGATGCCCTCCTTCCGTTTCGGTCTACACTGACCACAAACGGATGCCTCGCATCCGGTTTCGTCACCACCACATCTCGGGAGTGCCCGACGGCGCGCATCTCCACCCCACCCTCCAACCTTCTCGAAGGAGGCTGCCGTGACGGCAGAACACACCGTGCCGACCCCCACCGGGACCGCACCCACGACTCCGGGCACCACCCCCGCCAAGAGCAACCACCGCTGGATCGCCCTGGCGGTCATCGCCCTCGCACAGCTGATGGTCGTGCTCGACGCGACCATCGTGAACATCGCCCTGCCCTCGGCCCAGGCCGACCTGGACTTCGGCACCGACCAGCGACAGTGGATCGTCACCGCGTACTCGCTGGCGTTCGGCTCGCTGCTGCTGCTCGGCGGTCGTCTCGGCGACCTGTTCGGCCGCAAGAACACCTTCATCATCGGGCTGGTCGGCTTCGCCGTCGCCTCGGTGCTCGGTGGCCTGGCCGACTCGTTCGGCCTGCTCGTCGCGGCCCGCGCGCTGCAGGGTGTCTTCGGCGCACTGCTCGCCCCGTCCGCACTCGGCATGCTGACCACCACGTTCCGCGACCCCAAGGAACGCGGTCGCGCGTTCGGCATCTTCGGGTCCATCGCCGGCTCGGGTGCGGCCATCGGCCTGCTGCTCGGCGGCGTGCTGACCGAGTACGCCTCGTGGCGCTGGTGCCTCTACGTCAACGTCGTCTTCGCCGTGCTCGGCGTGATCGGCGCCCTCGTCTTCATGGAGAAGCCGCCGAAGGTCGAGCGTCCGCGCATCGACGTCCTCGGGGTCATCACCATCACGCTCGGGCTCGTCGGCGTCGTCTACGGCTTCTCGAACGCCGAGACGAACGGCTGGGACTCCCCCGTCACGATCGCCATGCTCGCCGGCGGTGTCGTGCTGATCGCCGCGTTCGTGTTCATCGAGACCCGCGTCGCCCACCCGCTGCTGCCCCTGCGCGTCGTGCTCGACCGTGACCGCGGCGGCTCGTTCATCGCGATCGGTCTGGTCGCGATCGGCATGTTCGGCATCTTCCTGTTCCTCACCTACTACCTGGAGCAGACCCTCGGCTTCAGCTCGCTGCAGACCGGTCTCGCGTTCCTGCCGATGCCGCTGTCGATCATGATCTCGGCGACGCAGATCGGTGGCCGCCTGCTGCCGCGCGTCGGGCCGAAGGTGCTCATCTTCGCCGGTGGCCTGGTCGCCGCGACCGGGCTCCTCCTGCTGCTCCGCACCGACCTGGACAGCTCCTACGCGGGCACCGTCCTGCCGGCGCTGATCGTGATCGGCCTCGGCATGGGCACGATCTTCTCGTCCGCGATGAACACCGCGACGACCGGGGTCGCCCGGGCCGATGCCGGTGTGGCCTCGGCGACGGTCAACACCATGCAGCAGATCGGTGGCTCAATCGGCACGGCGCTGCTGTCGACGATCTTCGCCGACGTGGTGTCGAACAGCCTGTCCGGGCTGACCGCCGCCCCGACCAAACTGCAGCAGGCCCAGGCCACGCTCGACGGGTACCACGTGGCGTTCGGCATCTCGGCCGGCGTGCTCGTGCTCGTCGCCCTGGCCGGCGGACTGCTCATCAACCGGCAGTCGGTGCGGGTCGAGCGGCTCGCACGTGCCGGGTCCGCGACGACAGGGAGCATCCCCGCCGCGGCGCACTGACGCCGGCGGTTCGCTCCGCGTCTTCGGCCCGTTCCGGTTCTGCCGGGGCGGGCCGTCGTGCGTGCCGGAGGGGCGTCGGCGGGGGCGAGCGTCGGCGGGGGTGCCAACGCCGAACGACATCGTCGACGTCGTACGACGACGACATCGTCGCTCCGTGCACGCGCCGACAGTTGCACACGCGCGGATGCGACGGAGTCGATGTCGTACGACGACGACATCGTCGTTCCGCGTCAGCAGCGCCACCCCGCCCCCACCCCCGGTTGCGCCGTGTGTCCACGACTCTGGCCCACGTCAGGGGTGCGGATTATGGTGTGCGGCATGGCCCCCGTCCTGACCTCACCACTCGTGTCGACGCAGTGGCTCGCAGACCACCTCGGTGCTGACGAGCTCGTCGTGCTCGACGCCTCGGTGCACACGGTCGGGGCCGGGTTCGACACCACCTGGCTCCCCGGGCGGGACGCCCACGAGCAGCGCGGCCACGTGCCCGGTGCCCGCTTCGCCGACCTGATCGACGACTTCTCCGCCGCCGACGCCGACGTCCCGTTCACCCGCCCCGGCGCCGAGCGCTTCGAGGTCGCCGCGGCGCAGCTCGGCGTGACGAACACCTCGACCGTCGTGGTCTACGACGACAGCGTCGGTGAGTGGTCGGCACGCCTGTGGTGGATCTTCCGATCGTTCGGCTTCGACTCGGTCGCGGTGCTCGACGGTGGCTTCACGAAGTGGCGCGACGAGGGCCGCCCGGTCCGCGTGGGCGCACTCCGCACCCCCGCGGCACCGTCCGACCCCGATGCCGGCGCGTTCCTGGCCGGCGAAGAACGTGCGCTCTGGGCCGACCACGACCGTGTCACCCGAGCGGTCTCCGGCGAAGAACCGGCGTCCCTGGTGTTCGCCGCGCCCTGGGCCGCCCTCGGCGACGACCACCCGCCGATCGTGCCGGGCAGCACCCCGATCACGGCGGACACACTGGTGGACCCCGAGACGAACGCGTACCTGCGCGGTGCCGAACTCGAGCGGGCCTTCGCCGCGGTGATCGGTGCCGACGAGATCGTCACGTACTGCGGGGTGGGCAGCGCCGCGTGCGTCGACGCCCTCGCCCTGACGGTGCTCGGGCACGACCGGGTGAAGGTCTACGACGGTTCGCTCGCCGACTGGTGGCGGCGCGAGCAGCTCGCCTCCTGACGGAACCGATCGCGGAACGACGGCCGCGCCTGCCGCACTACCGTTGCACCATGAGCACCAGACGCGCGGTCATCCTCGGCGGCACCGGCGGGATCGGCTCGGCCGTCGCACGTGCGCTCCTCGACGCCTCCGGCCGCGGCGGCGACGACTGGCAGGTGGACGTCCTCGCACGCCGAGGCGGCCCCGCAGCGGATGCGCTGACCGCTTCCGGCGCCACGTGCACGTCCGGTGACCGCCGCGACCGGTCCGTCCTGCGCGACCTGCTCCGCCCCGGAGCCGACCTGCTCGTCGACACCGTCGGCGCGACGCGCGACGACGCCCAGCAGCTCCTGCCGTTCCTCGACGACGTCGGCTCGACGGTCTTCGTCTCGTCGAAGGCCGTCTACGCCGACGAGCAGGGTCGGCACGCGAACTCGCTCGACAAGCCGGTGTTCGGCGGCGCGGTCACCGAGATCCAGCCCACGGTCGCCGCTGGGGACGGCGACCCGACGAGTCGTGACGGGTACGGCGCCGCGAAGGTGGCAGCCGAACAGGTCCTGCTCGACCACGGCGCCCCGGTCACCGTGCTCCGCCCGTCGAAGGTGTACGGCGTCGGCATCGGCCGCCCGCGGGAGTGGTTCGTCGTCCGCCGTGTGCTCGACGGCCGGGAGCGCATCCTGCTCGCCGACCACGGCCGCGGCGTCGACCACACGACGGCGGCGAGCGGCATCGGTTCGCTCGTCCGCCTCGTGGCGGACGCACCGGACCGCCGGATCCTCAACGTCGCGGACGCCGCTGCCCCGACCGTGCTCGAGATCGTCCGCACGATCGCCGGACACCTGGACCACCGGTTCGACGAGGTCCTGCTCGACGAGGACGCGCCCGCCTTCGTGGGCGGCACGCCCTGGTCGTCGCCGTCGCCGTTCGTCCTCGACACCACGGCAGCACGAGCCCTGGGTTGGGAACCTCCGGAGTTCCGGACCGCCGTCGCCCCGGAGCTGGCATGGCTCGTCGAGACCGCCCACGCCACCCCTGCCGACGGCGACGTCCCGTGGGCCGACGACCCGTTCTGGGAGCACCTGTTCGACTACGGCCCCGAGGATGCCGCACTCGCGCTCCTCTCCCTCAACCTGGGCTGACCCGGTGCTCCGGTCCGAGGTCCTGTTCATCGGCGGACGTTCCGGCGTGGGCAAGTCCACGGCGGCCGAGGCACTGCACGACCTGCTCGTCGCGGCGGACGTCCGGCACGCGGTGATCGAGGGCGACGTGCTCGACCTCGCCCACCCGGCACCGCACGTCGAACACCCCGAGGCGCACCTGGCCGAGCGGAACCTGGCCATGATCTGGGCCGGCTACCGGGCGATCGGTCACCACCGGCTCGTCTACACGAACACCGTGTCCGTGCTCGAGCACGAGCGCCTCGCTGCGGCGATGGGCGACGATCCGCTGGTGCGCGTCGTCCTGCTCCGCGCATCCGACGGCGCGACCGCTGACCGGCTCGCACGACGAGCGGGTGGTGCGGTCCCGCAGTCGCAGCTCGCGCACAGCACGCGGACGGCCGGGAGGCTCGACTCGGCCACCGCGGAGACGGTCACCCGGGTGGACACCGACGGCCAGGGCCCCGCCCAGGTGGCCGCACGGCTCGCGTCGATCACGGGGTGGCTCGAGCGCTGATCTCCCCGCTCGGCCTGTGCAGAGCGGGCGTCCCGTCCACAGATGTCCCGGGGCGGTGGTCCCCCCAGTCGCAGGCGGGCACGCTGGAGCCATGAACGACAACCGCCTCGGCACCTCGGTCAGCCCGTACCTGCGTCTGCACGCCGACAACCCCGTCGACTGGCGCGAGTGGGGTCCCGAGGCGTTCGCCGAAGCGCGCGAGCGCGGGGTCCCGGTGCTGGTGTCCGTCGGGTACGCCACGTGCCACTGGTGCCACGTCATGGCGCGCGAGAGCTTCGCCGACCCGGAGATCGGCGAGCTGCTCCGGCGGGACTTCGTGTCGGTGAAGGTCGACCGCGAAGAACGGCCGGACGTCGACGCGAGCCTGATGGCGTCGGCCAGTGCGTTCACGCAACAGCTCGGCTGGCCGCTGACGACGTTCCTGACGCCCGACGGCCACGTCTTCTTCGCGGGGACGTACTTCCCACCCACTCCGGTCGGGCAGGTCCCAGCGTTCCGGCAGATCCTGGCCGCGGTGCTCGACGCCTGGACCGAGCGTCGGCACGAGGTCGACGCGAACGCCTCGGCCATCGCGACGGCGATCCGACAGGGCGCCGTGGCGGACGCGACCGCCCGCTCGGGCGAGGGCGGTGCCGGAGCCGACCCGGGCCTCCCGTCCGTCGACGCCATCCGGGCCGTCACGGACCAGTTGTCCCAGGCAGAGGACACCACCTACGGCGGTTTCGGCGGCGCGCCGAAGTTCCCGAGCACGCCGCTGCTCGAGTTCCTCGCCGACGCGGCGGCCGACGGTGACGCCGAGGCCGACGGGCTGCTCGACCGGTCGTTGCACGCGATCCGCGCGTCCGAGCTGACCGACGCCGACGGCGGCGTCTTCCGGTACGCCACCAAACGCGACTGGAGCGTGCCGCACTACGAACGGATGCTCTACGACAACGCGGGGCTGCTCGCCGTCGCGGGGGCCGAGCAGGCCCGCGGCATCGCGGACTTCCTCCGGGACACCCTGCGCCGTGCCGACGGGGCTTTCGTCGCCGCGCAGGACAGCGAGTCGACCATCGACGGCCGTCGGGTCGAGGGCGAGTGGTACCGCCGACCGGTCGCCGAGCGCGCCCAGCTCGACCCGCCACCGCTGGACGACCAGGTCCTCACGGGCTGGAACGGCCTGGCGATCCGGGGGCTGGCGATCGCCGGCGCACGGCACGGTGACCCGGAACTCGTCGCGCTCGCGCGGGGAGCGGCCGACGCGGTCCTCGCCGCTCACGTGCAGGACGGCCACGTGACGGTGCGGTCGAGCACACCGCGCGGGGCGTCCTCTGCTCCGGCCACCGTCGAGGACGTCGGACTGCTCGCCGAAGGGCTGCTCGAACTGGCCCTGGTGACGGGCGAGGTCTCCTACGCGACCGTCGCACGCTCGCTGGTCGACGACGGCCTGGCCGAGCGCTTCGACGTCGACCCGGTGCTCGCCGCCGCGGGGACGGCCACGGGCGAACAGCCGCAGACCGCGATGCGGTCCGGCACCGTGGCGCTGGCGTCGGCCGCCGCGACACTCGGGGCGCTGACGGGCGACGGGGCACTGCGGGTCGCCGCGGCACGACTCGTCGCCGACCGCGCCCGCACCGGGACGGAGCGACCCCTCGGTCACGCTGACGCCCTCGGTGTCGCCCTCGCCCTGCAACGGCCGTCGCGCGAGGTCGTCGTCGTCACGAGCGGCACCGACGACCCGATGCGAGCCGTGGCACACCGTGCTCGGCGCCCCGGCACGGTCGTCGCCACCACCACGCCGGAGCAGGCACGCGACTGGGCCGAGGCGGGGTTCTCGTTGTTCGAGGGTCGCGACGTGCTCGACCCTGCCGCGTACGTCTGCCACGACCGGGTGTGCGAATTGCCGTCCCGGTCGGCGGACGCCCTGGCCCAGCAGATCGCCTGACGCACCAGCCGCCCGGCGCGCCTGTATCCTGGAATGCTCATGTCTTCTCCGCTGCCCGTCATCACGTACCCGCCCGAACTGCCGGTCTCGCAGCGGCGGGACGACATCGCGGCCGCCATCCGTGACAACCAGGTGGTCATCGTCGCCGGGGCCACCGGCTCGGGCAAGACCACGCAGCTGCCGAAGATCTGCCTCGAGCTCGGTCGTGAGCACATCGGGCACACCCAGCCCCGCCGGATCGCGGCACGGACCATCGCCGAGCGCGTGGCGGAAGAACTGGGCGGCGGGGAGCTCGGCGGGCTCGTCGGCTACCAGGTCCGGTTCACCGACAAGGTCAGCTCCGAGACCCGCGTGAAGCTGATGACCGACGGCATCCTGCTGAACGAGATCCACTTCGACCGCGACCTGAAGCGGTACGACACGATCATCATCGACGAGGCGCACGAGCGGTCCCTGACGATCGACTTCCTGCTCGGCTACCTGAAGCGGCTGCTCCCCCGTCGCCCCGACCTGAAGCTCATCATCACGAGTGCGACGATCGACCCGGAGTCGTTCTCGAAGCACTTCGACGACGCCCCCATCATCGAGGTGTCCGGCCGCACCTACCCGGTCGAGATCCGGTACCGCCCCCTCGTCGCCGAAGACCAGGACGACGACGCCGACGACGAGTCGGACTCCCGCACCGGTGACAGCGGCAACGCAGCCGACGACCGCGACACCCTGCAGGGCATCACCGACGCCCTCGACGAGCTGGCGCAGGAGGACCCGGGCGACGTGCTCGTGTTCCTGTCCGGCGAGAACGAGATCCGCGACGCGCAGGACGCGATCGAGGGCAAGCGCTACCCGGGCACCGAGGTCCTGCCGCTGTACGGCCGCCTGTCCGCGGCCGATCAGCACCGGGTCTTCGAGCGCCGCCACACCCCGGGCATCCGCCGTCGTGTCGTGCTCGCCACGAACGTCGCCGAGACCTCACTGACCGTGCCCGGCATCAAGTACGTGATCGACACCGGGACGGCGCGCATCTCGCGGTACTCCCCGCGGGCCAAGGTGCAGCGCCTGCCGATCGAGGCGATCTCGCAGGCCAGCGCCAGCCAGCGTTCCGGTCGAGCGGGCCGCACGAGTGCCGGCATCGCGATCCGGCTCTACTCCGAGGACGACTTCGGCCGACGCCCCGAGTACACCGACCCCGAGATCCTCCGCACGAACCTCGCCGCGGTGATCCTGCAGATGATCTCGCTCGGCTTCGGGGACATCGAGTCGTTCCCGTTCCTGCAGCCGCCGGACAGCCGGGGCGTGAAGGACGGCCTCGACCTGCTCCGCGAGCTCCGTGCCGTCGACCAGGACGGCCGCATCACGAAGTCCGGGCGACAGCTGACCCGGCTGCCGATCGATCCCCGGCTCGGTCGGATGGTGCTCGAGGCCGGACGGCAGGGCGTCGGACGCGAGGTCATCGCGATCGTCAGCGCCCTGAGCATCCAGGACCCCCGCGAGCGCCCGCTCGAGAAGCGCGCGCACGCCGACCAGCTGCACGCCCGCTTCGCCGACCCGACGAGCGACTTCCTGACCCTGCTGAACCTCTGGAACCACATCGAGGACCAGCAGGAGGAACTCTCGTCGAGCGCGTTCCGCCGGCTGTGCAAGGCCGAGTTCCTGAACTACCTGCGCATCCGCGAGTGGCAGGACCTGTACCGGCAGCTCTCCCGTGCCGCGAAGCAGGTCGACGTCCGAGTCGGGCAGTCCCGCTCCGACGACGGCGACGCCGTGCACCGCGCACTGCTCGCCGGACTCCTCAGCCAGATCGGGCTGCGGGACCGCGAGAAGCGCGACTACCTCGGCTCCCGGAACACCCGGTTCGTGGTGTTCCCGGGCAGCGTGCTCGCGAAGAAGCAGCCCGACGCCGTGATGGCCGCCGAGCTCGTCGAGACCAGCCGGCTGTTCGCCCGGACCGTCGGCCGGATCGACCCCGCCTGGGTGGAGCCGCTCGCCGGCGACCTGCTCAAGCGCACCTACGGCGAACCGCACTGGGAGAAGAAGCAGGGGGCGGTCGTCGCCCACGAGCGGGTGACCCTGTTCGGGGTCCCCATCGTGCAGCGCCGACGCGTGCAGTACTCGCGGATCGACCCGGAACACTCCCGTGAACTCTTCATCCGGCACGCCCTGGTCGAGGGCGAGTGGGAATCGCAGCAGGCCTTCGACCGCGCCAACCGGAAGCTCCGCAAGGAACTCGAGCAGCTCGAGGAACGCACCCGCCGCCGGGACATCCTGCTCGACGACGAGAACGTCTACGAGTTCTACGACGCCCGGATCCCGGCCGACGTCGCCACGACCCGCGACTTCGAGGGGTGGTGGCGGACCACTCGCCGCGAGCAGCCGGACCTGCTCACGATGCGCCGGTCGGACCTGCTGGACGAATCAGCGGCCGAGGCCGCCGAGGACGACGTCGAGTACCCGACCCAGTGGCGGAGCGGCGACCAGCGTCTCGCCATCCAGTACCGCTTCGAGCCCGGCGCACAGGACGACGGGGTCAGCGTGCAGGTCCCCCTCGCGCTCCTGCCGCGGATGCGTGAAGAGGGCTTCGACTGGCAGGTGCGCGGCCTCCGCAAGGAACTCGTCACCGCGCTCATCAAGTCGCTGCCGAAGCAGATCCGCAAGAACGTCGTGCCCGCTGCCGACTGGGCCGAGAAGATCGTCGCCGAGCTGCCCGACGACGCCCCGACCGAGCCGACGGAGTCGTTCCGCGCCACCCTCGCCAAGGCGATCCAGCGCATGACCTACGTGCCGGTCTCCGAGTCCGACTTCGACCTGTCCCGTGTCCCCGCGCACCTGCTGCCGACGTGGGCCGTGGTCGACGAGCGTGGTCGCCGGGTCGAGACCGGCAAGGACCTGTCGGCCCTGCAGACCAAGCTCAAGGACCGGACCCAGCAGAGCGTCGCCTCCGCCACGGCGAAGGGCGCGGGACGGACCGGAGGCGCGGCTCGCGTCGCCTCCGCCGGCGCCGGTCGCCCGCTGGAACAGTCCGGACTCACCGCCTGGCCCGACCAGGACCTGCCGCAGACCCTCGACACCAAGCAGGCCGGCGGCGTCATCCGCGCGTACCCGTCCCTGGTCGAGGAAGGCACCGGTCCGAAGGCGACCGTCGGCGTGCAGCTGCTCGCCACCCCGTCCGACCGCGTCGTCCGGATGCCCGCCGGGGTCCGCCGTCTGGTGATGCACGCGGTGCCGTCGCCCGTGTCGTACATCCAGTCGCACCTGACCGCGCAGGAGAAACTCGCGCTCGCCGCCAGCCCCTACCCGTCGACCGCCGCGCTGTTCGACGACGTGCTGGCCGCCGTGGTCGACGCCGGCATCCGTCGGGCCCACCCGGACGGCCTCGTCTTCACGAAGGCCGAGTTCGAGACGGTCCGCGATGCCGTGTCAGCCTCCGTCGTCGACACGATGTTCACCGCGGTGTCCGAGGTCGCGGCCGTCCTGGCCGCACAGCGCTCCGCCGAACGAGCACTCAAGCAGGCGAACTCGATGTCGCTGCTCGCCGCCCTCAGCGACATGCGACAGCAGATGGAGCGCCTGGTGTTCCCGGGGTTCGTCGCCGTCGCGGGGCTCGACCGACTGCGCCGCATCCGCGTGTACCTGCAGGGCATCGAGGCGCGCGTGCAGAAGCTGCTGCAGAACCCCGGACGCGACGCGACCTGGATGCGCGAGGTGACCGTGGCGACCGACCGCTACACCGATGCCGGCGGCACCTTCCCGCCCGCGGTCGGGGCGCACCCGGAACTCGTGCACGCTCGGTGGATGCTCGAGGAGTTCCGGCTCAGCCTGTTCGCGCAGGAACTCGGGACCGCCGAGACCGTCTCGTTGCAGCGGATCACGAAGGCCCTGACCGCCGCACGCTGATGGGTCTACCGTGTCGGCCATGATCGGCACACTCGACGTCGTCGTCCTGGACTGCCCGGACACCCGCGCCCTCGCCCGCTTCTACGCCGAGCTGCTCGGCGGGGAGATCGTCGGCTTCGACGAGGACTGGGCGGAGCTCGCCCTCCCGTTCACCGACCACCGTCCGATCCTGGCGTTCCAGCAGGTCGACGACTACCGGGCGCCGGACTGGCCGGGGCAGACGGTCCCGCAGCAGAGCCACCTCGACGTGAAGGTCGACGACCTGGACGACGGCGAGGCCGCGGTGCTCGCGATCGGTGCGACGGCGACGGGGTCGGGCACGGAGACGTTCCGCGTCTACCTCGACCCCGCGGGGCACCCGTTCTGCCTCATCCGGCCGTCGGACTGACCGGTTCGGTCGCCAGACCCTCGACCACGGTCACGTTCGGCAGCGCGGTGAGTGCGGCGCCGGGCAGGAACAGCTTGGCGGCGCGACGACCGGCACCGATGACCACCTCGGGGGCGTCGAGGACGCGCGCGTCGATGTAGAGCGGCCACGAGGACGGCAGCCCGATCGGGGTGATGCCGCCGTACTCCATGCCGGTCAGCTCGACCGCTTCGTCCATCGGGGCGAAGCTCGCCTTGCGGACGTCGAGCAGCTGCTTCACGACGCGGTTGACGTCGAGTTTGGTCGATGCGAGGACGACGCAGGCGGCGTAGCGGACCTCGTCGCCGCGCTTCCCCGCGACGACGATGCAGTTGGCGCCGCCGGCCAGCGGGTAGCCGTACGCCTCCGAGAACGCGGCGGTGTCGGCCAGGTCGGCGTCGATCGGGGCTCCCTCGATCTTCATGACGACCTCGGTCGGCAACGCGACCAGGGCTTCGGCGACGGGGATCGCGAGGAATCCGGTGGCGACCAGGGCGGGAACACGTTCGAGCGTCGGCATGGCTCCACCGTAGGGAAGCGATCCCGCACGAGGGTGGAGCCATGACCGAACTCCGGGCGATCGACGTCGACCAGTGGCCCCGCCGGGAGCACTTCGAGCACTACCGGCACCGCGTGCCCTGCGCGTACGAGGTGACCGTCGAACTCGACGTCACCGCCTTCGTCGAGCGCATCCGAGCAACCGGCCGTCGGACCTACGCGTCGCAGCTCTGGGCGATCGCGACCGTGGTGAACCGGCACGACGAGTTCCGGATGCAGCTGCTGGAGGACGGCTCCCCCGCCGTGTGGGACCGTGTCCACCCGATGTTCACCGTGTTCCACCCGGACACCGAGACGTTCTCCGCCCTCGTCGTGCCGTACGACGAGGACTTCGGCACCTTCCACGACGCCGCGGTGTCGACGATGGCGCAGTACCGGGACGACACCCGGATGTTCCCGCAGGACGACCGGCCCGGCAACGTCTTCGACGTCTCGACGCTGCCGGGAGCATCGTTCACCGGCTTCTCGTTGCAGGTGCGCGACGGCTGGGACCACCTGCTGCCGATCATCACGCTCGGCGGGTACCGGACCGCTGGTGACCGGACGCTGCTGCCGCTGGCGTTGCACGTCGACCACGCCGCTGCCGACGGCTTCCACACGACCCGACTGCTGCGTGAGCTCGAGGAGCTCTTCGCCGCCCCTGGCTGGCTCGGCTGACCGTGCCCCTCGTCCCACCGCATCTCCTACGCTGACCCCATGACGTCGCAGTCGGAGACCCCCGCCCGCAAACGCATCGGGCTCGTCGGCGCGGGCGGCATCTCCGTCGCCCACCTGCCCGGGCTGCTCCGCCTGGGCGACGTGGTGGTGCACGCTCGCGAGGGCGCCCATGAACTCGTCGCCGCGTTCACCGACACCGCCCGGGCCGAGGGCAGCACGATCACCGTCGCCGACAGCCTCGACGAACTCCTCGCCGGGGTCGACGTCGTCGACGTGGTGGTCCCGACGCACGCCCACGCCGAGGTCGTCCGTGTGGCGATCGCGGCCGGCAAGGACGTCGTCTCCGAGAAGCCGCTGGCCCGGACCGACGCGGACGCGGCGGACCTGGCGGCGCGCGCTGCGGACGCAGGCGTGCAGCTCTACCCGGCCCAGGTGGTGCGCTGGTTCCCCGCGTACGCGCGCCTGCACGAAGCCGCGACCACGGGCCTCCTGGGCGACCTGGCGGTGTTGCGGTTCTCGCGGTCCGGTGCCTTCCCCACCCACGTCCCCTGGTTCGGCGACCGCGCGCTGTCGGGCGGGATCGTGATGGACCAGATGATCCACGACCTCGACATCGCGCGCTGGGTGGCGGGCGAGGTGACCCGGGTGTCGGCGGTGAGCGTCCGCGCGGGTTCCGAGGCGGAGCCGGTCGAGGCGGCGCACGTCCTGCTCACGCACGAATCGGGCGCGATCAGCCACGTCGCCGGGCTGTGGGGGCCGCAGCACCTCGCCTTCACGACCGAGTACTCGGTGACCGGGACGCTCGGCAGCCTGTCGCACTCGTCCCGGGCCGAGGAGGACACCCGCAGTGACCTCGCGGCACCGGCCTCCGTGGACGGTTTCCTGCCGACGGTCGACCCGGCGGACGACCCGTACGCGCTGGAGCTCGCCGACTTCCTCGCCGCGTTCGACGGTGGTGCACCGCCCCGGGTGACCGTGGACGACGGCGTCGCTGCGGTGCGGATCGCGAACGCGGCGATCGCCTCGATCGAGTCCGGCCAGCCGGTGCAGGTGTCGCGGTGACGCTCCGGGTCGGGGTGCTCTCCTTCGCCCACACGCACGCCATCAGCTACCTCGGTGCCCTGGCGGCGATGCCGGACGTCGAGGTCCGCGGCACGGATCCGGACGGCACCTCGACGGGGACGGAACTCGGCGACCTGCGCGGAGCCGAACTGGCACGCGCGCTCGGCGTCGGGTACGCGGACTCCGTCGACGAGCTGCTCGCCTGGGGTCCGGACGCGGTGATCGTCACGAGCGAGAACGCCCGGCACCGCGAGCACGTCGAGCTCGTGGCGGCAGCGGGGGCACACGTGCTCTGCGAGAAGCCGCTCGCGACCTCGTGGCAGGACGGCCTCGCCATCCGCGATGCAGCGGACCGCGCCGGGGTGCTGCTCATGATGGCGTTCCCGGTGCGCTTCGCCGCGGCGTTCGACCGGCTGCGCGCGACGCGGGACTCGGGCGCACTCGGCACGGTGTTCTCGGTGCGCGGCGCGAACAACGGCATGCTGCCCCTCGCCCGGGACTGGTTCACCGACGTCCGGTCGAGCGGAGGCGGCGCCCTCGTCGACCACGTCGTGCACGTCGCCGACCTGATCGACGGGCTGACCGGCGCGGCGCCGGTGTCCGTCACCGCCGTCGCCAACCGGGTGCTGCACGCGGACCGAGCGAACGCCGAGACCGCGGGCCTGGTGACCATCACGTACGACGACGGCACGATCGCGGCGATCGACTGCTCGTGGAGCCGACCGGACACGTCACCGGTGTGGGGTGGACTGACGCTCGACGTCGCCGGGACCGGCGGCACGGTGTCGGTGGACTTCTTCGGGGCGGCTGCTCGCGGGCTCGACGCGGTCGGGGGCCGGCCGATCGAACTCCGGTACGGACCCGACCACGATCTGCCGATGCTCCGGACGTTCCTGGCGGCCGTGGCGTCGGGCGAGCAGCCGCAGCCGGACGTCGGAGTCGGGCTGCGGACGCTGTCGATCGTGCTCGCGGCGCAGGAGTCGGTGCGGACGGGCAGGACGGTGGCGGTCACCCCGGCGTGATGCGGGAGCGCCGCAGCGCGAGTGCGCTGTGGCCGTCCAGGTCGACGTCGCGCAGCCGCGGCCGCGGCCGCAGCCGCGGCTTCGTCCTCGTGCTCGTCCGCGTCTTCGTCGTCGTCTTCGTCTTCGTCTTCGTCGTCATCGACTACGTCTTCGGAGGCGAGGCGGATTCGCGTCGTGCCGTCCCCGGCGGTATGTTCGGGGCGCGCGGTAGGGACCGCGCATCGTGAGGCAAGGGGTAGCTCGTGACGGTCGCGCCGGCGCGCGCAGCGCGACACGCTCCTGTCGCGCGCCACCGTGCCCGTCACAACGCTCGCCGCCCGGGCGGTGCAGCGGACACCAGGACGCTGCGACTCGAGATCCAGGCCGTCCGTGCCATCGCCATCGGGGCGGTGGTGCTCTACCACCTGTTTCCCGAGGTGCTGCCCGGTGGCTACGTCGGCGTCGACGTCTTCTTCGTGATCTCGGGCTTCCTCATCACGGCGCACATCGCGAAACCGCTGGCCGCCGGCCGGTTCAGCTTCCGGGCCTTCTACGCTCGACGTGCCTGGCGACTCCTGCCCGCGTCGATGGCGACGCTCTTCGTGACCGTGATCCTGACCGCGGTGTTCGTCCCCCGGACGCTCTGGAAGGACTTCACCGAGCAGATCATCGCCAGCGCGCTCTACGTCGAGAACTGGGCGCTCGCGGGCAACGCCGTCGACTACTCCGCCCTGGCGTCCGACGCGAGCATCGTGCAGCACTTCTGGTCGCTGTCGACCGAGGAGCAGTTCTACGCCGTCTGGCCGCTCGTCCTCTGGTTCTGCGCCTTCGTGCGGTACCGGCGCCGACGCCGGAACGGTGTGTCCCTCGCTCCGGCGATCGCCGTCGCGCTGGGCATCGTGTTCGTGCTGTCGTTGGCGTACTCGATCTGGGCGACGGCGCACACCCCGGCGTCCTACTTCCTCACCACGACCAGGGCGTGGGAGTTCGCCGCGGGCGGCCTGCTCTGGCTCGGCCTGCAGCGCGTCCGGATCCCCGCGGCGCTGGCGGCAGCGATGAGCTGGACCGGCCTCGTCCTGGTCGCGACGACCGCACTCCGGTTCGACGCGTCGACGCCGTTCCCGAGCTGGACGGCGCTCATCCCCATCATCGGGGTCTCGCTCGTCATCGCGGGCGGGATGCCCGAGCCCGCGTGGAGCCCGGCGTTCCTGTACCGGCTGCGACCCGTGCAGTGGCTCGGGGACGTGTCGTACTCGCTCTACCTCTGGCACTGGCCGCTGCTGATCGTGATGCCCTTCGTGATCGGGACCCCGACGGGCGAAGCGACCCCACTCTGGGCGAAGGGCATCGTGCTCGTCGTCGCGCTCGTCCTCGCCCACTTCTCGCGCCGGTTGATCGAGCAGCCCGTGATCGCGTTCTCCAGCGAGCGCATGCGTGCGCGGCACCCGCGGCACCGCGGCGTCCTGGTGCTCGCGATCGCCGGCATGCTCGTCGTCGCCGTGCCCGCCGCCAGCATGTACTGGTCGGTGGTGCGGGAGGAGACCGCGGGCGCCGCCACCGGGGTCACCGTCACCGCGGACGGCACGCTGACCAGCCGAGCCTGTCACGGTGCCGCAGCGATGCAGCCCGGGGCGGACTGCCCGCAGGTGGACGCGGCCGACATCACGCCCAGCCCGGTGCAGGCGGCGTCCGACGCGTTCGCCGACCAGTCCGGCGCCGGGTGCCAGGTCGCGGGCGAGGACACCACGGTCCGGGGCTGCGAGGTCGGCGACCCCGACGGCACCGTGCGGCTGGCGATCGTCGGCGACTCCCACGCCGCCAACTTCGTGCCGTCCCTCGAGCTCATCGCGAAGGCGAAGCACTGGAGCCTCACCACCTACCTGCACTCCGGCTGCCCGATGACCCGGGCACTCGTGACCCCGTCGTGCAACACCTGGAAGGCCGACACCCTCGAGCGGCTGCAGCAGGAGCGGTACGACGTCGTGTTCGTCGCCGCGATGTCCCGCACGCCGTGGCCGCACGGCATCATCCGGCACGCCGACGAGATGACGCCCCAGGTCCGCGACGACGCGGCAGGCCAGTACGCGAAGACCTGGGTGCGCCTGCAGCAGGCCGGGTCGAGCATCGTGGCCCTGCGCGACAACCCCGACCCGGGCATCGGCGGCGTGTCCGACGTGCCGAGCTGCGTCGAACAGCACGGTGACGGCGCCGCCTGCGACGTCTCCGAGGCCGACGCGCTGATCGACGACCCGGTTGCGCAGGCCGCGCGGACCACGCCGGGCGTCACGCTGATCGACTCCACGGCGATGTTCTGCGCCGACGGCACCTGCCCCTCGGTCATCGGCGGCGTCGTCGTCTACCGACAGGTGCAGCACGTCACGCAGACCTACGCACGATCCATGGCGCCGTTCCTGGAGCCGAAGGTGACCGCTGCGGTCGAGGCCGCCGTCGCCGGCTGAGGTAGCTGCAACGGCCTCAGCGGCCAGCCGGGTACCGCCGGGTACCGCCCGGCAACGCCCGCGCTACGCTCGTCCCGATGCGCGCAACCGTGCGGGACGTGGCCGCCCTCGCCGGGGTGTCCCCGAAGACCGTCTCCAACGTCGTCAACGGCGGCGTGGTCGTGCGCCCGGAAACCCGGGAACGCGTCGAGCGTGCGGTCGCCGAGCTCGACTACGTACCGAACCTGTCCGCGCGTGGCCTGCGGAACGGCCGCTCCGGAGCGATCGCGCTGACACTGCCGGAGATGGGCAGCGCCTACTCCGCCGAACTCGCGCAGTCCTTCGTGGAACTCGCCCGCGAACGCGGCTGGGTCGTGCAGCTCGAGCAGACGGGCAACGACCCAGCCCGCGAACGCGAACTGGTCTCCCGTGCCCGCGCACACCTGGTGGACGGGCTGATCCTCAACCCGGTGTCGCTCAGCGCGAGCGTCCTGGCCTCGACCGAGGGACTGCCGCCGACCGTCGTCATCGGCGAGGTCGAGCCCGAGCACGTCGACCAGGTGCACGTCGACAGCCGTGCGGCGGCCGAGCAGGTCACCGAACACCTCATCGCCCACGGGCACCGGCGCATCGCGATCGTCGGGGCGTCACCCGAGGGTGCGGCGACGGCGACCAGCGAGCTCCGCGAACGCGGGTACGCCGCCGCGATCGCCGCCGCCGGCATCACGCTCGACCCGTCGCTCCGTGTCCCGCTGCCGGCGTGGACCACGAGTTCCGCGGCGACGACCTTCGCGGCGTGGCTCGACGAGCACCCCCTGCCCGACGCCGTCTTCGCCTTCACCGACTCGATCGCGTTCGGGGTGCTGCACGTGCTCGCCGCCCGCGGTGTCCGGGTGCCGGACCAGGTCAGCGTCATCGGGTTCGACGACGTCGACGGCGCCGCGTACGCGATCCCGTCGCTCAGCACGGTGTCGTTCGACCGTCGGGCGTTCGCAACGGCTGCGCTCGACCTGCTGACCCGTCGGATCGCGGACCGCGGGGCAGCGCCGGAGACCGTCGTCGTGCCGCACCGGATCGTCGAGCGCGCGAGCGTCGCCGACCGCCCGCGCTGACGCCGCCACGGCCGCCGTCGCCGTCGCCGTTTCGCGCTGACCGACACCTCACGCCGTCGCGCGCCCGTGACGTGTCGCTCAGCGCGAAAGACCGCCGGAGCCGCCGCCGCCGCCCCCACCCGGGTCCGCCGCCGCCAGCACCGCCGACCGCGTCCGCGCATCGCCGAGGATCCGGAAGTGCCCACCCACCGGCAGCCGCACGTTCGTCGCGCCCTGGAGCTCGCTGCCCTCGGGGATGAGCGTGTCGAACACCCCGTACACCGAGGTGATCCGCGCGTTCGCGTCGAGTTCCCGTGCCAGCCCCGCCAGCACCGGGTCGGCCGCCCGGAACGCCCGCAGGTGCGGCACCGGCGCGAGCCGCGCGTAGACCGAGCCCGCGAAGGGCGTCGACACCGCGACCATCCGGTCGATCCGCTCGTGCTGGTCGAGCTGCGTCATCGCGTACTTGCCGATCAGCCCGCCCTTGCTGTGTGCGAGCACGAGCACGTTCCGCAGGTCCTGTTCCTCCAGGGTCGCGATCACCTCGCGCGCGGAGTCGGGCACGGGCCGCAGGTTGTGCCGCAGGACGGGCAGCACGTGCACCGGGTGCCCCCGGTCGTGGAGCGCGTCCATCAGCGGCCGCATGAAGTGCCAGGTCTCGTAGACGCCGGGCACCACGACGACGGGCTGCCCGGCGCCGGTCCGGTAGTCGTCCGCGGTGGTCGGGCCGAGGCTCCGGACCTGCCACCTGGCGGCGTACCCCCAGTCGAGTGCGGCCCACCACGCGCGTCGCACCAGCGGGACACGGCCTGGAGGCCCGGATCGCGCCGTCCGCGCCGCCTCCGTCCCCGACGTGGCCGGCCGGGTCATCGCTGCCCCTCCAGGCGCTCGGCGTTGCGGAACGTCTCGAGGAGGCGCGCGAAGGCGTCCGGCTGCCGTTCCTGCACGTGGTGCGGGCCGGCCAGTTCCACGAAGGTGCCGTTCGGCGCAGCGGCCGCGACCCGAGCCGACCAGTCGTGCCGCGCGATCGGGTCCTGGGTGCCGCGGACGACGAGGACGGGCTGCGTCACCTCGGTGATCGTCTGCTCGGTCGGGTAGCGGAGCATCGGTCCGAGCTCTCGCGTGTACTGCCGCATGCTCCGCAGGTAGTCGGTGACCAGGACGCCGTTCATCCGGACCCCCTCGACGAACCCGTCGCGGCCCAGGTCGAGCGCCTGCAGCGGGAGCGATCGCCGCTCGGAGTCGATCACCGGACCGACGAGCACGATCGCCGCGACGGTCTCCGGGTGGCGCCGGGCGGCCTCGACCACGACCTGGGCACCCATCGACTGCCCGACGAGCACCAGGTCGCCGTCGACCAGGTGGCGGACCGCCCGAACGACGACGTCGCCGAGCTCCTCGATCGGCAGCCGCCGACCGGCCGCGGGCAGCCAGCCGAACCCCGGCAGGTCGACGCTGATCGTGCGGTGCTCGGCGGCGACGGCGCGCTGCGACCGGGCGAAGGACCGGTGCGACATCCCGATGCCGTGGACGAACACGACGGTGGGGTCGGTGTCGTCGCGGACCGGTTGCCGCGACGCCATCGCGTGCAGGCGCACGGGCAACCCGTCGATCCGGACGGTCTCCACAGCAGCGCGCACGAGCCGAGGCTACGCGGCGGTTCGCAGCAGCGGGTCAGCCTCGTCATCGGCTGCACACAGCCGCGCCGTGTGCACTCCTGACATGAGCGACACCACTCCCACCAACGGCCACGAACCGGACGGCTCCGACCCGGCGAACCGGGCGACGACGCCGACCGGCTGGGGCGCCGCCCCGACCCCGGCGTCGACCTCCACGCTCGACGCCCCCGCGCCGCAACAGCAGCAGCAGCAGCAGCAGCAGCCGTACCGCGCGGACGCCGGCGCCACGACCCCGGGCGCCTGGGACTCCACCGCCCCGAACGGCACCACCCCCTGGTACGGAGCTGCAGCCGGCGCCGCGAGCCCGACCGACCGCCGCAGCGCAGGCCCGAAGCCCCCGTGGTTCTGGCCGCTCCTCGCCGCGATCGTCGGGCTCGCCGCGCTGCTCGTCGGCGGAGGCGTCGGGTTCGCCATCGGCCACGCGATCGGCGCGGACCGGACGCAGTCGACGACGCAGGTGCCCGGCACGAACCGGTTCCCGGGCAACGGCACCGGCCAGGCCCCCGGGTACGGCACCGGGAGCTGAACGGCGGGTACGATCCGTCCCATGCGGAAGACCACTGCCGGTCTGTTCACGTCGGTCGACGGCGTCGTGCAGGACCCCTACGAGTTCCAGTACGACAGCTTCGACGACGAGCTCGGTGCAGCAATGGGTGCCTTCATGGCCCGGACCGACACCGTGCTGCTCGGCCGGAACAGCTACCTGGAGTGGTCCGAGTGGTGGCCAGCCCACCCGGAGGACCCCTTCGGGCAGTGGATCAACCCGATCGAGAAGCACGTGGCCTCCACCACGCTCGGCGACGACCTGACCTGGCAGAACAGCACGCGGATCCCCGGCGACGTCCCCGCGTTCGTGCGCGACCTGCAGCAGCGCGAGGGGGCGGACATCGCCATTTGCGGCAGTGTCACGCTCGTCCGCAGCCTGCTGTTCGCCGGGGTCCTCGACGAACTGCAACTCATGATCCACCCGGCGATCGCCGGCCGTGGCCGGCGACTGTTCGAACCGACCGATCCGCCCACGCGCCTGCGTCTGGTCGACAGCACCGTGACGAGCAAGGGGAACGTGCTGAACACCTACGGTCGGTTCGACGCCTGACGGACGCACCACGGGCCTCCCGGCCCCACCCGTCATGCGCCCCGGCAAACCGCGCGTACCCTCGATGGTGACCATCCGCACCCGAGGAACACCGGAGCAAGCATGACCCAGGACACCCGCCCGCACGTCGTCATCGTCGGCGGTGGATTCGCCGGTGTGGCCGCCATGCGCGAGCTCGCCGATGCGCCGGTCCGGGTGACCCTGGTCGACCGCCACGTCTACAACATGTTCCAGCCCCTGATGTACCAGGTGGCGACGGGCGGCCTGAACGCCGGCGACGTGACGTACTTCCTGCGCTCGCTCCGGGCCCGCCAGTCGAACGCCGAGTTCCGACACGGCCTGCTCACCGGCATCCGCACCGACGAGCGCATCGCCGAGATGTCCGACGGCGAGCACCTGCACTACGACTACCTGATCCTCGCCAACGGCGTGAACACGAGCTACTTCGGCACCCCCGGTGCGTACGAGTACGCGTACTCGATGTACTCCCGCTCGCAGGCACTCCGCATCCGCGACGAGCTGTTCACCCGGCTCGAAGAAGCGGCGGCCAACCAGGGCCCCGACGAGATCCGCATCGTGATCGTCGGTGGCGGTGCGACCGGCGTCGAGATGGCCGGCGCGCTCGCCGAGCTCCGCGACCAGGCGCTCGTCGGCGCGTACCCGGAGATCGAACGCGGCAACATCTCGATCACCCTCGTGCACCGCAGCGGCGAGCTGCTCAAGCCGTTCGCCCCGCGCCTGCGCCGGTACGCCGCCAAGGTGCTGCGCAAGCGAGGTGTCGTGCTGCGGCTGAACACCGGCGTCTCCGAGGTCAAGCGCGACGGCGTGATGACCGCGGACGGCGAGTTCATCCCCGCGTCGCAGGTGATCTGGGCGACCGGCGTGGCCGCCCACAAGGAGGTCTCCGGCTGGGGCCTGCCGCAGACCCACGGTGGCCGCATCCAGGTGAACGACGACCTGAGCGTGAAGGGCGCCGAGCGGATCTTCTCCGCCGGCGACATCGCGGCGCAGGACGACGCCCTCGCCCAGCTCGCCCAGCCCGCGCTGCAGGGCGGACGGCACTCGGCGCGGCAGATCGTGCGCCTGATCGAGGGCAAGGCCACCGAGCGCTTCAAGTACTTCGACAAGGGCACCATGGCGACGATCGGCACGAACGCCGCGGTCGCCCAGCTGCGCGGCGGGATCACGATGGTCGGCCCGATCGCCTGGCTGGCCTGGGTGTTCGTGCACATCACGAGCCTGCTCGGCGCCGGCAACCGGATGTCGACCCTGACGCACTTCTTCGTCCGCTACGTGTGGTTCATGCGGAAGCGCTCGATCCCGATCGTCGGCGACGTGCGTCCGGTGCGCCCGAACGGCGACCGCGAGCCGGACCCCTGGCAGCTGCAGAAGGCCGAGTAGCCGCGCGCGTTTCCACTTGGTGAGCAGGAACGGTCGGGTCCGCACGTCGGACCCGACCGTTCCTGCTCACGATGTGCGTGCGGTGGACGCGGGGCGCGACGGCCTGGAGGCGCGGTGCGGGCCGGCCACGGGCCTCCCGGCCGGCGCGTGGTGCGCGGGGCTGGCGCCGACGCGTGGCCGGGACCGTGGAACCGGCCGACGCGGAACGACGATGTCGCTGTCGTTCGACGTCGACATGGTCGCTGCGCGCGCTTCGCAACATTACGCGCGTGCAACGAACGACGATGTCGCTGTCGTGCGACGTCGACGCTGTCGTTCGGCATCGGCCCTGACGAGCCTGGTGCACCCCGCTCGTTGAGACTCCTCTTACCCGCGGGGAGGACCCTGGTCGGCGACACGCAACCGAGCAGCGCGGGGAGGGACCATGGCGACGACCACGCTGACCCACGCGCCGACGCAGGCGCAGCCACAGCACCGCACGGCCACCCCGGCGCACTCCGAGGCCGGGTCGCCGCAGGCTCCACCACCTCCGCTGACGCACCGCGCACCTGCGCTCGACGGACTCCGGACCCTCGCCATCCTGGTCGTCGTCCTGTACCACCTGCACGTGCCGCAGTTCGAGGGCGGCTTCATCGGCGTGACGGTGTTCTTCGTGCTGTCCGGCTTCCTCATCACGACGCTGCTGCTCGGCGAACGGCGTCGCACCGGGCGGGTGCGCCTCGGCTCGTTCTGGGTGAAGCGGCTGCTCCGCCTCTACCCGGCACTGCTCGCGCTCGTCGTCGTCGGGCTGCTGCTCTGGAACTGGGTCGGTGACTACAAGGGCGCCTCGCTGTCGTCCGGCGAAGCGGCGTTCATCGCGCTGACCTACACGGGCAACCTGTTCCGCGCCTTCTGGGACACCTCGCAGGGCGTCTTCGCGCACACGTGGAGCCTGTCGATGGAGGAGCAGTTCTACCTGGTCTGGCCGCCGGTGCTGGTCCTGCTCGCCGCGCTCCGGGTCCGCCGTCGCTGGCTCCTGGCGGGGCTCGGGGTCCTGGTCGTCGGAGCGTCGGTGGCGTCGTGGGCGAGCTACCGCAGCCCGAGCGGCGGTGCCACGCCCGACGTCTACTTCTCGCCCGTGCTCGGGGTCGTGCCGCTCGCGATCGGCTGCGCACTCGCCCTGCTGCTCGACGACGAACGGGTGCGCGTGCGGGCCGCCGGGGTCCTCGGGCACATGGCGACCTGGCTCGGTCTCGTGCTGCTGGTCGGGGTGCTGCTCCGGATCGACGACGACTGGACGCAGCACGCGTCGACGTTCGGCATCGTGCTGCCGCTGACCGGGCTGATCGCGGCGGTGACGATCGGCGGGCTGGTCTCGGTCCGCTCCCCCGTGTCCGCCGGCCTGGCCTGGACGCCGGTGTCGTGGTTCGGCCGCCGCGTCTCGTACTCGGCGTACCTCTGGCACCCGCTGGTGATCGCGCTGCTCGGCACCTTCGCGATCGGCCCCTGGGGTACGGTCGGCCTGGTCGGCGCTGTGGTGATCGTGTCGATCGGCGCCGCCTACGCCGTCGAGGTCCCCGTCGAGCGCTTCCGCGCACGGGTCCGAGCGGGTCGCCGTGCGGCAGCCCACGCCGCACCGGCGACGACGCCCGCGCCCGCGCCCGCGCCCGCGCAGCGCATCGAGTGAGCACAAGACGTCGAGTACGGCCCACTGACCCGACGCCTTCTGCTCACTGAACGCCGCGGCGAACGGTCACCGTAGGCTCGCGGACGTGCCCATCGAACGCGTCGACGTCCTCGTCGTCGGCGGCGGCCCCGTCGGACTGTTCCTGGCGGCACTCCTCGCGGCGCAGGGCGTCGAGGTCCGAGTGTGGGAACGCCGGGCCGAGCCGCCGACCGGTTCGCGGGCCATCGGCATCCACCCACCGTCCCTCGACGCGTTCGCCGCGATCGGCCTGGACACCGCGGTGCTCGCCGAGGCGTCGCTGGTGCACGCCGGCGTGGCCCGCAGCCGCGGCCGGACCCTCGGCACCCTGCGCTTCGACCGCGCGTCGCCGACCCACCCGTACGTGGCCACCCTCGACCAGCACCGCACCGAGTCCCTGCTCCGGGACCGGCTCCGGGCCAGCGCACCGAGCGCCCTGCGGACCGGCACCACCCTGACCGCCCTGTCCCGGCACACCGACCACGTCGACGCCACCGGGACCGGACCGGACGGCGACACCGTGACGGTCCGTGCGGCCTTCGTCGTCGGAGCCGACGGTGCCCGGAGCGCCGTCCGCGACCTGCTCGGCATCGGCACGACCGGGCGCGAGTACCCGGACCGCTACGTGATGGGTGACTTCGCCGACCCCGAGGCCCCGTCGGCACGGTCCTCCGCGCTGGTCGACGTCGGCCCGGACGGCGTCGTGGAGTCCTTCCCGCTGCCGGGTGCGCGGCGCCGGTACGTCGCCCTGGTGCCGGACGACGACGCCTTCGCCTCAGCCGAGGGCAGCTGGACGGGCACGCCGGACCCCGCGGTCGTCCACCGCCTGGCCGCACTCGTCGCGGAGCGCACCGGCGTCGTGCCGGACCCCGCGACCTGCTCGATGACCAGCGGCTTCCGGGTGCGCCGCCGCGCCGCCGACCGGGTGGGCGTCGGCCGGGTCGTGCTCGTCGGCGATGCCGCCCACGAGATCAGTCCGATCGGCGGGCAGGGCATGAACCTCGGGTGGCTCGACGTCGCCGAACTGGCGCCCCTGCTGGTGGGTGCCGTCCGCACCGGCGTCCCCGGTCCGTGGCCGGGCTACGCCGCCCGCCGCCAGGCAGCCGCCCGACGCGCGGCCCGGCAGGCCGAGGTGAACATGGCACTGGGCCGTCCGCTCGGCCCCGTCACGGCGACCGGCCGGGAGGCGCTGCTCCGGACCGCCCTGTCCCTGCCGACCGCGCACGGCCTGGCCCGGCTCTACGCGATGCGCTGGGCCTGACGGCTCGCGTCCGGCGCGCAGACGCGCAGACGCGTGTCTGCGCGGAGGCGCAGCGTGTTCCGCGTCGTCAGGCGACGAGTCGCGCGCCCGCGAAGCCGAGCTCGACGACGAGCACGAGGGACGACGCGATGACCAGCCGGAACAGGGTGCGTGATGCCCGCCCCGCGAGCACCAGCCGGACGCCGACGACGGCGAGCACGGCCACCACGACGGCACCGAGGACCGCGAGCACGACGCCGAAACCCCGGACGGGGTCGTCGCCGAGCACCTGTCCGCCGAGCACCAGCGCGGCCGCGACGACGAGCGAGGCGAACGCGACGATCCCCGCGCCACGGAGCCCGAGCCGGTGCGGGAAGCCCCGGACCCCGGTCGCGGCGTCGTCGACCAGGTCGGGCAGCACGTTGGTGCAGTGGATCGCGATGCCGAAGACGGCCCCCGTGGCGATCGCCCACCACGCCGGCCACTGCCCCTCGGGACCGGCCGCGACGGACACGACGGGCAGCAGCCCGAAGGCGACGACGAACGGCACCACCGAGCACACCGAACGCTTCAGCCCGGCGTCGTAGGCCCACCCGGCGGCGACCAGCACGAGGTGCGCGAGGGCGGCGACCGGCCCGAGGAACAGCGAGAGCACCACGGCGATCCCGGCGGTGGCGTACGCGGCGGCACGGACGGTGCCGACGGCGATGAGTCCGCGGGCCACGGGCTTGTCGCTCCGTCCGACGGCTCGGTCGCGGTCCGCGTCGATCCAGTCGTTCGCGAGCCCGATGGACAGCTGCCCGGCGACGACCGTCAGCGCCACCAGGACCACGAGCCACACGGGGTGTCCCACGGCTGCGGCGATCACCGCAGCGAGGACGGTCACGGTGACCGTGGGGCCGGGGTGCGACGACGCGAACAGCAGGCGCGCGGTCGACGGGGTGCGGCTGGCGGTCACCCGGTCAGCGTACGGATCGCGCCTGCACGGTCGCGGCAGGGGTCACTGGACGGCCGTCACCTCGACGCCGAACCGGTCGACGAGCTCGCGCTTGAGCACCTTGCCGCTCGGACCGAGCGGCAGCGCCTCGAGGACGTGCACCACCCGCGGGTACTTGTACGCGGCGATCTCGGCGGCGACGAAGTCGACCAGGACCTGCGGCTCGACGGACGCGCCGGCGTGCAGGACCACCGCGGCCTCGACCTCCTGCCCGTGCACGGCGTGCGGCACGCCGAAGACCGCGGCCATCGCGACGTCGGGGTGGGTGGCGAGCACTTCCTCGACCTGCCGCGGGTACACGTTGTAGCCGTTGCGGATGATCATGTCCTTGGTGCGGTCGACGATCGTCAGGTACCCGTCGTCGTCCTTCGTACCGAGGTCACCGGTGCGGAACCACCCGTCGACGATGGCCTCGGCGGTGTCCTCGGGCCGGTCGAGGTACCCGTTCATCAGGTTGTGGCCGCGGATCACGAGCTCGCCGATCTCGCCGTGCGGCAGCATGACGATCGCGTCGCGCACCTCGGGGTCGGCGATCTCGACGTCGATGCCCCACACCGCTGTGCCGATGGTGCCGGGCCGCGGCGGTTGCCCGACGTGGTTGAAGGTGGCGACCGGCGAGGTCTCGGTCAGCCCGTACCCCTCGTGGATCGGCGCGTCGAAGACCTGCTGGAACCGCTCGAGCACCGCGAGCGGCAGCGAGGCCCCGCCGGAGATCGCGTACCGGAGCGTCGGACGGGCCTCGGACCGTGTCGCGGCGTCGAGCAGAGCCATGTACATCGTCGGGACACCCATGAAGATGCCACAGCCGTGCTCGACCATCGCGGCGAGCGCCGTGTCACCGTCGAACTTCGGCAGCATGACGAGCGTCGCGCCGGTCCGGAACCCGGTGTTCATCGTGCAGGTCTGCCCGAACGTGTGGAACAGCGGCAGGGCGCCGAGCAGGACGTCCCCGCGGTGCATGTCGAACGTGGTCATCAGGTTGGTGTTGACCTGTTCGAGCAGCGAGAAGTGCGACCCTTCGGCACCCTTGGGCTGGCCGGTGGTGCCGCTCGTGTACAGGATCGTGGCGGTGTCGAACGGGTGCCGCGGCACGTAGGTGTCGAGCGGTTCGCTCTGCGCGGCCAGGGCTTCGAGCCGGTCGGGGCCGGCCGCGGACCCGTCGTCGGTCGTCGCCGGTGCGAGCACGGTCACGACGTCGACCCCGGCGAGCTCGGCTCCGGCGGCGCCCTCGCCGAGCAGCGGGGCAGCACAGACGAGCAGCGTCGCGCCGCTGTCGCGCAGGACGTACTCGATCTCGCGGCGCTTCAGCAGCGCGTGCACGGGCACGGCCACCGCGCCGAGGGCCAGCGTGGCGTAGTAGACGCGGGGGAAGTCCGCGACGTTCGGCACGAGCATCGCCACCTTCGACCCCTCGGTCACGCCCCGCGCACGGAGCGCCCCGGCGTAGGCGAGGGTCTGCGCCCAGAGCTCGGCGTAGGTCGTGCGGACGTCGCCCACGATGACGGCGACGTCGTCCGGGTAGCGTGCCGCCGACTCGGCGAGGATGGCTGCGACCGAGGCGGTCGCGCGGGTGGTGTGGGTGTCGTGCATGCCGGTCTCCGTCTTCGCGACGACCTCGTCGTCGTCACCGCCGATCTTACGGCTCGACCCGGCGGACCGGTCAGGCAGGCTCGACCCGGCGGTCCGGTCAGGCAGGCTCGACCCGGGGACCGGTCAGGCAGCGGACGCCGCGGGCTCCCGCCGACGGAGGAGCACCCCGGACGCCAGGGCGATCCCGAGCAGGACGACGAGTCCGCCGACGGGCTCGTTCCACCGCACCCGCTCCCCCAGCACGAGCACTCCGAGCGCCACCCCGACCACCGGCGTCAGGTACGTGACCGTGGAGGCGCGGCCGGCCCCCCACGCCTGCACGAGCCGGGTGTTCCAGGCGTAGGCCAGCCCCGTGCCGACGCAACCGAGCGCGATCATCGCGGCCACGATCCTCCCGTCCAGCTGCACCGGACCGGTCGCGATGACGGGCGCGACCAGCAGGAGCATCCCGGAGGCCAGCGTCAGCTGGACCGTCGCGAGCGTGACCGGGTCGTACGCGCTCGCCACGGCCACCCGGCGCAGGTAGGCGAGCCCGATGCCGTAGGACGCCGTCATGCCGAGCAGCGCGACCTGGCCCGGCACGCTCGCCAGGACCTCCGGGTCGGTCAGGACGTCCCACGGGCCGACCAGCACGAGCACCCCGACGATGCCGAGCACGATCCCGAGCACCTGCCGTCCGCGCAGCCGTTCGGACGGCACGAGCACCGCGAGCGCGGCCAGCGTCATGATCGGCGTCGTCGCGTTGTAGATGCTCGCGAGCCCGGACGGCACCGTCTGCTCGGCCCACGCCATCAGTGACGACGGCACCGCGTTGAGGAACACCGCGACGACCGCCAGGTGCGCCCAGGTCCGCGGCTCCCGGGGCCACCGGCGACGGGTCGCCAGGAGCACCACGACGAGCGTCACCCCACCGAGCACGGTCCGCACGGTGGCGACCTGCTGCGGGGCGAGTCCGTCGAGTCCGATCTTCGCGAAGAGGAAGCTCGAGCCCCAGGTCAGTGCGACGAGGGCGTAGAGGAGGGCGTTCACGTGGCCTAGTGTCGGACCAGCGAGCGACATGCGGCAAACGCATGGGGCTCATGCCACCATGAGGAGGACGCATGACCGTCTCGGTCCAGCAACTGCGCGCGTTCGTCGCCACGCTCGACGCCGGGTCCTTCACCGCGGCGGCCGCCGCGCTGGGCGTCGGGCAGTCCGCGGTGTCCCACGCCGTCGCCGGGCTCGAACGCGAGGTCGGCGGCCCCGTGGTGCGCCGCGGCACGGTCGCCGCCGCCACACCGCTGGGCGACCGCCTGCTGGCCCACGCCCGCAGCGTGCTCGCCTCGGTCGAAGCCCTGGAGGCGGTGGTCCGGCCCGCCACGGCGCGCGGCACCGTGCGCCTCGCCGCCGTCCCCACCGTCTGCCAGGGTCTGCTGCCGCGGCTCCGCGAGCTGTGGGCCGTGACCCTGCCGGACGTCGACGTGCAGGTCTACGAGGGCGACGACGACGAGATGCCGGAGTGGCTCGAGGCCGGCACCGTCGACGCCGCCGTGCTCGTCGACCCGTCGCCGGCACCCGCGGGTGGCGTGGTCGTGGCGCGGGACGAGATGGCCGCCGTGATCCGCCGCGACCACCCCCTCGCCGAACTGCCCGCGCTCACCCTCGACGACCTGCACGAGGACGGCCTGGTGGCGGGCGGCGGCGGCTGCGAGTACCAGGTCCAGAAGCTGCACGAGCTCGACGGCCGCCCGTTCCGGTACGCCCACCGGGTGCGGGAGATGAGCACGATGTTCGGGATGATCCAGCGGGGCGAGGGTGTGTCGATCGTGCCGACCCTGGGCCGCGGGATGCTGCCGCCCGACCTCGTGATGATCCCGATGGCCCGGCGGCTCGAACGGACCCTGGTGCTGAGCGGTCCGTCGTCCCGTGCGTGGCACCCGTTGGCGCGGGCACTGGTCGACGCGGTCTGAGACGGACGGTCCCCTGGTCAGGCGGCTCGGGCAGCTCCGACCTTCGGCGGATCCGCTCGTCCCGACGGCTCCCTAGGCTCGGGGCATGACCTCGACCGCGCTCCCCGCCGTGCCGCTCGGGCAGCGTGTGTGGTCCCAGACCTGGCGGGTCGCCGTCGCGGCCCTGACCGGGCTGCTCACCGCCGCCCTGGTGTGGCCGTCGATGGACACCCGCGGCTGGAGCGACCTGCACGTCGGCGCACTGATCCTCGGCGACGTGGGAGCCGGTCTGGTCGCCCTCGTCCTCCTGCCGTTCCGGCACCGGGCACCGCTGGTGATCACCGTCGTCATCGGTGCCCTCAGCTCGGTGTCGACACTGGCCGTCGGTGCAGCCGGACTCTCCCTCGTGTCACTCGCCACCCGGCGTCGAGCCGTGGAACTCGCCGTCGCCGGCGCGGTGCTGCTCGGCGCCACACTGCTCTACGACGTCGTCCTGGCACCCCCCGCCGATGACATGCCGCTCTGGCAGATCATGCTCGTGGGCCTCGTCGGCATCGCCCTGCTCGTCGCGATCGGCATCGGGATCGGACAGCGCCGGGCGCTCCTGCTGTCCCTGCGCGAGCGCGCGGCCCTGCTCGAACGCGACCAGCAGCTGCGTGAGGACCGTGCCCGCGAGCAGGAGCGCGCCCACATCGCCCGCGAGATGCACGACGTCCTAGGCCACCGGCTGTCCCTGGTCGCGCTGCACGCCGGTGCGCTCGAGTACCGCGGCCCGGGGCTCACCCCCGACGAGACCGCCGCGGCGGCCGGGGTCGTGCGGGCCGAGGCGCACTCCGCGCTCACCGACCTGCGCGACGTCCTCGGGGTGTTGCGCGACCCCGCGGCGAACGGCGGCGACGAGGTGACCGGCACCGCGCCTCCGCAGCCGACGCTCGTCGACCTGCCCGGCCTGCTCGACCAGGCGCGTTCCGGCGGTGCGACCGTCCGGGCACGCGTCGACACCGACGGCACGGCGGTACCGACGGCCGTGGGGCGACACGCCTACCGGATCGTGCAGGAGTCGCTGACGAACGCCCGCAGGCACGCCCCCGGAGAGCTCGTCGACGTCGTCGTCGAGACCGTCCCCGGCCCGGCGATCCGGGTGGTGGTGTCGAACACGCTGGCCGCCGGACCTGCGCCCGCGGACGCCTCCGGGCACTCCGCCGGGCACGGCCTGCGCGGGCTCGCCGAGCGCGCCCGCCTCGTCGGCGGGAGCTTCCGCGCCGGCAGCGACGACGGACGCGTGCACGTGGTCGAGGCGGTGCTGCCGTGGACCCCGTGACCGCTCCCGTCCGCGTCGTCCTGGTCGACGACGACCAGCTCGTGCGCGTCGGGCTCCGCATGCTGCTCAGCGGCGACGACGGGCTGGTGGTGGTGGGCGAAGCGGGCGACGGGCTCGAGGCCGAGGGCGTCATCGCGTCGACCGCGCCCGACGTCGTGCTCATGGACATCCGGATGCCCCGGTGCGACGGACTCGTCGCCACCGAACGCGAACTGCGCCGACGACCCGACCTGGCCGTCCTGGTGCTGACCACCTTCGAGGGCGACGACCTCGTGCTCGGAGCGCTGCAGGCCGGCGCCCGTGGGTTCCTGCTGAAGGACACCCCGCCGCACGAACTCGTGCAGGCCGTGCGGACCGTCGCGGCCGGGCGCTCGATCCTGTCCCCGTCCGTGCTCGACCGGGTCATCGCGTTCGCGGCCGGGCCCCGCTCGGGCCAGACGGCCGCTGGCCGGGGCGGCGGACCGGCCGGGCCTCGGGCCGGCACCGCTCCGGACGGAGCCGAGGAGCGCCGGCTCCTCGCCCTGCTGACCGAGCGGGAGCGGGAGGTCGCGCTCGCCGTGGCGAACGGGGCGTCCAACGCGCAGATCGCCGCCGACCTGTACGTGGGCCTGGCCACCGTGAAGACGCACGTCGGGCACGTGTACGAGAAGTTCGGCGTCGAGAACCGGGTGCAGCTGGCACTCGTCGTGCACGCGGCCCGGCGGGGAGAGCCGAGCGCGTGACCGGGTCGCCGGGTGACCGGGGCGCCGGATCGCCGGGTGACCGGGGCGCCGGATCGCCGGGTCGCCGGGTCGCCGGATCGCCGAGGCGCCGGGTGACCGTCGGCTGAACGGTCGACGGTGCCCCCTCGGCAGGATGGGCCGATGGCCGAGACGCACGTGAAGACGTTCACCACCGCGGACGAAGCGGCAGCCGAAGCCGCCGGGCTCGCCTGGCTCGCCGAGGCCGAGGACACCGGAGGCACCCGCATCGCCCGTGTGCTGGGGCGCCCGACCCCGGCCGTGCTCGACCTCGAGCTGATCTCCGACGGCTCCCCCACCGCCGCCCAGGCGGAGCGGTTCGGCCGCTCCCTCGCGCACACGCACGCCGCCGGTGCCGACCACTGGGGTGCGCCGCCCACCGGGTGGACCCGCGGTGCGGCGCTGCGGATGGGCCGCTCGCGCACGCCGTTCGTCGCGGCCGATCGGGCACCGGCGACCTGGGGCGAGTTCTTCGCCGAGTACCGCATCCGCGACTTCGTCCGCCGCATCGTCGACGCCGGCGGGTTCGACCACGCCCAGGCCGCCGTGTTCGAGCGTGTCGCCTCGCGCGTGCAGGACGGCACGCTCGGGTCGCCCCAGCCCGCGCTCGTCGGGGACGCACCTGCGCGCCTGCACGGCGACCTGTGGGTCGGCAACGTCCTCTGGCCGACGGACTCGTCCGAACCGACCGGCGCCGTGCTCATCGACCCGATCGCCCACGGCGGGCACGCCCGCCGTGCTCATCGACCCGATCGCCCACGGCGGGCACGCGGAGACCGACCTGGCACTGCTCGGGCTGTTCGGGCTGCCCCGGCTCGAGACGGTGCTCGCCGCCTACGACCGGGAGTCACGGCTGGCCGACGGCTGGCAGGAGCGCGTCGAGCTCCACCAGCTCGCGCCGCTGCTGCTGCACGTGTTCCTGTTCGGCGGCTCGTACACCGGCGCCGCACTCCGAGCAGCGCAGCGGTACGCCTGACCCCTCGCACCGTGCGAGGGGGCGGTCGGCCGCGGTGCTGCGGCCGCTTCGTGAGCAGAAGACGTCGGGTGCCGCGACCGCACTCGACATCTCCTGCTCACCGAGTGCCGCCCGGGTCGCATACTGGTCGGAGAACGCCGGACGAGGAGGCCCCGTGACGAACTCGTACGACAAGCTCCCGGGCCGCCCGGACCCCGCCGACCTGGTGGTCGAGGTCCCGGCGTTCGAGGACAACCGCCCCCAGCCGGAACCCGCTCCGCCTGCAGCGGCGCCGGAGCTCGTGGCCGCGACCGAGTTCGCGCGGTCCTCGCACGCACCGCCCACGATCCGTCGGACGCAGATGCGGGCGGGCGCGTGGATCGCGGGCGTCCCGATCGCGGCGCTCGTGGTCGTCGCGATCGTGCAGATCCTGCTGCCCCGCTGACCGAGAGCGCGACGGAGCGGAGCGGGGCGCTCGGACGCCTTCTCACGCGCTCAGCGACACCTCACGCACAGCCGACGGCGTGAGGTGTCGCTGAGCACGAAATCCGGGCGTGGTCCGGATCGTCAGACGATCGACCAACGTCGAGCCCCATCCCGTGCATCCGCGTCGGAGCGCACGCAGGCTGGGTCCTGTCCGAGCAAGACGACCCGAACGGGTCACCACTGCAGAGATGGGAAACACGATCATGAACTCGTTCAAGCGCAAGTCCGTGAAGCTCCTCGCCGGTACCGCCCTCGGTGGCGCCGTCATCGCCGGGGCGTTCGTCGCAGCCCCCGCGCAGGCCGCCGAGCCCGCGCCGCCCAGCACCTCGTCGTCCGTCGGCGGCAACGTCAACGTCAACCTCGACCCGGTCGCGATCGTCAATGCGATCAAGGACGCCGTCAACGACCAGAGCGATCGTGGCGGTGCCGTGCAGGCGGCGCTCGACGTCGGCTACTGGAACGCCGGCAACCCCGACCGCCTCACCGTCGCGGTGGTCAACAAGAACCAGGACATCACCGTCGAGGGCGACGTCGCGGACGCCCAGTCGATCGACATCAAGGGTGGCAACTACGTCATCTACTGGTTCAAGGGCCCCGGCAAGGTCACCAACAACGGTGACGGCGGCTGGCTGAACTGGGGTGTGTTCGGCAACATCGAGCGCATCGACAACGTCATCCACGTCAACGGCGGCTGACCCCTCCGTTCGTCGGCGACGCCCCCTGGGACCTCGGTCCCAGGGGGCGTCGCCGGTGCTGTCAGCGTCCGGGAGCGTCGTCGTCCGCCCGCGCCGCTTCGATCGCCGACGGCCGGTTGCGTGCAGCCAGCCTGAAGTCCCTCCGAGACCGGATCCAACCCCGGACGAAGGCGACCGACACCAGCGCCGTCCGGTTCGGTGCGTTCCAGGACTTCATCAGCCGGCCGAGGTGCCAGGCGACGGCCTGTCGGCTGTAGGCGGTCTCCTTGGCGATGGCGTCGTTCGAGAGCCCGCGGGCGGCGAGCGCCAGCATCCGCTCCTCGGTCTCGTCCAGGCCGGGCGCCGACGCCACCAGGTCGATGTCGTCGGTGCCGAGTGCTGTCGTCGCGTCCGCCGACGCCCCTCCGCGGTGCTGCGCCCAGGCCTCCGCCCAGCACGAGCCGAGTTCGTGCGCCACGAGTGATGCCCGGCTCATCGCGAGCATCGTCCGGCCGGCATGGTCGATCGTCGTCGCGTGCTCGCGGGTGGCCGTGTGCATGACGAGGGCGAAGACACGGATCGCGGGCAGGGCGCCGCGGAGCACGACCGAGACGTCGACCTGCGGATCGTCGGCGCTGGCGGCTGCGACCTCGCGGAGCCGGACGAGGCACTCCGGGTCGAGTGGTTCCCCACGTTCGACCGCGCGCAGTGCCGCGGGGAGCACGAGCGGGACGATCTGCTCGTACCGACGCCGGAGCCAGTCGTGCCCGTCGGGTCGGATCCCGTGCAACGGTGGCGCGAGCAGCAGCTCCGTGAACTCCGGGCACCGCTCGTCGAGCGCCAGCCCCAGCCGCTCCCCGGGGAGCAGCACGGCCGTCCGTCGTGCGTCGTCGCGCTCGGTCGTCATCGTGCGTCGACCGTATCCGGACAACAGGTGTCGTGTCCGCTGCGTTCACGTGGTGTTCGTTCTCACCCGGGCCACAGCGCTCCGCCTCGGTGTGGAGATCTCGGTGCTGGCGGCAGCCAACCCGGTGGCGACGGGCGTGCGGTTCGTGTCGTCTGAGGCGTGGGTGTTCCGCGGGCGCAGACGACCGGAGCCATCCGCCCCGGTACCACCACCTCGGCGGGCCTACCGGGTGCGAGCAGCACGGCAGCTGCCCGCCGCGTCGCCCATCCGGTGCGAGGTCGTCCACTCCCTGCGGCGCTGCGACCTCGCACCGAGTGATCGCCCCCGCACCAGCCGGAGACCCCCGCGCCGCGCCCCGCACCACCCGTGTTGCACGGTCGGTATACCAAGCCGTAGCATCGCCCTACCGCACCACCACCCCACAGGGCCCGACTGCCACCATCGGTCTGCCCGCGGCGAGCGCTCCATCGATGCAGCCCGCGCCGTCCGCTGCCGGCAACGCCCCACTGGACCCGCACGTGAACCCCACCTCTTTCGGTCTCTACGACCCTGCCCGCGAATCGAGCGATTGCGGCGTCGGTTTCATCACCCGTCTCGACGGGACGCCGAGCCACGACGTCATCCGCAAGGGCGACGAAGCGCTGTGCTCCATCCCGCACCGCGGCGGCAAGTCCGCCGAGGGTGTCGGTGACGGCGCGGGCGTCAGCATCGACCTGTCGGTGGAGTTCTTCAGCGCCATCACCGGCGAGCAGCTGCGCGCCGGGCACTTCGGCGTCGCGAACTGCTTCGTGCCGAGCAGCGACGGAGCCGACGGCACCGACGAGCGCGCCCGCGCCGAGCAGACCGTCACGGACGCCATCACGGCCGAGGGCTTCGAACTGCTGCTGGTCCGTGACGTCCCGGTGGACCACTCCGTCGCGCGCCCCGAGGCCGAGCAGTACCAGCTGCCGATCGTGCAGTGGGTCTTCCGTGCTCCGTCCGACTGGGACCGCACCGAGGTCGACGCCGCCGCGAACCGCGCCCTGCTCGCCATCGAGGCGGTCTCCTACGCCCAGGCCGCCGCCGAGCGCGCCGAGCACGCCGCCCTGTACCCGCTGTCGCTCAGCGCCCGGACCCAGATCCTGAAGGGCCGGCTGAACTCCGGCGAGGTGATCGGGTACTTCACCGACCTGCGCGACCCCCGGCACTCGGTGCGGACGCTGTACTTCCACACCCGGTTCTCGACGAACACCGAGCCGCACCCGACGATGGCGCAGCCGTTCCGCCTGATGGCGCACAACGGCGAGCTGAACACCGACCGCAAGAACCGGCTGTCGGACGAGGCGCTCGCGCGGGCCCGCACCCGGAGCATCGTACGTCCGCCCGGGCAGTCGGACTCGAGCCGACTCGACCAGACCCTGCAGAGCCGCGTGTTCGACGACGGGCTCGAGATCATCGAGGCCGTGGTCTCGCTCATGCCGCCGGCGTGGGAGAACGACCGCACCCTGACCCCGGACGTCCGGGACATGCTCGAGTACTTCTCGCTGTACGAGGAGAAGAACGACGGTCCCGCCGCCGTGATCTTCAGCGACGGCGACGTCGTCGGCGCCCGCCTGGACCGCCTGGGCCTGCGCCCGCTGCGCACCGTCGAGACGGCCGAGTACCTGATGGTGTCGTCCGAGGCCGGCCAGGTCGAGTTCGACGCCGACGAGGTCGTGCACCGCGGCCGCATCGAGGCCGGCGGCATGCTCGTCGTCGACCACCGCACCGGCACCCGCATGCGCACGGGCGAGGTGCTGCACATGCTCGCGGCCCGCCGTGACTACGGCACCCTGCTCGACGCCGCCCGCGTGAACCTGGACGACGTGCCCGCTCCGGACTACGAGCGCACGACGTCCACCCTGGGCTACGACGGCGACCTGTCGCTCGCGGGCCGGTACGTGGCGTACTCGCTGAACCAGGAGAGCTTCCGGTTCATGCTCGACCCGATGCTGCAGAACGGGTCGGAGCGCATCTCGGCGATGGGCTACGGCAACGCGATCAACGCCCTGAGCGACACCGAGGGCGGCATGGCGAAGTACTTCTCGCAGCGCTTCGCCCAGGTGACGAACCCGCCGCTCGACTCGATCCGCGAGGCCGACGGGATGTCGATGCGCGTGGCACTCGGCGCGAAGCCGGACGGCACGGGCACCACGGGGCGTCAGCTGGTCGTGCAGTCGCCGATCCTCGGGCACCTCGACATGGTGCGGCTGCGCGAGCAGGACATCGTGCCGCTCGAGCGCTTCGACATGCTCTACGTGCCGGTGCCCGCCGACGAGCAGGCCAACGCCGACGCGATGCGCGGCGCGCTGGACGCGCTGTGCGACGCGATCGAGGCGTTCGCGGCGCGCGGTGGCGGGATCGCGGTCGTGACCGACCGCGAGGTGTCGTCGACCCATGCGCCCCTCCCCGTGATCCTGGCCGTGGCCGCCGTCAACCAGCGGCTCATCGAGACCGGTCTGCGCCTGCGGGTGTCCGTCGTCGCGGAGAGCGGCCAGCTGCCATCGTCACACCACGTCGCGACCGCGCTGGGCTTCGGTGCCGCCGCTGTGTACAGCTTGAGCGCTCGGCTGCGTGCGGAGGAGAAGTACCCCGCCGCCCCCGCGCCCGCCGGCGAGCTGACCGCGACCGACCTGGCGCTCAAGCAGTTCCGCAAGGCCGCCGAGAAGGCCCTGGCGAAGACCATGGGCCGCGTCGGCCTGTGCACCGCCGAGAGCTACATCGGTGGCGAGTTCTTCGAGCCGAACTACCTCGACACCGGCGACGACGTGCTCGCGCGGATCTTCCCGCACATGCAGGCACCGGTCGGCGGCGTCGGCTTCGCGCGCATCGCCCAGGCGGCGACGGACTGGCACGAGCGTGCCCGCTCGGTGGCGTCCGAGGGCCAGGTCCCGCTGCTCGGGCTGTTCAAGGAACGCTCCGACGGCGCCGGCCACTCGTTCGGCGTCGCGAGCGTCCGCGGGTTCGGCGGCATGACCGAGGAGCGCCCGGCCTTCGAACGCTCCGGCGACTCCGACGCGCTGCGCCTGCTCACGCTCGGCCAGCTCGACGACTCGTTCGGCATCACCGACGCCGCGTACCGGAACACCGGGTACGACCGGCTGAGCGACGCCGAGATCGACGCGCACCGCATCACGCCGGGCTACGTCACGTTCCTGCAGACGACCCACGACGAGCGGTCCCGCCGCCCCGCCGCGCTCCGCGACGTGCTCGCGCTGCCCGCGGACGTCACCGGGATCGACACGGCCGAGGACTTCGCGCGCGAGCTCGGCCGCTTCTCGACGAGCGGCAACGCCAGCGTCACCGTGCGCGGGCTCTCCGGCTCGCGTCCGTCGGACGACCAGGACCTGCCGGGAGGCACGGAGCGGTTCCGCCTGGAGCTCACGTCGACGGGGACCACGGGTGCACTGCGCCACGCGGCCCTGGCGGACGGCCTCGCGCTGCTCCACCCCGGACAGATCGACGTCGACGCCGTCGACGACACCGGGGTGACGCTCCGCGCCACCGGTGCGGCCGTCGCCCTGCTCGCACTGCTGCAGAGCGCCCCGGCGAGCGTCGAGCTCGACGAGGTGCAGCCGGCCCACGAGATCACCCGGACCCTGGCGTCCGGCGCGATGAGCCACGGCGCGCTCGTCGCCACCGCACACGAGGCCGTCGCGCACGGCACGAACATGGTCGGCGGCATGTCGAACAGCGGTGAGGGCGGCGAGCACCACTCCCGCTACGGCACCATCCGCGGCTCGCGCATCAAGCAGTTCGCCTCGGGCCGGTTCGGCATCTGGGCCGGCTACCTCGCCGACCCCATGCTCGAGGAGCTCGAGATCAAGATCGGCCAGGGCGCGAAGCCCGGCGAGGGTGGCCAGCTGCCCGCACCCAAGGTCACGGTGGACATCGCTGCGGCCCGGGGTGGCACGCCCGGCGTCGAGCTGATCTCGCCGCCGCCGCACCACGACACGTACTCGATCGAGGACCTCGCGCAGCTCATCCACGACTGCAAGGCCGCCCGTGTCCGGGTGATCGTGAAGCTCGTCTCGTCCGAGGGCATCGGCACCATCGCGGTCGGCGTCGCGAAGGCCGGCGCCGACGTGATCAACGTCGCCGGCAACACCGGCGGCACCGGCGCCGCGGCCGTCACCAGCCTGAAGTACGCCGGCCGCTCCGCGGAGATCGGCGTCGCCGAGGTGCACCAGGCCCTGGTCGCGAACGGCCTGCGCCAGAAGGTCACGCTCCGCTGCTCGGGTGCGCACCAGACCGGCAGCGACGTCGTCACGAGCGCCCTGCTCGGCGGCGACAGCTTCGAGTTCGGCACGACCGCGCTCATGATGCTCGGCTGCGTGATGGCGAAGAACTGCAACGTGAAGTGCCCGGCGGGCCTGACCACGAACGCCGAGGCGTTCGAGGGCGACCCCCGCGCGCTCGCCCAGTACCTGCTCAACATCGCCCACGACGTGCGGCAGATCCTGGCCCGTCTCGGCCTGCGCTCCCTGCGCGAGGCCCGCGGCCGGACCGACCTGCTGCAGCTCCTGGACCACCCGGCGAGCGTCGGCCGGCTCGACGCCCGTGCCCTGCTCGCCCAGGTGCCCGAGAAGGTCGTCGCGGACCCGGAGTACCTGGAGAAGGACTTCCACACCGACGACGCCCTGCTCGAGCGCGTCCGCACCGCCCTCGTCGACCACGCGCAGGAGCACGTGCTCGTGCACGGCGTGCTGCTCGGCAACGCCGACAAGTCGGTCGGTGGCCAGCTCGGCATCGACCTCGAGCGTCTGCTCAACCACGAGCTCGGCGCCGAGGACGTGCGGGGCCTGCCCGCCGTGACGACGGACGACCGCGGACGCCGCCGGCTGGTGGACGGCGCGGTCACGATCCGCACGCAGGGCTCGGCCGGGCAGTCCTACGGCGTCTTCAACAACGACGGCGTCGTGCTCGAGCACACCGGCACCGCGAACGACGGCGTCGGCAAGAGCCAGAGCGGCGGACGGATCATCGTCCGCGCCCCCGGTGGCGGCAGCGCCGCACAGGGCGGCAACGTGCTGGTCGGCAACTTCGCGCTGTTCGGGGCCACCGGTGGCCGCACCTTCGTCGAGGGCGAGGCCGGCGACCGGTTCGCCGTCCGCAACTCCGGCGCGACCGCCGTGGTCGAGGGCCTCGGCGACTTCGGCTGCGAGTACATGACCGGCGGTGCCGTGTTCAACCTCGGCGCGTTCGGCAAGGGCCTCGGCAACGGCATGTCCGGCGGGTTCCTGTACCAGTACGACCCCTCCGGCCAGGTCGCCGAGCGTGCCAGCACGGACTCGCTCCTGGTGTTCCCGGTCACCGACACCGAGCGCGGTGCGTTCCACGAGGCCGCCGCCCGCCTGCTGCTCGAGTGGCACCTCGAGGCGACGGGTTCGGCCCTGGCCGAGCGGCTGCTCGCCGAGTGGGACACCGCCCGTGCGCACGTGTACGTCGGCATGCCGCGTGCCCTGCTGCTCACGCAGGACGCCGGCGAGATCCTCGCGGCGGCGACCCGGCCCGAGCTCCTCGACGAGCTCGCGACCTCGATCGCCACCGACAAGCTCCGCGCGTTCAAGCTCGACTACCGCGACCAGCGCACGGTGCTCGACGGCCGTGCCCCGGCGCTCGGCGACCAGGGCGAGGACATGTTCTCGCTGCTGTCGTCGTACACGGTGCTCGGGGTCGCCCAGGACGTCGCCCTCGAGCGCGTCCCGGGTGCGCTCGGCGCCGCCGACCCGCGGGTCGCCGAGGCCGTCAAGAACCTCGTGCTCACCGAGGACTTCTCCGTCAAGCAGCGCGTCGTGAAGTACCTGCGCGGCACGCTCGACCGGTTCGCCGACGACCAGCTCGCCACGCTCATCGCGATCAAGCGGCTCGACGACTACAAGCGCGCGCTCACGCAGCGGAACAACCGCAGCATGGACGCGCCGGGCACCACGGGGTGGATCATGCACCAGAACGCCAAGAACGACGGCCGCGTCCGCGAGGCCCGCTTCGACGAGCTGCTCGCCACCGCGGCGCTCGAGGACATCGCCCGCCGGGCACCGCAGGCGCCGACCGAGGCGGTGACCGCGTGAGCCTGCTCCCCCCGACCGGGTCGCTGATCCCCGTCGACGCACCGTTCTCGGCCGCCCAGGAGTCCTGGCTCGCCGGGTTCATCGCGGGCATCGCCGCCGCCGGCAAGAAGGTCGCGGCCAGCGCGCCCACGACGACGATCGACGTGCTCTTCGGCACCCAGACCGGCAACGCCGAGTTCCTGGCCGACGAGCTCGTCGCCGGCGCGAAGGCCCGCGGACTCGGCGGTCGTGCCAGTGCGCTCGACGCCGTCACCCCCGAGCAGCTCGCCGAGATGTCGCACGTGCTCGTCGTCACCTCGACCTACGGCGAGGGCGAGATGCCCGACAACGCCGGGCTGTTCTGGGACGCGATCCAGGCGAGCACCGTGCCGCGGCTCGAGGGGCTGCAGTACGCCGTCCTGGGTCTCGGCGACACGAGCTACGACGAGTTCTGCCAGGCCGGCAAGCTCGTCGACACCCGGTTCGAGCAGCTCGGCGCGACCAGGATCCACGACCGCGTCGACTGTGACGTCGACTTCGAGGACCCGGCCGCACTGTGGACCGCGGCGGTCCTCGACCGCCTCGCCGCCGAGGCCGGCGCGACGGCCGCACCCGGCGCGACCACGGTCGGTGGCGCCGGCGACGGTGCCGGCGCGACCGGCGGGGCGGGCGCGAGCCGTGCCTCCCGGCCGGGGTCGCAGTGGAACAAGCGCAACCCGTACCCGTCGCGCCTGGTCGAGAACCGGCTGCTCTCCTCGCCGCGCAGCGCGAAGGAGATCCGCCACTACGAGTTCGACCTCGGCGACTCGGGCATCGAGTACGCGGCCGGCGACGCCCTGGCGGTCGTGCCGGTCAACGACGAGGTCTTCGTGGCGGACCTGCTCGAGCAGGTCGGCGCGAACGGCGGCGAGGCGTTCGACGGCCGGCCGATCACCGAGGTCCTGCGGACCGACCGTGAGATCCGGACACCCTCGAAGGACCTCATCGCCGACCTGGTGCAGCGCGCGCCGTCGAGCGAGCTCGCGGCCGTCGTGGCGCACGGCGACAAGCACGAGCTGGACCGTTGGCTCTGGGGACGCGACGTCCTCGACCTGCTCCGCGACGCCGGCCCGGCCGCCCCGGGACTCGACGAGCTGCTGCCGAACCTGCGGCCGCTGCAGGCGCGGCAGTACTCGATCTCGTCGAGCCCGCTGGCCCACCCGGACCGCATCCACCTGACCATCGCCTCGGTGCGCTACGGCGACCCGCACCGGATGTACGCCGGTGTGGCGTCGACGTTCCTGGCCGACCGGGTCGACCCGGACGGCACCGTCGACGTCTACCTGCAGCCGAACGCGTCGTTCGGGGTGCCGGCGGACGAGTCGGCCCCGATGATCATGATCGGCCCGGGCACCGGTGTCGCCCCGTTCCGCGGGTTCCTGCACGAGCGCGCGGTGTCCGGGTCGACCGGGCGCAACTGGCTGTTCTTCGGTGACCAGCACCGGGACACCGACTTCGTGTACCGGGACGAGCTCACCGAGCTGCAGGAACAGGGCGTGCTCGACCGCCTCGACCTGGCGTTCTCGCGCGACCAGGCCGAGAAGGTCTACGTGCAGACGCGGATGCTCGAGCGCTCGGCGGAGCTGTTCGCCTGGCTCGAGGACGGCGGCCACGTGTACGTCTGCGGCGACGCCTCACGCATGGCGAAGGACGTCGAAGCAGCGCTGCTCCAGGTCATCCGGACCGGACGCGGGCGCGGCGAGGACGACGCGCAGGCGTACCTGGCCGACATGCGTCGCGCGAAGCGGTACGTGCGCGACGTCTACTGAGCCGCACACGGACCTGACGGCGGATCCGCGTGCAGAGGTGATGAGTCCGCCCCGGCCACGGAACCCGAATCCGATGGCCGGGGCGGTCCCGGAGGAGCGCCGGTCGATGGGGGCGGACCGGCGAGCCCCGCAGCGTGACGCACGCGTCACCGACGCGTGGCGTCGGCGACCCGAGCAGGGAGTCCCCTGATCCGGGACTCACGTCCCTCGCTCGTCTCGGTCACCGGTGGTTGGTCGGCACCGGACTCGCTGTGCGTCACGGGCTGTTCGGGTTCCCCTCCTGCCGCGGACACTGCCAGCACCGGCGCCCTAGCAGGCCGGTGCGGGGGGACGACAGCGAACCGCGGTACGGAAACCGTACGAGGTGCGGAGTTCGAGCGGAACCCGTTGACCCGGATCAACCCGCTGTGCTATTGCTGACGGGATCAGCGCGCGGTACTCCCGCTCGGTGTCCCCGAGGCGTCGTCCGCGTCGCCCGGTGCCACCGCCCGCGACCACGCCGAGTCGGCCGCCGTGCTGGTGTCCGCCGGCTCCGGCGTCAGCACGAGCCCCGACCCCGAGGTGGCCGAGGCGTAGAGGTCCTCGAGCCAGCTGCGGTTGATCGACGGCACCCGGCTGCCGGTGAACTTGAAGTGCAGGCTCACGTTGGGGTGCAGCCAGATCGTGCTGCGACCGTTGCCGTGGACGACGTCGTCCTTCCACGAGAACGCGAAGCGGTGGTCACGCCGGAGCATGTTGACGATGACGATCTGCAGGTGCGTGAGCGCGCGATCGTCGATCCGCAGGTCGAGCGGTCTTCCGTCGTAGATGAGCTGCCCCATGGCTCCTTCTACTCCTGCGCTCCGGTGTGCGCGAGACCAGACGCCCAGGTGGTGATGGTGCGGTCGAACCAGGCGGCGTCGACGTTGCGCTCCCAGGCGTGCTCGGCCGGCTCGCTGACCGCCAGGGTCACCGTGCCGGGGTGGGCGTCGGCGAACTCCTGACTGGCCGAGAACGGCACCGTGGTGTCGCCGGTGGAGTGGATGAGCAGGGTCGGTGGCAGCTGTCGGGGTGCGCGCAACCAGGACAGCGCGCGCACGTCGACCGGCGAGCGCAGCCCCACCGTCCGGCAGAGGTGCGGGGTCGCCATCGCCCCGAGGGCAGCGCCCACCACAGGGCCGGGCAGCCCCGCGCGACGGGCCTGGGACCGGACGGTGACGGCCCAGTCCAGTGCCGGGGCGACGAGCACGATCCCGGCCAGGCGGTCACGGTGCGCCGAGCGGGCGAGGAGTTCGTGCGTGATCGTCGCGCCCATCGACCACCCCACGATGACGAGCCGTTCGGCGCCGTTCGCGACGGCGTGGTCGAGCGCCACTTCGACGTCGGCCCACTCGCGCGCGCCGAGGTGCGAGGCCCGGCCTTCCCACGGTGCTTCGCCGTCCCCGCGGAACGACGGGACGATCGAGGTCCAGCCGAGCTCGAGCGCGGCGGGAACGGTCCGGAGCGCGGTGACCCGGGTCGTCCGGATCCCGTGCACGTGGACTGCCCAGGTCCGGGCGGCCGCGGGATCGGCACCCCGGGCAGCCACGGAGTCCGCACCCTGCGCAGCACCGCGGTCCGGGCGTGCAGCACCGTCCGGCCCGGGCCGCACCACCCACGCGGGTGCCGGCCCCACCGGCGTCGGCAGCGACACCTCGGACCAGTCGACGTCCATCGCCGCCGGGTCCGGGTGCACGTGTCCGCTCCACCGCACCCGCGAGGACACCACGCCGGTCGTCCGCACCACGGCCCGGCGCACGAACCCGGCGGCTTCGTCGACCTCGAGCACCGGCCCGACGGTGGTGTGCCCCGGGCCGTCGTGCCACAGCCCGTACTCCCCCGGCCGCACGGTGTCGTCGGTGATCGGCAGCCGGACGGAGTCGGCGTCGGACTCGAGCACGGGCGTCCACCGATCGCCTCCGGGCAGCACGATCCTGCCGACGACCTTCCGCAGGACGACCAGGACCGCCAGGGACACCGCCGCCAGCACCACGAGCGCTCCGAGCACCCACCACACGATCGTCACGCCGTCATCCTCCGAGGCTCCGGGTCAGGGTTCGTTCCGCCGACCGCACCTGCGCGATTTCGGCGTCGTCGAGGGTCCGTCCCTGCACCTCGGCGTCGCGGATCGCGATGACCAGGTCGTAAGTCCGGGCCTGCGGGTCCCCCGGCCGCTCGACCGCCCGCACAGCGTGCCGACGGGCGATGCGGCGCAGGCGTCGGTGGTGCCCGCGGTGGCGCAGGTCACGGCCCCACCGCCGGAACGTCAGCGAGGCCATCGCCACGACGATGAGCACGATGCCGAGGTAGAACGGCGGGTCGAAGGCCAGGCGCAGGCCGTCCCGCACCCCGGCCGGGAAGAGCCCGAAGTGGTCGGCGGTGAGCGAGGCGACCTCGTCGACGCTCGCCACGACGACCAGCGCGAGCCCGACGCGGAACACCACGAGCGCCACCGGGTTCTGCAGCACGCCGCGGCGCAGTGTCGTCGCGGCGATCAGTCCCACGCCCACCATGTAGACGGTCGCGTAGAGCCACATCGGGGTCTGCTCGATCTCGCGCACGATGAAGTGGAAGTCGGTCCCGCCGCGCTCCTCGACCAGCAGGAACGGCACCGTGAAGGCCACGACCACGACGAGCAGCGCCACCGGCCTGGCGAGCACCGGGCGCTCCGGCAGGTCGTCCGTGCTCGCGCGCAGCATCAGCCAGAACGCGACGGTCGCGCAGACGTTCTGCACCAGGTTGATGAGGTTCGAGCCGCCCAGGGCACCGTCGAGCACCGGCTGCGGCACGACGCTGCCGAGGGTCAGGAGCCCGAGCGCCCCGACGCCGGTGGCACCCCAGGCAGCCCGACCACGGGGGTTCCGCAGCACGTACGGCGTGCGGGCGAGGAAGATCAGCGCCGCGAACCAGAAGGCCGCGGCGTGCAGGACGGCCATCAGCCGTAGGCCCGCTCGTCCGCGCCCGTGGCCCCGGCGAGCAGGACCGTCGCGAGCTCGTAGGCGAACCGTTCGGCGAAGTGCTCGTCGTCGTCGGAGATGCTCACGAGCCCGGAGTCGGCGTCGAGGGCACGACGGCAGACGTGGCCCCCGGCGGCGAACTCGGCCACGGACGACGGGGTGGGGGTGCCGACGTCGCCGTGCACCAGGTGCCCGAGCTCGTGCAGCACGCAGTGCATGCGGTAGAGCGGTGGCGCGTCGGCCGGGACGAGCACCAGGTTCTCGTGCTCGAACTGCGACACGAGCGCGGTGAGCGGACCCCAGCTCGGGCCGTCGACGTCGACGACGCGCGTGGGCTTGCCGACCATCCGACCGACGCCGGTCACCACGTCGGACAGCTGCGGCGCACGGGGCAGGGTGGCGACGAGGGCACGGACGGCACCGGACGCACCCAGCTGCTCCGCCATCGCCCCTCCGATCTCCGCGGCAAGACTACCGGCAGGTCCCCCTTGTGGACGAGACCGCCCGGACGTAACCTACAACCAAATGGTTGTACGAATCGAACTGTCCGACGCCGAGGTCGACCGGGTGTTCCACGCACTGGCCGACGCGACCCGTCGTGACATCGTCCGGCGCACGCTCGTCGGGTCGTCGTCCGTGAGCGAGCTCGCGGACGCCTACTCGATGTCGTTCGCCGCCGTCCAGAAGCACGTCGCCGTCCTCGAAGGAGCCGGACTCGTGAGCAAGGAAGCCCGCGGCCGCACCCGCATCGTGCGCGCCGAGCCGGAGCAGCTCGACCGGGTCCGTGATCTCCTCGACGCCTACGGCCGCCTCTGGCACAGCCGGATGGACCGCCTGGGCGACCTACTCGACGGCGACGCGTCCGGACACCCAGCACCAGACGACACCCGACGACACCAGGAGCGATGATGCCCACCACGTCCGTCCACACCGATCCCGACACCCTCTCGATGACCCTCGTCGCCGAGTTCCCCGTCCCCGTCGAACGCCTCTGGGCCGCCTTCGCCGACCCACGTCAGCTCGAGCGGTTCTGGGGACCGCCCGGGTTCCCCGCGACGTTCACGACGTTCGACCTGCGCCCCGGCGGCCGTGCCGACTACCGGATGACGTCCCCGCAGGGCGAGCGGTTCCACGCCGTCTGGCAGGTCACCGAGGTCGAGGAGCCCCGCCGCATCGTCTTCCGTGACCTGTTCACCGACCCCCAGGGCACCGTCGACGAGTCACTCCCCGCGGGCGAGACCGTGTTGTCGTTCGGCCCGGCCGACGACGGCTCGCGGGTCACCGTGGTGTCCTCGTTCGCCTCGGCCGCCGACCTCGACGCGATGCTCCAGATGGGCATGCTCGAGGGCTACCAGCAGGCGTTCGGCCAGCTCGACCGGGTGCTCGCCGACCTGCGCGAGTGGGCCCTCGGTGCGGGCACCGAGACCGAGGTCCTCGACGACACCCACGTCCGGATCACCCGGGCGTTCGCGGCGCCGCGGCACCTGCTCTGGCGGGCGCACACCGAGCCCGACCTGGTGCGCCGGTGGCTGCTCGGCCCCGACGGGTGGGAGATGACGGTGTACGAGAACGACCTGACCCCGGGCGGCGCGTTCCGGCAGGCCTGGGCGCCGACCGGTGAAACCGAGGGCGAGCCCTTCGGGTTCGAGGGCGAGAACCTCGTCGTCGAACCCGAACGCCGGATGGTGTCGACCGAACGCATGACCGGGGCACCCTTCCCACCGAACACGAACGACCTGCAGTTCGACGAGGACGACGGCGTCACGCTCATGACGCTGCTCGTCACCTACCCGGACCGGGAACAGCGGGACATGATCCTCGCGACCGGCATGACGGAGGGCATGGAGGCCAGCTACCGGCGGCTGGAGCGCGAGGTCCTGTCCGCAGCGTGACCAGCAGACGGACGGGAGGCCCGTGGCGGCGCCGCCACGGGCCTCCCGTCCGTCCGGTGTCCGGTCTAGGAAGCCTCGTAGTGCCGCGCGCCACCGCGCACGCCCGCGAAGCGGAACGGCGCGGTCGTGACGCGCGGACGCTCGACGTCCTCGCTGGTGGCGGCACCCGCGGCGTGCAGCGCGCGGTACGCGTCGACCGTCAGCGGGACCCGTGCCTCGAGCAGCGACCGCACACGACCCGCACGACGGTGCTCGCGGTAGTCGGGCCGGACGATGCCGGTGATGAGCTCACCGACGCTGCCCGAGCCGTAGCTGAACAGGCCGAGCCGCTCCCCCGCCAGGTCGTCGTCCAGGTCGAGCAGCGCTGCGAGCCCGATCCAGAGCGACGCCGTGTACGTGTTGCCGGTCTGCCGGTTGTAGGTGAACCCGATCGCCAGGTCGGCCTCGTCGAACGGTGCGCCGACGTGCTGCGTGAGCTTGCGGTGCGCCTTGATCGCCATCTTGGTGAAGGGCTGGTGGTGCACGAACCGGGCGATGTCGTCGTACGCCGGGCCGCCCTGTTCCGCCAGGTCGTCCCAGGCGCCGACGAAGGCGTTGACGTACGCGCTCACCGAGAGCCGCCCGTCGACCAGTGCGGTGGAGCGGTCGTTCGGCCGCCAGAAGTCGTCGACGTCCGCCGTGTAGACGCCCGCCGCCGGCTCGATCTCGATCAGGTCGGGGTCGGCGGACACCAGGATCGCGGCGGCACCGGCACCCTGGGTCGGCTCGGCCGGGGTGTCGACGTCGTACCGGGCGACGTCGGCGGCGATGACGAGCACCCGCTCGTGCGTGGCGCGCGCGACGATGCCGAGTGCGAGCTGCACCGCGGCCATCCCGCCGTAGCAGGCCTGCTTCAGCTCGACCACGCGGACGGCCTTCGGCAGCCCGAGCAGGCCGTGCACGTACACGCCGGCGGCCTTCGACTGGTCGACGCCGGACTCGGTGGCGAACAGCACCGTGCGGATGCCCTCGACGCCGTGCCGGTCGATGAGCTCCTTCGCCGCCGCGGCGCCCATCGTGACGATGTCCTCGTCGGGCGCGGGCACGCTGAAGGCGTCCTGCCCGATGCCGACGTGGTACTTCGCCGGGTCGACGCCGAGCCGCTCGGCCAGGTCGTCGAGCTCGAGCACGTGGTGCCCGGTCGCGATCGCGATGTCGTGGATGCCGACGCCGGTCATGCCGCACCCCCTGCGGGCTTCGCGCCGCGGCGTTCCATGGCGACGTGGGCGGCCATCAGCTCACCCGGGTTGGTCTGTGCGGCGAGGAGCGAGAGCTCCCCGCACAGGACGGTCGCGGCGCACAGCGCGGCGAGGCGGCGGGCGTTCCCGCCCGGCTCGCGGTCCTCGCGGCAGCCGAGGCGCACCAGGGCGTCCTCGACGACGGGCAGGTCCCCGCCCTTGCCGTTGCCGACCGTGCCGACGATCAGGTGCGGCAGCGAGGTCGCGAAGTACAGGTCGCCGTCGCGGTCCTCGGCGCTCGTGATGCCCTGCGAACCCTCGACGATGTTGGCGGCGTCCTGCCCGGTGGCCAGGTAGAAGCCGAGCAGCATGTTCGCGTAGTGCGCGTTCGCCGAGCGGATGGCCCCGGCGATCGTCGACCCGATCAGGTTCTTCGCGATGTTGAGCTCGACGATGCGCGCGGTGCTCGACCGCAGGCGCTTCTCGACGACCTCGCCCGGGATCACGATCTCGGCGATGGTGTTGCGGCCGCGGCCACGGATGCCGTTCACCGCGGTGGCCTTCTTGTCGGTGCAGAAGTTGCCCGACACCGAGACGTACCGCAGGCCCGGCTGCCAGTCCAGGATCGCCGGCAGCAGCTTGTCCGCCGCCTGCGTGACCATGTTGTGGCCGGAGGCGTCACCGGTGGTGAACGCGAAGCGCAGGAACAGCAGGTCCCCGACGATCTCCGGGTGGACCTCGATGAGCTTGGCGAACCGGCTCTGTCCGGACACGATCGCGGCGAGCTCGTCCTGGCGAGCGAGGATCTGGCCCGCGGCGACGTGGGCTGCGGCGGCGCTGTCGGCACGGACCACGACGGAACGGGTCATGCGCTCGTCGACGACGGTCACGACGATGCCGTCCTCGACCATGCGCGAGATGCGGGCGCCGCGGCCGACGGACGGCCAGAGCGGCGACTCGTAGGTGGCGAGGGGGACCTCGTGCTCCCCCTGCACGGCGTTGCCGCTGACGCGGATCGGGCCGACCCACTTGGTGGGGATCGGTGTGAGCAGGTCACTCATCGAGGGCTCCTTCTGGTGCTCGCACCGCGACGCTGAGGTGTCTGATGTCGTGCGCCTCCCAGGCGCGGTGGATGCCGGCGGGGTCGGTGTCCGCCGGGACGAGCGCGATGCCGCAGTCGCCGCCGCCGGCCCCGGACGGCTTCGCCGCCCCGCCCGCGGCCTCGACGACGTCGCACAGGGTCGCGAGACGCTCGGTCTCGATCTGCGACCCGACGGACGCACCGAGGCGCTGCAACAGCCCGCGGGCGCGTCGGAGGGCACCGAGCGTGCGCTCGGCGTCGCCGGTCTGGAGGCCCGTGGTCAGGTCGTCGACGGCGCTGCGGCTCTCGTCGAGGAACGCCTGGTACCCGCCGTTGCGGTGCCGACGCACCACGTCGACGAGCTTCGTGGTGGACGCGGGCGAGCCGGTCCAGCCGACGAGCAGCTGCAGGTTCTCGGGAGCGGGCAGCCGCTGGACGTCGAAGCCGTCCCAGGCGTCGGCGTCCGTCAGGATCGCGGACACGGCGTGGTCGCCGAGCATCGCGGCGAGGCGCTCGCGGTCGGGCGCGCTGTAGCGCAGCCAGCCGCCGAACGTGCTCGCGGCGAGGTCGCCACCGGAGGCCCGGGGGTTCACCCGGATGGTGGCGAGCAGGGCGACCTGGAAGCGCTGACGCTGCGTCAGGCCGATGCCGTAGAAGCGGTCGAGGGCGCCGACCGTGGCGACGGTGACCGCGGCCGAGGACCCGAGCCCGAACTTCCGGCCGCTGGCGTCGTCCAGTTGGCTCTCGATGCGCAGGTCGTGGAACCGCGGGGCGATGCCGTGCTCGGCGCGGAGCTTCTCGACCAGGTCGATCGTGGCCATCACGTAGTCGTACGGGTGGTGCTCTCGGTCGAGCGCCAGGCCGTCCTCGGCACGGGTCCACGTGAGCGGCAGGTGTCCGTACTCCTCGGAGTGCACGCTGCCCGCGCCGTGGCCCTCGCGCACCTTCGCCGTGATGGCGCGGTCGAGGGCGATCAGGACGGACGGCTGGCCCGGCTCGACGACGGCGTACTCGCCGGCGACGAACAGCTTGCCGTGTGCACGGAACTCGATCACTGCGCGGACTCCTTCTGGTCGGGATTGCTCCCGATCTCTTCGGAGCGGAGCACCCGCGCGGCAGGTCCGGTGCCGGACTCGATGACGTCCCCCAGCGACGCGAGCGCCCCGGCGACCGCCGCCCGGTCCTGCGGCTTCGTGAGCACGACGACGTTCGGGCCCGCGTCGGCCGTGGCGTAGGCCTCGGTGCCGCCGGCGCGCAGCTCGGCGACGGCGTCGAACACGGCGACGCTGCGGGCGTTGAGGTAGCGGATCGGCGGGAACGCGCCCTCGATCGTCGCGTGCATGCGGAGCGCGTTGCTCTCGGTGATCTCGCCGATGCGGGTGAAGTCGCCGGCCGCGCAGGCCGTGAGCATGTCGCCGACGGTCTCGGTCGTCGAGGTCACCCAGGCCGGGTAGAAGGGCGACGTCGCGATGGTGCGGCGCATGGCCTCGCGCGACCCGATCGGCTTCGGTCCGGCGTCGATCGTGACCACGACCATCGCCATCGGCGGGGCCGGGATCGGCTCGGCGAAGGAGCCCTGGTCGTCGCCCGCGTGCCAGACGGCGACGCCGCCGGGGATCGAACGCGTGGCCGAGCCGGAACCGCGACGGGCCAGACGCGACAGGTCGCGCGGCGACAGGTCGAGGCCGTAGGCCGCGGCGGCCGCGGTCGCCAGGGCGGCGAAGCCGGACGCGCTCGACGCCAGCCCGGCACCGGTCGGGACCGTGTTCTCGGACACCACCGACGCCCGCTCGGACGACCCCGCGAGTTCGCGCACCAGGTCGAGGAACTGCTGCACGCGCACCAGCGCACCGTCGTCGACGACGTGACCGTTCAGCGTGAACGCGTCACGCGCCTCCCGTCCGCCGTCCACCGTGACGGTGGTCGTCGTCGGGAACACGTCGAGCCCCATCGAGACGCTGCCCGTGGCGGGCAGCGCGAGCTGCGCGTCCGCCTTCCCCCAGTACTTGACGAGGGCGATGTTGGGGTGCGCGACGGCGGTGGCTGTCAGCAAGCGCGGGCTCCGATCGTGGTGGTCCAGGTGGCTGCGGCCCCTGCGCCGCGGAGTGCGGCCGCGATGCGGTCCGCGTGGTCGTCGTCCGTGGCGAGCGCGAGGACGCACCCGCCCCGCCCGCCGCCGGTGAGCTTCGCGCCGAGGGCGTCCGCAGCGCGTGCGGCGTCGACGAGCCGGTCCAGGTCCTCACTCGACACGTCGAGTGTGCTGAGCAGGTCGTGCGCGGCGTCCATGGTGGCACCCAGACCCTGGGCATCGCCGTCCTCGAGTGTCCCCCGTGCCCGCCGGGCGAGCGCGCCGATCCGGTCGATCACGGCGCCGACACCGACCGGGTCCTGGTCGTGGCGGGCGCGGACGGCCGAGACGGCCTCGCGGGTGTGCCCGGGGACGCCGGTGTCCGCGACGACGAAGGTGAACCGGGCGCCGAGCGTGACGGGTTCGATCCGGCCGCCCTCGAACCAGACCGGCGCGGACGCGACGACGCCCCGGGCGTCGAGGCCAGACGGTCGGCCGTGGGCGACGCGCTCGCACTCCTGGATGAGCTCGTGGTGGGTCTCGACGTCGAGGGTCTCGCCCAGGGCATCGGCGACGGCGGCGGTCACGGCGGCGGCGACCGCGGCGCTCGAGCCCATGCCGCGGGCGGTCGGGACCTCGCTGTCGACCCGGACGTGGAAGTGGCGGTCGGTGACCCCGAAGTGGCGCAGGGTCGCGGTGACGGCGGTGACGGTCGGCATCACGGCCGCGGGTGCGAGGTCGAGGGGGCCGGTGTGCACGGTCGACTGCAGGCTGTGACCGGGCTGCTCGGCGTCGGCGGCGACCGGCGTGACCGTCGCCACGACCCGCGCGTCGAGCACCGGCAGGACGAGAGCGGGTGCGCCGTAGACCACGGCGTGCTCACCGATCAGGATCGTCTTGCCGTGGGACGACGCCGATCCGTTGCCGGGGGTCGTGGTGTTGTCGAGGTCGCTGCTGGTCATCGTGGGTCACGTCAGCCTAACCGTCCGGGCCGTCGGCGTGTTCGTCAGCTGGGCATCCGCTGCATCGAGTTGTGCACAACTGGGTTGCGTGACAGTGTGGACTCATGCCCGTGACCGACGAGATGGTGTGCTTCTCCCTCTACGCGGCGTCCCGCGCCACCACGCAGGCGTACCGCACGATGCTCGAACCCTGGGGCCTGACGTACCCGCAGTACCTGGTGCTCGTGACCCTGTGGGTCGAGGGCGACCAGACCGTCTCGGGCCTCGGCGAACACCTGCAGCTCGACTCCGGCACCCTCTCGCCACTGCTCCGCCGCATGGAGCAGAGCGACCTGGTCCGCCGCGAGCGCCGCAGCACCGACGAGCGCGTCGTCACGGTGACCGTCGGTGACCGCGGCCGCGAACTGCGGTCCGAGCTGAGCGGCATCCCCGCGCGGATCGCCGCAGGCATGGGCCTGGCCGACGAACGCGCCGCCGCCGAGCTCATCGCGACGCTGCACCGGCTGACCGAGACGATGCACGCGGCGGCCGACCCCGCCGGTGCCGCTGCCGCTGGCGCCGTTTCGCGCTGAGCGACACCGCACGCCCCCGTGCGCCCGTGAACTGTCGCTGAGCGCGAGAGCACGCCGCACACCCCCGAACTTCACGATCCGCCCCACAAGGAAGGAACACCATGGAAGCCCTCTACACCGCCGAGGCCCTGGCCACCGGCGAAGGCCGCAACGGCCACGTCGCCACGAGCGACGGCACGGTCGAGTTCGACCTCGCCATCCCCAAGGAGATGGGTGGCTCCGGCAACGGCGCCAACCCCGAGCAGCTCTTCGCCGCCGGTTACGCCGCCTGCTTCCACTCCGCACTGCAGGGCGTCGCCCGCAGCCAGAAGGTGAAGATCACCGACTCGTCCGTCGGCGGTCGCGTGTCGATCGGCCCGAACGGCAACGGTGGCTACCAGCTCGCCGTCATGCTCGAGGTCGTCATCCCCGGCCTGGAGCACGACCAGGCCCAGGCCCTCGCCGACGCAGCCCACCAGGTCTGCCCGTACTCGAACGCGACCCGCGGCAACATCGACGTCACCATCGTCGTCTCGGAGGACTGACCCATGAGCACCACCACCCCCACCACCATGCGCGCCGTCGTCCACGAGACGTTCGCCGAGCCCGCCGACGTCCTCGAGGTGCAGGAGCGCCCTGTCCCGACGCCCGGCGCCGGCGAGGTCCTCGTCCGCACGGTCCTCTCCCCCATCCACAACCACGACCTGTGGACCGTCCGCGGCACCTACGGCTTCAAGCCGGAGCTGCCCGCCGCCTCGGGCACCGAGGCACTCGGCGTCGTCGAAGCCCTCGGCGAGGGCGTCACGAACCTGCAGGTCGGCCAGCGCGTCGCCGGCGGTGCCTTCGGCGTCTGGGCCGAGTACTACACTGCCAACGCCGCCGGGCTCGTCCCGGTGCCGGACGCGATGACCGACGAGGCCGCCGCCCAGCTCGTCTCGATGCCGTTCAGCGCCATCAGCCTGCTGCACTCGCTCGACCTGCACGAGGGCGACTGGATCATCCAGAACGCCGCCAACGGTGCGGTCGGTCGCATGGTCGCCCAGCTCGGTGCCGCCCGCGGCATCAACGTGATCGGACTCGTCCGTCGCGCCGCCGGTGTCGACGAGCTCCGCGAGCAGGGCATCGAGCGCATCGTCGCCACCGACGCCGACGACTGGCAGGACCAGGTCGCCGCGATCACCGGTGGCGCCCCGATCATCGCCGGCGTCGAGTCGGTCGGTGGCAAGGCCGCCGGCGACATCGCCTCCGTGCTGGGCGAGAACGCCACCCTCGTCGTCTTCGGCGCGATGGCGTCGCCGACGCTCGAGATCCCGTCGGGCAAGGTCATCTTCGGCCAGCTCACCGTGAAGGGCTTCTGGGGCTCCGTCGTCAGCAAGACGATGCCGGGCGAGACGAAGGGGCAGCTCTTCGGTGAGCTCATCACCCGCGTGCTCGACGGCTCGCTGACGCTCCCCGTCGCCGAGACCTTCGCCTTCGAGCAGGTCCGCGACGCCGTGCGCGCCAGCGACACCGCCGGCCGCGTCGGCAAGGTGCTCCTGCGCCCGTAGCGCGCCCACAGGACGGACGGGAGGCCCGGTGCCAGCTGGCACCGGGCCTCC
>NZ_MJGL01000035.1:0-703 GCF_001864855.1 Curtobacterium sp. MCBA15_005
GGTGTTACTTGATCTGGGCGGTGATGGTGGCGGTGCCGACGAGCAGGCCGCGCTTGACGGCGTCGGTGCCGAAGGTCTTGTTCAGCAGGCCGGCGGCGTCTTCGGAGATGTGGACGGTGGTGCCGGTGAGGATGGCGTTGTCGCCCTCGAGCTGGAGGGGCTTGAGGGAGCCGCCGTGCAGCTCGAACAGGAACGCGTTGGCCGCGGCGACCTTGCCGTTGACGAGGACGTCGCCGTAGAGCTTGGACGAGCCCGGGTTCACGACGAAGTTCTCCAGCGTGACGGTGGTGTCGCCGGCCTTCAGGGTCAGCCCCGAGTCGTCGTGGTTCAGCAGGCCCTGCACGTACGGGCGGTAGTTGCCATCCGGCGACCAGTAGGTGACCGACCCGGCGGTGATCGGGAACGACACCGACCCGTCAGCCAGGGTCGCATCGCCCGAGACGCCGGGGGTGAGCTTCAGGGCGGTGAGGGCGTCGGTGAAGCCGGAGTCGAGCTTCACGGCGGTGGAGCCACCGAGGACCTCGGGGACCGAGGCGACGGGTGCGGGGATCTTCGACGACGACGAGGACACCGTGTGCACGTTCGGGGTCGCGGCCTGGGCGGAGGAGATCCCGAACGCGGCACCGCCGAGGACGAGGGCGCCGGTCGTGGCGAGGGTGATGGAGGTCTTGAGGCTCTTACGCATCGTGATCAGTCCTTTGCT
>NZ_MJGL01000036.1:0-236 GCF_001864855.1 Curtobacterium sp. MCBA15_005
ATGGACAAGATCGCCGCCGGCCCCGAGGGTCGCGGTGTCCTGGACCTCGAGAAGCCGATCGGTGACAACATCCGCGCGCTGGCGAAGGCCAAGGGCAAGGACCTCGAGGACATGGTCGTCGCCGTGCTCGACCGCCCGCGCCACGACGAGCTGATCCGCGCCATCCGCGCGACCGGTGCCGGCACGCGACTGCTGCTCGACGGAGACGTCGCCGGTGGCATCGCCGCGGCCCTGCC
>NZ_MJGL01000036.1:1077-1226 GCF_001864855.1 Curtobacterium sp. MCBA15_005
CGCCATCGCCGCCGGCCACGACCTGGACAAGGTCCTCGACCAGGACGACCTGGTCACGGGGGACAACACGTTCTTCGTCGCCACCGGCGTCACCGACGGCGTCCTGGTCGACGGCGTGCGTCGTTCGCGCGGCGTCATCCACACCGACT
>NZ_MJGL01000036.1:1981-2115 GCF_001864855.1 Curtobacterium sp. MCBA15_005
CGGCGTCATCCACACCGACTCGCTCGTGCTCCGCTCGCGCTCGAACACGATCCGCCGCATCCAGGCGGACCACCGTGCGGAGAAGTGGTTCTGATCCGCACGCGGTCCTGATCGGCGCGGATCCGCGCTGAACC
>NZ_MJGL01000036.1:2830-3811 GCF_001864855.1 Curtobacterium sp. MCBA15_005
GTGCGGTGCGGTGCGGTGCGACGGTACGGTCCGGTGCTGCGCGTCAGTCCTCGTCGACGGCGCCGACGAGCTCCGGTGCCGTGAGCAGCCGCGGCTCGTCCTCGATCGACGACGGGTCCGCGATGACCTTCGACTCGTCGAGCAGCGACAGCCGACGGGCGCTCGGCAGCACCTGGCGTTCGAGGGACCCGACGAAGCGGTTGTAGTCGACGACCGAGCCCCGGATCGAGCGGCCGAGCTTGTCGACGTGCCCGGCCATCGTGGAGAGCCGGCCGTAGAGCTCGCGGGAGACCTTGAAGAGCTCGTGCGCCTCTTGCGACACCACGTCCTGCTGCCACGAGAACGCCACGGTCTTGAGCACGGACCACAGGGTCACGGGTGAGGCGAGGGCGATGCGCTTGCGGAAGGCGTGGTCGAGCAGCCCGGGGTCGGCGGCGAGGGCGCTCGAGATGAGTGACTCGGACGGGATGAAGGCGACGGTGAGCTCGGGTGAGGCGTCGTACCCGGTCCAGTACTCCCGTGCGGCGAGGGCGTCGACGTGCGCGCGGAGCGCCTTGACGTGCTGGGCGATGAGCTGGTCGCGTCGTGCTGCCTCGGCGCCGGTGGCGGTCGCCGGGATCTCGGCGGCCTGCAGGTAGGCGCTGAACGGCACCTTGGCGTCGACGGCGATGGTCTTGCCGCCGGGCAGGTGCACGACCATGTCCGGCCGGGCGGAGCCGACGGCGGTGGTGACGGAGGACTGCACGTCGAAGTCGACCCGTTCGAGCAGCCCGGCGGCCTCGACCACGTTGCGCAGCTGCGTCTCGCCCCAGACACCGCGCGTGCTGTTCGACGACAGGGCGTTGGCCAGGGTGTCGGCGGTGGCACGGAGGCGCTCTTCGGACTCGGCGGCCGACCGGAGCTGCGCCGACAGCGCGCCGTACTGCTCGCTCCGCGACTGCTCGAGCTCGGCGATCTTCGTGCGCATCACGTCGAGCGTCT
>NZ_MJGL01000036.1:4483-4801 GCF_001864855.1 Curtobacterium sp. MCBA15_005
GCGCATCACGTCGAGCGTCTGCGCCACGGGGCTGAGCGCGGAGAGCACCTTGGACTCGTTCTGGTTCCGTGCCGCGTCGACGCCGTGCATGCGCTGCACCAGGTGCTCGAGCTCGGCGGAGCGCCGTTCGAGCGAGTCGACCTGGCGGCGGTACTGCGTGTCCTGGGCGTCGAGGCGTTCCTCAGCGTCGCGCCGCACCGCCTCGAGCTGGCCGCGCAGGGCCTCGGCCGTCGCGCGGGCCGACGCGGCGTCGACGCCCGCGCGCGAGCGGGCGAGTGACCAGGCGACGACGGCACCGCCGGCGATGCCGATCACGAG
>NZ_MJGL01000036.1:5490-6408 GCF_001864855.1 Curtobacterium sp. MCBA15_005
CCGGCGATGCCGATCACGAGACCGATGACCAGGGCGAGGATCTGCATGTCGCGACCCTGGCAGAACCCACCGACACCGCGCCTCCCGGCACTCCGAGGTGACCGCCGGACCAGCGTGACGGACACTACGCGACCCGCGTGACGGACCTCTGAATCCATGTCATGACATTAGGGCAAACAGGGTGTACAGTCGTGATCGTCCGCCGATGAAGCCGCACGGAAGGTCCACCGCGTCGCATGACGAACCAAGCTCCCCACGCCTACGACGTGATCACGATGGGACGCGTCAGCGTCGACATCTACCCGCAGCAGACCGGCCCGCTCGAGGACGTCTCGACCTTCTCGAAGTCCGTCGGCGGCAGCGCCACGAACGTCGCCATCGCCGCTGCTCGCCACGGCGCGGACGCCGCGGTCATCACCCGGACGGGCAACGACCCCTTCGGCCGGTACATCGCCCGCACGCTGCCCGAGTACGGCGTCGCGAACGCCTTCGTCGAGACGGTCGAGGGGCTGAACACCCCCGTCGCCTTCTGCGAGATCTTCCCGCCGGACGACTTCCCGCTCTACTTCTACCGGGCCCCGAAGGCGCCGGACCTGATGATCACGGCGAAGTCCCTGCCGCTGCACGAGATCGAGCGCGCGAAGATCTTCTGGACCACGGTGACCGGCCTCAGCGAGGAGCCGAGCCGACAGGCGCACCACGTGGCGTACGAAGCCCGGTCCGCCGCGCAGAACAGCACGAAGACCCACACCGTCTTGGACCTGGACTACCGGTCGATGTTCTGGTCGAGCCCCGAGGCCGCGACGCGCGAGGTCGCGATCGCCCTCGAGCACGCCACCGTCGCCGTCGGCAACCGTGAGGAGTGCGAGGTCGCGGTGGGGGAGACCGATCCGGTCCGCGCCGCCGACGCCCTGCTCG
>NZ_MJGL01000036.1:7097-7370 GCF_001864855.1 Curtobacterium sp. MCBA15_005
CGCCGCCGACGCCCTGCTCGACCGCGGTGTCGAGATCGCGATCGTCAAGCAGGGGCCGAAGGGCGTGCTGGCGAAGACCCGCGACGAGTTCGTCGAGTTCCGTCCGCACCACATCGACGTCGTGAACGGGCTCGGCTCGGGCGACGGCTTCGGCGGCGCGCTGACCCACGGACTGCTGCAGGGCTGGAGCCTCGAGCGGATCCTGGCGTTCTGCAACGCAGCCGGCGCGATCGTCGCGACGCGGTTCGAGTGCTCGACGGCGATGCCGACGAG
>NZ_MJGL01000037.1:0-323 GCF_001864855.1 Curtobacterium sp. MCBA15_005
CGACCCGCACGACGCTCAGCACCGGACCGAAGATCTCCTCGGTGTAGACGCGGCTGGTGGTGGGCACCTGGTCGATCAGCGTCGGACCCAGCCAGAAGCCGTTCTCGTCGCCGTCGGGTCGGACGGTGCGGCCGTCCACCACAACCACCGCACCGTCCTGCTCTGCGACCTCGATGTACGAGGCGACCTTGTCACGGTGCTGCTTCGTGACGAGCGGCCCCATGTCGCACCCGCGACGACCGTCGCCGATGCGCAGGGTCGCCGCGCGGTCCTTGATCTTCTGGATGAGCTCGTCCGCCACCGGCTCGACGGCGACGACGACC
>NZ_MJGL01000037.1:1029-1424 GCF_001864855.1 Curtobacterium sp. MCBA15_005
CTCGACGGCGACGACGACCGAGATCGCCATGCAGCGTTCACCGGCCGAACCGAAGCCGGCGTTGATCGCGTTGTCGGCGACCAGGTCGAGGTCTGCGTCGGGCAGGACGAGCATGTGGTTCTTCGCGCCGCCGAGGGCCTGCACGCGCTTGCCGTGCTTCGTGCCGGTCTCGTAGACGTACTGCGCGATGGGCGTGGAGCCGACGAACGAGATCGACTCGACGTCGTCGCTGGTGAGCAGGCCGTCGACGGACAGCTTGTCGCCGTTGAGCACGTTGAAGACGCCGTCGGGCAGCCCGGCCTCCTTGAACTTCTCGGCGAGCCAGATGGCGGCCGACGGGTCCTTCTCGCTCGGCTTCAGCACGACGGTGTTGCCCGCGGCGATCGCGATCGGCA
>NZ_MJGL01000037.1:2123-2927 GCF_001864855.1 Curtobacterium sp. MCBA15_005
CGGCGATCGCGATCGGCAGGAACCAGAGCGGCACCATCGCCGGGAAGTTGAAGGGGCTGATGATGCCCACGACGCCGAGCGGCTGGCGGATCGAGTAGACGTCGATGCCGGTCGAGACCTGGTCGGAGAACTCGCCCTTCATCAGGCTCGGGATGTTGGTGGCGAGCTCCACGACCTCTTGCCCACGGGCGATCTCACCCAGGGCGTCGTCGATGACCTTGCCGTGCTCGCTCGTGATGATCTCGGCCAGCTCGGCCTTGTCGCGGTTCAGGATCTCGCGGAACGAGAACAGGATCGCCTGGCGCTTGGCCAGTGACAGGTTGCTCCAGCCGGGGAACGCCGCCTTGGCGCTGCCGATGGCCGCCTGGATCTCGGACTCGTCGGCGAGCGCGACCTGCTTGGTCGCGACGCCGAGCGCCGGGTCGTACACGGGGGCGGTGTTGCCCGACGCGGATTCGACGCGCTTGCCGTCGATCCAGTGCCCGACGGTGGTGGTGGTCGTGTCGGTGAGCGTCATGCGTTGCTTCCTTCCGAGATGGACGAGTCCATGGTGGTGGCGCCCGCGAGCCGAGCGGCTGGGTCGTGGGCATCTGTGGAGAACCCGCCCCGGGCCTCCTGGCTGTGGACGAGACCGGCGGCGACGTCCACGGCGGCGGCGACGTCGCCGTCCGAGGGGTAGAGCAGGGTGCGTCCGACGACCAGGCCGCGGACGCCGGGCAGGGCCAGGGCGTCCGCCCACTTGGCGTACGTCTCCAGCGGGCGCGAAGCCGGGTCGCCGCCGAGCAGCAGCGTCGGCAGCGTCGT
>NZ_MJGL01000037.1:3583-4199 GCF_001864855.1 Curtobacterium sp. MCBA15_005
AGCGTCGGCAGCGTCGTCGCGGCCATCACGCGCTCCATGTCGTCGACGACGGGGATCTTGAGCCAGCTGTAGGCGCTGGACTCGCCCAGTCCCGCAGCGATCGCCATCGAGGTGATCACGGCGTCGGCCGACAGGTCGTTGACGACCCGGCCGTCCCGCCACTCGGACATGAACGGCTCGAGCATGATCGGCAGCTGGAGCGCCGCGGCCTCGCTGACGGCGCGGGCCGTGGCCTCGAGCGTCGGCGCGGTGCCCGAGTCCTCCAGGGCGATGCGCACCAGCAGCTTGGCGAAGTCGAGCCCGGAGTCCTTGATCGCCTGCGCCGAGTACGCCGTGTACCGGTCGTCCATCTCGAACGTGGCGCCGCGGAGTCCACCGCGGTTCATCGACCCGACGACGACCTTGCCGTCGAGGGCGCCGAGCAGCGCGAGGTCCTCGAGGATGTCGGGGGTACCGAGCACCCCGTCGACCCCCGGACGACCGAGGGCCGTGACGAGCCGCTCGAGCAGGTCGTAGCGGTCGGCCATCGCGGACTCGTCGTCGCGCACGGCCAGCGCACCGCGTGCGGGGTGGTCGGCGGCGACGATGAAGAGCTTGCCGTCGTCGGCGAGCAGGG
>NZ_MJGL01000037.1:4894-5130 GCF_001864855.1 Curtobacterium sp. MCBA15_005
GCCGTCGTCGGCGAGCAGGGAGCGCTTGCGGCGGGCGTCGAGCGTGGCACGCACCAGGTCGGGCTGGCCGGCACGGATGTCGCGGAGGCGCTGGAAGTCAGCGGGGCTGAGCTCAGGCATGGGTCTTCTCCTCGGTGTTCGTCTCACCCGTGTACGTCTCACCCGTGTGGTTCGTGCCCTCGGCCGGGTTGTCGGTCAGGAACTGCTCGATCTCGTCGCTCGTCGGCATCGCCGTC
>NZ_MJGL01000038.1:0-202 GCF_001864855.1 Curtobacterium sp. MCBA15_005
GCGACGACGAGGTCGGGCAGCCGGTTTCCCATCGCCGCGGCGACAGCGGTCTCGACGAACCCGACCGGATCGGCACCGGCAGCCTCGTCGACGTGCCAGCGTGGCGCGACGACCTCACACCCGGCCGCGGCGGCGATCTCGCTCGTCCACCACAGCAGCGGCGCCTGCTGCCCGTAGCCGGCACCGGCGAGCGCCAGGACGA
>NZ_MJGL01000039.1:0-1711 GCF_001864855.1 Curtobacterium sp. MCBA15_005
CGCCGAGCAGCCCCGAGCGACGGAACGTGACCGTTCGGCCACGTGACCGCTCGGCTTACTTGTCGACGAGTGTGACCTCGAACGAGTAACGGTCCGGGCGGTAGCAGTGCACGCCGTACTCGACCGCACGGCCCGAGGCGTCGTACGCGGTGCGGCTCATCGTGAGCACCGGGTCGCCGTCCTCGATCTCGAGCAGGCCGGCCTCTTCGTCGGTGACCGCACGGGCCCCGATCCGCTGCTTCGCCACCCGCATCGTGACACCTCGGCCGCGCAGCAGCTGGTACAGCCCGTACGCCTGCAGGTCCGCGTCGGTCAGGTCGAGGAACTCCGGTGGCAGGTAGTTCTCGAGGATCGCCATCGGGACGTCCTCGGCGAACCGCACCCGCCGGATGTGCGCGACGGTCGTGCCGGGCTCGATGCTCAGTGCCGCGGCGACCTCGTCGGACGCGGGGACGTCGTTGCGCTCCAGGAGCTTCGTCGCCGGAGCCTGCGAACCCTGCGCCAGGTCGTCGTACAGGCTCGTCAACTCGACCTTGCGGGTCACGGGCCCGTGCACGACCTGGGTCCCGATGCCGCGGCGGCGCACCAGCAGACCCTTGTCGACGAGGTCCTGGATCGCCCGTCGGATCGTCGGCCGCGACAAACCGAGACGCTCACCGAGGGCGATCTCGTTCTCGAGCCGTGCCCCTGGCGGCATCGCGCCGGATCGGATCGACTCCTCGATGCGCGAGGCGACCTGGAAGTAGAGGGGCATGGGACCCGACCGGTCCAGGTCCATGAACAGGTCGGACGGCAGCTGGCCTTCGTTGGTCATCGCGGTCCTTCACACGTGCGGAGATGCCGGCGTCGGTGCCGACGGCATTGTCGTGACAATACCACCGGGGATGTGGCGCCCCGGCTGTGCGCAGCGGGCGTTGCGTCAGCCGGCGAACACCGTCAGTCAGTGCAGACCGTCAGTCGGCGAACACCATCGGCCGGTTCGACAGTCGCGGCTGGTTCGCGGCCTTCGGCTTCTCGGCACGCGCGCGGACCGGGGCGATCGTCACCCGGGTCACCGCGCCGAGCGCCTCGACCGTCTCGACGCCGTGGTGCCCGGCAGCGTGCACGACGATCGCGGCGCAGGCCTCGGCGTCGGCGGCGGCGTCGTGGTGCTGGAAGCCCTCGAACCCGGCGGCCATCGCGGCGACCGGCAGGCGGTACGAGTCGAGCGTGTAGGTCTTGCGGGCCACCGCCAGGGAGCACAGCGAGTGGTGCTCGGCCAGGTCGATCCCTGTCGCGGAGCACCCACCGGCGATGACGCCCATGTCAAAGCGGGCGTTGTGGGCCACCAGGACGTCGCCCTCGGCGAAGGCCACCAGGTCGGGGTACTGCTGCTCCCACGTCTTGGCGTGCGTGACGTCTTCGGCGACGATGCCGTGGATCCGCGTGTTCCACTCCAGGAACGCGTCGTGCCCGAACGGCGGGCGGATGAACCACGACGCCCGATCGACGACCCGGCCGGCTCGGACCTTCACGAGCCCGACGGAGCAGGCGCTGGCGGGCGAGCTGTTGGCGGTCTCGAAGTCGATCGCGGTGAAGTTCAACGGCACGGTCCCGATCGTCGCACGGGGTGCCGACATCGCCCTCCGTTCCCGTCGGCGTTGCGTGTGGCTACTCTCGGCGCATGGGGAACGAGGCCGACCGCCGTCCGCTCGTCCTGGCGCTCGCCGGT
>NZ_MJGL01000040.1:0-390 GCF_001864855.1 Curtobacterium sp. MCBA15_005
CGCCGGTGACCGCGTCGACCTGGTGGTGCTCGACGACACGGCACACGACCGGGTGCACGGCGCCACCCGCACCGACGTCGTGCAGCGCTTCGGCGAGGCACTCGCGATGGCCGAACCCGGGCTCGCTGCGACCGACTGGGCATCCGTGCCCGCGCTCGTCGACTCGATCACGACCTCGCGCGCCCTGGTCGTGCTCGCCTCGAGCCTCGACTCCGTCGGCGCCTCGGGCGACCTGCTCGCCGTGCTCCCCCGGCTGTCCCGACGGCATGCGGTCGTCGTGACGAGCATCGAGGACCCGGCCGTCCAGCAGATGGCACGCGGCGGGGTGGACCCGACCACGGCGATCCGGACCGCGCGGGGCGGACGGGTGCCGGGCCTCCCGACCGGCGC
>NZ_MJGL01000040.1:1064-2094 GCF_001864855.1 Curtobacterium sp. MCBA15_005
CGGGCCTCCCGACCGGCGCGGAGCGCGACGTCTACCGACGCGCCGCCGCCGAACGCAGCCTGCTCGACGCGGACGGCGCGGCCGACGTCGCACGGCGGTCCGGCGCCGAGGTCGTGCGCGGCGCACCGGCGGACGTCCCGCCGCTCGTCGCGGACGCGTACATCCGGGCGAAGGCCACCGGCCGGCTCTGAACCGGGACGGGCGCTAGCCGGCCACCAGGGCGGTGGAGCCGCGCTCGAACTCCTCGAGGTCGCCGCGCTCCCCCGCTCGGTACGCGCGGCCGCCGAGCACCCACTGGTAGGCGAGCACCGCGACCAGGGCGAGGGTACCGATGCCGATCTTGATCGGCCACGGCCAGTCCTGCCGCGTCACCACGCCCTCGACGATGCCGGACAGCAGCAGGGTCAGGGTGAGGCCGATCGCGATGGTGATGAGCGCACGGCCGTCCTCGGCGAGGGCCTGGGCGCGGGTGCGTCCGGACCCCGGCGCCACCCACGACCAGAAGATCATCAGCCCCGCGCCGCCCGCGAGGAACACCGAGTAGAGCTCGAGCTGCCCGTGCGGGAAGATGTAGAGGAAGAAGTCGGCCAGGCGCCCCTGGGAGTGCATGATCGCCGCGGAGACCCCGAGGCTGACGGCGTTCTGCATGATCGAGAACGGCACGAAGACGCCGGTGATGCCGAACGCCACCATCGTCGCGGCGATGTAGGCGTTGTTCGTCCAGACCTGCGCGGTGAAGGCCCCGAGGCCACGGTCGGAGTAGTAGTCGACGAAGTCCTGCGTGGCGTACCGGCGCAGGGCCTCGTCGCTGCCGAACGTCGCCGTCGCACCGGGGGTGGTGGTGATCCAGACGGCGACGATCGCCGCGATCGCCACCGTCGCGAGCGCGACCCAGATGGTCACCCAGCGGATCCGGTAGAGCGCCGCGGGCAGCTGCCGCGTGAAGAACAGGGCGACGGCGGTCAGCGGGTCGACGGGGGTCCCCGTGAACCGCAGGCGGGCGCGGAACAGCGTCAGCGAGAGCCGGTCG
>NZ_MJGL01000040.1:2815-3212 GCF_001864855.1 Curtobacterium sp. MCBA15_005
GAGCCGGTCGACGTCCGCGCCGGACCGGTGCCGGGTACGCGCCAGACGGTCGAGCTCCTGCCACCGGTCACGGTGCACCTCGGTGTAGGCATCCAGGTCCACGTGTTCCCCCTCAGGTCGCGCGATCTCCGACAGAATGATCCCATGCCGAAGCCCCGCACGCCGCGTGACCTCGCCGACGCCCGGTTCTCGCGCGACCTCGACGAGACCGCCGACGAGCTGGTGGTGGGCGAGGGCGTCGCGCTCGACGTCCAACCCGCCGGACTCGTGCTGCGGCTCGCGGCCGCGCTGCTCGACGGCCTGTGCGTCCTCGTCCTGTTCGTGCTCGCGCTGTTCGGTGTCTCGCGGCTCTGGCCCAGCGGCATCGACCCGGCCTGGGGCGCAGCGCTCGGCATCG
>NZ_MJGL01000040.1:3900-4594 GCF_001864855.1 Curtobacterium sp. MCBA15_005
GGGCGCAGCGCTCGGCATCGTGCTGCTCGTCGTCGTGCTGGTGCTGGTCCCCGCGGCGGTCGAGACGGTGACGAGGGGACGGAGCGTCGGACGGTTCGCCACCGGCACCCGGGTGGTCCGGCTCGACGGTGGCGCGATCGGCTTCCGGCACGCCTTCACGCGGGCGCTCGTCGGCCTGTTCGAGCTCTGGATGACGTTCGGCTCGGTCGCCCTGCTCGTCGCGCTGTTCGGCAGTCGGCCCCGACGCCTCGGCGACCTGCTCGCGGGCACGATCGTGCAGCACGAGCGCCTGCCGAAGCAGCGGGACCCCGAGGTGCTGCTGCCCCCGGAGCTGACGGCGTGGGCCGTCGTCGCGGACGTCTCGGCGCTGCCGCAGCGGTTGGAGAACCGCCTGGGGGCGTTCTTCCGCGGGGCTGCTCTGATGCGCCCCGAACTGCGCGGGGCCGCGGCGCAGACCCTGGCGGCCGAGGTGTCCGCGTTCGCGCACCCCGTGCCGCCCGTCCCGCCCGAGGTCTTCCTGGCCGGGGTCGTCGTGCTGCGGCGCCGACGGGACGTCCGGGCGCTGGGTGCCCGCGCCGAACTGCTCACCGCCGCGGGGGCGACGGCGGCGGCGCCCCCGCCCGGCTTCCCGCGCTGACGCGCGGCGCGACGGGCTGCGCGCTGCGCCCTGCGCGCTGCGCCGCTGCGCGCAGCG
>NZ_MJGL01000041.1:0-729 GCF_001864855.1 Curtobacterium sp. MCBA15_005
CGTTGGCGGCGAGGTCGACGGGCAGGGGCTCGCCGTTCTCGAACGACTCGGTCTCGTCGAGGTAGCGGTACTTCGTGCCGAAGCGCTCGGAGCCGACGGTCTCGGACAGGTGCCCGATCGACGCGTACCCGTGGTTCTGGATGAGCACGACGATGATCTTGATGCCCTCGGCCACGGCGGTGACGAGCTCGGTGTGCAGCATGAGGTAGCTGCCGTCACCGACCATCACGATCGCGTCGCGGTCCGGAGCCCCGCGGCGGACCCCGATGCCACCGGCGATCTCGTAGCCCATGCACGAGAACGCGTACTCGACGTGGTACCCGAGCTCGTCCCGCACCCGCCAGAGCTTGTGCAGGTCGCCGGGCAGCGAGCCCGCCGCCTGGATGACGACGTCGCGGGGGTCGGAGACCGACTGCACGGCTCCGATGATCTCGGGCTGGCCGGGCAGGTCTGCACCGGACGGGGCGAAGGCGCCATCGACGGCGGCGTCCCATGCCGCCTTCAGCGAGGCGATCTCGGAGGCGTAGCCGGGCTCGACGACGTACGCCGTGTCCGACGTGAGCGACTCTGTCAGGGCGACCAGCGCCTCCCGGGCGTCCGCGATCAGCGGCAGCTGCGAACCGTGCTTGTAGGCGTCGAACGCGGCCACGTTGACGTTGACGAACGTGACGTCCGGGTTCTGGAACGCCGTGCGCGACGCCGTGGTGAAGTCGCTGTAGCGGGTGCCGA
>NZ_MJGL01000041.1:1421-2303 GCF_001864855.1 Curtobacterium sp. MCBA15_005
GTCGCTGTAGCGGGTGCCGATCCCGATGACGACGTCGGCCTGGGCGGCGATCGCGTTGGCGGCCGCGGTGCCCGTCGCGCCGATCCCGCCGAGGTACTGCGGGTGGTCCCAGACCAGGGATCCGCCACCGGCCTGCGACGTGCCGACCGGGATCCCGGTGGCCTCGACGAAGGCGCGGAGCTCGTCGGCGGCGTCGGAGTACAGCACCCCGCCACCGGCCACGATGACCGGACGCCGGCCGGCACGGATCGCGGCCACGGCACGCTCGAGCGGGCCGCGCTCGGGCAGCGGGCGGCGGATGTGCCACTCGCGCGGCTGCAGGAACGCGACGGGAACGTCGAACTCCTCGGCCTGGACGTCCTCGGGCAGCGCGATCGTCACCGCACCGGTCTCGGCCGGGTCGGTCAGCACCCGCATCGCGGCGAGGGCGATCGAGAACAGCTGCTCCGGACGCTCCACACGGTCGAAGTAGCGCGACAGCGGACGGAAGGCGTCGGTGACCTGCAACGACGTGTCGTGCGGCAGCTCGATCTGCTGGAGCACCGGGTCCGTGGTGCGCGTGGCGAAGGTGTCCGACGGCAGCAGCAGTGCCGGCAGCCGGTTCGTGGTGGCGAGTGCCGCGGCGGTCAGCATGTTGGCGGCGCCCGGGCCGACCGACGCCGTCGACGCGTAGGTCGCGCGGCGGCGGTGCATGCGGGCGAAGCCGACGGCCTCGTGCACCATCGCCTGCTCGTTGCGGGCCTGGTGGTACGGCAGCAGACCGGGCTGCTCGACGTGGAGCTGCTTGATGGCCTGACCGACCCCGGCGACGTTGCCGTGCCCGAAGATGCCGAAGATCCCCGGGATGGTGCGTTCGCGGACGTCGCCGTCGACGGTCCACTG
>NZ_MJGL01000041.1:2991-4165 GCF_001864855.1 Curtobacterium sp. MCBA15_005
TCGCCGTCGACGGTCCACTGGTTGGCCAGGAACTCGACGAGTGCCTGGCCGACCGTCATCTTCCGCGTGGTGGTGGTCACGCCTGCTTCCTTTCGTAGGGCAGTCGTGGGTCGATCGATTCCGATGCCCACGCCTGCCGGACCCACCCGTGGGCGGGGTCGTCGGTGATGTTCCAGACGCGCTCCGGGTCGGGCCCGGCCATCACGTTCAGGTAGTACATGTCGTAGCCCGGAGCGGCGGCCGCCGGACCGTGCCAGCCGTACGGCACCAGGGCGACGTCGCCGGTCCGGACCTGCCGGAACTCGTCGATGGCGCGGTCGTCCGAGGCGTACGTCCGGTGCAGGGCGAACGGGTCGGCGGCCTCGGTCGCGATCGACTCGAGCCCACGGGACACCGCAGCCTCGTAGTAGTAGATCTCCTCGAGGTTCGACTCCGACCCGGGCACGTTCGTGTCGTGCTTGTGGGGCGGGTACGACGACCAGTTGCCGGCCGGCGTGATCACTTCGCACACGATGAACTTGACGGCGTCGAGCGCCGCCGGGGTGCCGAAGTTGTGCACCTGACGGCTCGACTGCCCGGCGCCGCGGAGCTCCACCGGCACGTCCGGCCGGGCCACGTGGGTGGTCGGCTTGACGGTGTCGGTGGGAGCCTCGGCGACGGCGAACCGGCCGCTGCCGGTGATGGTGGCCGCGGAGCCCGAGCCCAGGTACAGGACGTCGGTGGGGCCGTCGAAGACGCTCTCCCGCCCCTGCAGGGTCTGCTCGCCGTCACCGGCAGCGCCCGAGTGGGTCACGTGGAACGACCCGGCGAGCGGCACGACGATGCGCTCCACGGCGTCGGCCGGGAGGCGCAGCTCGCCCCCGTCGGTCAGCGCGCCGGTCCGGAGCCCGGTGTGCGCCCACCCCTCGATGCGACCGTCGACCACGTCGGTCCAGCCCGCCTCGGGCCGGGAGCCCGCCGGGATGAACCACTGGTCGTGCTGGTGCTGTTCGTTCGCCATGCTGCGGGTCAGTTGTTCGACGGGAAGCCGAGGTTGATGCCGCCGTGCGACGGGTCGAGCCACCGGCTCGTGATCGCCTTCTGACGGGTGAAGAAGCTCACGCCGTCGGCACCGTACGCCTTGTGGTCGCCGAACAGCGAGTTCTTCCATCCGCCGAACGAGTAGTAGGCGACG
>NZ_MJGL01000042.1:0-445 GCF_001864855.1 Curtobacterium sp. MCBA15_005
CGAGCGCCTCGTCGAGCTGCGCCTCGGTGACCTCGCCGCGCTCGACGTGGCCGAGGGCCACGACGGCTTCGCGCACGGTGAGGCCCTCGGCGACGGCGTACTTCGCGACCTTCGCCGCCGCCTCGTAGCCGATGACCCGGTTGAGCGGCGTGACGATCGACGGCGAGGACTCCGCGAAGGCGCGGGCGCGCTCGAGGTTCGCCTGGAGCCCGTCGATGGTCTTGTCGGCGAGCACGCGCGAGCTGTTCGCCAGCAGTCGGATCGACTCGAGCAGCGCCGTGCCCATCACCGGGATGGCGACGTTGAGCTCGAACGCACCCGAGGCCCCGGCCCAGGCGATGGTGGCGTCGTTGCCGATGACCCGGGCACCGACCATCAGGGTGGCCTCGGGGATCACCGGGTTCACCTTGCCGGGCATGATCGAGGAGCCGGGCTGCAGGTCGGG
>NZ_MJGL01000042.1:1115-2529 GCF_001864855.1 Curtobacterium sp. MCBA15_005
GAGCCGGGCTGCAGGTCGGGGATGTGCAGCTCGCCCAGGCCGGTGTTCGGACCGGAGCCCATCCAGCGCAGGTCGTTGTTGATCTTCGTCAGGCTGACGGCGAGCACCTTGAGCGCTCCGGAGGCCTCGACCAGGGCGTCACGCGCACCCTGCGCCTCGAAGTGGTCGACGGCCTCGGTGATCGGCAGGTCGGTGTCGCTCGCGAGCTGGGCGATGACCCGCTGCGGGAAGCCCTTGGGGGTGTTGATGCCGGTGCCGACCGCGGTGCCGCCGAGCGGGACCTCGGCGACGCGGGGGAGCGTCGCCTGCACCCGTTCGATGCCCAGGCGGATCTGGCGTGCGTAGCCGCCGAACTCCTGCCCGAGGGTGACGGGCGTGGCATCCATCAGGTGCGTCCGGCCGGACTTCACGGCGTCGGCCCAGAGTGTGGCCTTCGCTTCGAGGGACTCGGCGAGGTGCTCGAGAGCGGGCACGAGGGTGCGGAGGAGCGCCTCGGTCACGGCGACGTGCACGGAGGTGGGGAAGACGTCGTTCGACGACTGCGAGGCGTTGACGTGGTCGTTCGGGTGCACCGCCGAACCCGCGATGTCCGACGCCAGTGTCGCGAGCACCTCGTTCATGTTCATGTTCGACGATGTGCCGCTGCCGGTCTGGTAGACGTCGACCGGGAACTGGTCGTGGTGCTGGCCGCCGATGATCAGGTCGGCCGCACCGGCGATGGCGTCGGCGACGGCGGGCTCGACGATGCCGAGTTCGCCGTTCACGATGGCCGCCGCCCGCTTGATCCGCGCGAGCGCCACGATCTGCGCCGACTCGAGCCCGGTGCCCGAGATGGGGAAGTTCTCGACGGCGCGCTGGGTCTGGGCACGGTAGAGCGCCGACTTCGGCACCCGTACCTCGCCCATGGTGTCGTGCTCGATGCGGAACTCGGTCGGGGTGGTGTCGGTCACGTCGTCGTGGTCCTTCCTGAAGTGCTCGCCGGTCGCGGTCGCGCCGGCCCGTGCCTGCGCCCCGGGGGCGCCGGGGCGGTCGTCGTCGGGCTGGGTCTTGTCTGGCTGGGTCTTCGTCGGGTCGGTCAGACCTGGCCGACGACGGTGTCGATGGTGACTTCCCCGGTGGCGAGGTCGTAGGTCGCCCCGACGACGGCCAATCTACCCTCGGCCACGGCATCGGAGACCGCGCCGGAGCGCTCGATCACCTGGCGGAGGGTGGCTTCGAGGTGTGCGGCGCCGACGGCTTCCTGCGGGAGCTCGGCGTCGGTGAGCCGGACCTTCTCGACACTCGGGGCGATCGCGTCCACGAGGGCCTGCAGGTGCGGGGCGGGGACGGGCTCACCGGAGCGGGCTGCCGCGACGGCACCGCACCGGGTGTGCCGGAGCACGACGACCAGCGGTGTGCCCAGGGCGACGACCGC
>NZ_MJGL01000042.1:3232-3866 GCF_001864855.1 Curtobacterium sp. MCBA15_005
CGAGCACGACGTCGTCGACGATCTGCCCGGCGTTGCGGATGGCGAACAGGTCGCCGATGCCGGCGTCGAAGACGTGCTCGAACGGCACCCGCGAGTCCGAGCAGCCGAGGACGGTCGCGAACGGCGACTGCGATCCTTCGAGCTCGGTGCGGCGATCCGGGTCCACGCGGCCCATCCGGCGCTTGTCGGCGGCGAAGCGGGCGTTGCCGTCGACGAGCAGGCGCAGGGCGTCGGACGGGGTGGAGGCGGCGCGGTCGGGCATGGGGCTCCTCGGTTCGGGTGGGACGGGGTGGTGACTGGCGGGGCGGTGCCCGTCGTCTACTCGGTCAGTTCTCGGGAGACGGCGGTCGCGACGGTCCGGAAGGCCTTGTCGTCGGCGGTGCCGGAGAGCACGATCGTGTTCTTGCCGAACGTCGAGACGAGCGAGTACGCGTGGTTGCCGGCGTCGGTGCCCTCGGCGCGGCGGTCGTAGACGGTCCACTCCGTGTCACCGATCGTGCGGTCACCGGTGGACGGCCGCTGGTCGAGCTGGTTCGACACCCACGAGGCGTTGGCGTCGATGCCCTGCTGCAGGCCGAGGTACTGCTTGTCCGGCGTCACGAAACCGACGGTCCAGACGTCCACGCCGTCGGTG
>NZ_MJGL01000042.1:4543-5314 GCF_001864855.1 Curtobacterium sp. MCBA15_005
AGACGTCCACGCCGTCGGTGGTCTTGCTCGCGAAGTCCGCGCGGTTGGCGCTGTAGCCGTCCGGAAGCGGCGGCGCCACCAGGGTGACGTCGTCGACGTTCGCCTTCGCCGCGATCTGCTGGTAGTCGACGGTGCGGTCGACCGTGGTGTCCGGACGGACGACGACCGCCACCAGGAACAGCACGATGCCGAGCGAGGCGATGAGCGCGATGACCAGGTTGAACGCGGTCTGGTGCTGTCGGCGGGCGGTCCGGGCAGCGTCCTTGCGGGCCCAGGTCTCCTCTGCCGTCTCGGGGCGACCGAGCTCGGCGACGATCGGGCGGCCGTCGGGGTCGGTCATCGGCCGGAGCCGTCCTGGGCGTCGCTGGCGGCACGGGCCGCGTCGAGCCGTGCACGAGCGCCGACGAGCCACTCTTCGCACCGGGCGGCGAGGGCTTCGCCCCGCTCCCACAGCGCCAGCGAACGCTCGAGGGTCGCGGAGCCCTGTTCGAGCTCGCTCACGACGCGCACGAGTTCGTCGCGGGCCGCTTCGTAGCTCAGCGACTGGACGTCGGTCTGCTCGGGTTCCTGCTGGGATGACACGGGACGATCCTACCGAGCGTCCACCGACGATCCGACGCCCGGTCCCAGGCTGTGGAGAACACCCGTGGTGGTCAGGAGCCGTCCGGGCCGGGGCCGTCCGGTTCGAGCGTGCCCGTGGCCGTGCCGGCACCGAGCGTGACGTGCACCGGCGTCGCGCCGGACAGGTCGTCGGTGCCGCGGACGACACCC
>NZ_MJGL01000042.1:6005-6271 GCF_001864855.1 Curtobacterium sp. MCBA15_005
CGGTGCCGCGGACGACACCCCCGTCGGCACGCTGCACGATGGCGTACCCGCGGCGCAGGGTGTCACGGGGCGAGAGCGCGCGGAGGCGGGCGGTCAGGTGGCCGACCTCGGAGTGCCCGCGTTCGAGCCGGCGGTCGAGCAGTTCGCGGGCACGGGACAGGTCGCGCGCGACCTCTTCCGCACGGGTGTCGACGAGCCACGCGGTCGACGCCAGGGCCGGCCGCGACCGCAGCGCGGCGAGCCGGTCGGCCTCGACCGACAGCGTG
>NZ_MJGL01000043.1:0-466 GCF_001864855.1 Curtobacterium sp. MCBA15_005
CGTGCCTCCCGTCCGCCGTTGACCCGCGCCCAGGGCGCGCTCACAGCGCCAGATCAGTCCTGCTGGTCCGCCTCCACCGCGTCCCGCAGCCGGTCGAGCACGTCCGGCACAGCTGAGCGCACCCGGCTCCAGCTCGGGATGAACGGCTTGTCGTTCGGCCGCGCCGTGAAGGCGCCGCCGGCATCGAGGATCGCCTTGGTGAAGAGCTCCACCGCGGCTTCCTCGGCGTGCTGGTCGAACGCGAGCCCACTCATCTCGGCTTCGTGCCGGTACACCTCGACGATGTCGAGCGCGTTCCGGTAGTACGTCGCCTTGAGCACGCGGAACGAGTCGGACGTGAGCGGGACGCCCATGGTCGCGAGCTTCCGGAGCAGCGACTGCACGATGTCGTTGCCCATCCGGGCGAGGCCGCCGGTGCCGTCGGCCTCGGCGAGGGGCTGGTGCTTGTGGTCGTACGCGTCGGCGA
>NZ_MJGL01000043.1:1163-2928 GCF_001864855.1 Curtobacterium sp. MCBA15_005
GTGGTCGTACGCGTCGGCGATCTCCACCTGGCACACCTGCCGGGTCGCGTAGTCGCGGTAGACCTCGGACAGCATGCCGATCTCGAGTCCCCAGTCGCCGGGGATCTTCAGGCCGTTCAGCACGTGGGCACGCATCGCGAACTCGCCGGACAGCGGGTACCGGAAGCTGCTCAGGTACTCCAGGTACTCGGACTCCCCGTAGACCTGGCGGAGCGAGCGGAGCAGCGGCCCGACGAGCAGCCGCGCGGCGCGGCCGTTGATCCGACCGTCGGCGACGCGGGCGTAGTAGCCCTTCGAGAACTCGTAGTCGAACGCGGGGTTCGCGACCGGGTAGAACAGCCGCGCGAGCATGCCCCGCTCGTAGGTGGTGATGTCGCAGTCGTGCAGGGCGATGCAGTCCGCCCGCTCCGACGCCAGGGCGTACCCGGTGCAGTACCAGACGTTCCGGCCCTTGCCCGGCTCCCCCGGTGCCAGTCCCGCGCGCTCCAGTTCGGCGTCGAGCTCGCGCAGCCGCGGCCCGTCGTTCCACAGGATCCGGTGCCGCTGCGGCAGCCGCGAGAAGAACTCGCGGGCGTGCTCGAACTGCGAGCGGTCGGCCCGGTCGAGCCCGATCACGATCTCGCTGAGCCAGTCGGCCTCGGCCAGCTCGTCGACGATCCGCGACAGGGCTGGACGCTCGAGCTCGGAGTACAGCGCCGGCAGGATCAGGCTCATCGGGCGTTTCTCGGCGAAGCCCCGCAGGTCCTCCTCGAGGCTCGCGGTGCTGCGGCGACCGAGGTCGTGGAACGTCGTGATGACGCCGTTCTGGTGGAAGTCGCTCATCGATGGCTCCTGACGGACGGGGTGGTGAACCGGGTGAGGCCCTCGGTCCAACCCTGCGGGCCGGGGGCGGTCGTGCGGTGGACGCGCTCGGGTCGGTCGTCGGCGAGCGGTCCGGGTGCCGGGCCGTGCCCGCGGACCACGACGGCGAAGTCGACCGCGTCGAGCAACGCGGTGTCGTTCGGGCCGTCACCGAGTCCGATCGTGCGCGGGATGGTCCCCGTCCGACGCTCGTGGTCGGCGATCAGCGTCCGGACCGCTGCGCCCTTGTCGCGGCCCGCCGGCAGCACATGCCAGAACCGGCCGCCCCGCACCAGGTCGAGGCCGACCGCGGCGAGCGCCGCGCGGAACGCGTCGGCCCGGTCGTCGTCCTCGGCGTGCCAGAGCAGCACCTCGGACGCCTCGCGCTGCTGCGCGCGTCCGGCCGCTTCGAGGTCGAGCCCCGTCCACGCGGCGACGACCGCATCGGTCACGCCGCCGAAGGTCTCGAACCGCAGATGCAGCGCCCGGCGGACGCGGGCGAGTTCGGCGTGCAGCCGCTCGAGGTCGCCGTCGACCGGTCCGACCAGCACCTCGCCCGCCGGTCCGACCACGACCGCGCCGTTCTCCGCCACGAACGCGTGCCCGTCGAGCCCGGTGCGCGCCTGCAGCGCCGTGATCTCCGCACGCGTCTTGCTGCTGCAGAACACCACGGGGACGTCGTCCGCCCGCAGCTGTTCCAGCATCGGCAGGGCCGCGTCGAACGAGTAGTCGTGGTGGTCGAGGAACGTCCCGTCGAGGTCCGTGACGATCATCAGGTCGGGTGTTGGCATCGTGCTCCGCTGGCGGCTGGCTGGGCTGCGGGCGACGATGCCCCGGACCACCCTGCCACGCGCATGCGTCGGTTGGGTGAACAAGCCGGCGTCGGTCGCGCGACGCGACCAGCGGACGGACTGGAGGCGCGGTG
>NZ_MJGL01000044.1:0-587 GCF_001864855.1 Curtobacterium sp. MCBA15_005
TGCCCGACCTCGTCGTCGCGAAGTCGTTCGGCTGCTTCGCCCTGCCGTGGGCGATCCGCCACGCGGTGCCCGGCGTCTGGCTCACCCCGGTGCTGACGCATGACGACGTGGCCACGGCGCTCGCCGCCGCCACCGACGCGCACGTAGCGATCGGGGGTGGGGACGACACCATGTGGCGGCCCGAGCGGGTCTCGGGAACTGCTGCGCGCCTCCAGACCGTCGACCGTGCCGACCACTCGCTCCAGGTGCCGGGAGACTGGCGGCGCTCGCAGCGGCTGCAGGCCGACGTCTTCGACGTCGTCGAGCGGCGCATCGCGGCCCTGCGGCCGCCGATGACGACGGACTAGGTTCGGCGCATGGGGGAACCGCAGGACATGGACGAGCTGCTGGGCCAGGCCGAGCGCGTCGACGCAGCGCCGCACACCACGCGGCGTGCCGTCGGGTTGGCCGCCGCGCTGGTCGCGGCCGGCGCCGCCGTCGCGATCGTGGTGACGGGATCGGCGCACGGCCTGCTCGGTGCGATCCTGTGGCTGGTCACGCTGGGCGCGTCGCGTCCGCTGTACTGACGGACGGACTGGAGGCCCGGG
>NZ_MJGL01000044.1:1337-1654 GCF_001864855.1 Curtobacterium sp. MCBA15_005
CCGAACGTCGGCAAGTCGACCCTGTTCAACGCCCTGACCAAGAACCAGGTCCTCGCCGCGAACTACCCGTTCGCGACGATCGAGCCGAACGTCGGGGTGGTGAACCTGCCCGACTCGCGGCTCGACCAGCTCGCTGAGCTCTTCCACTCGGAGAAGACCGTGCCGGCGCCGGTGTCGTTCGTCGACATCGCGGGCATCGTCAAGGGCGCGAGCGAGGGCGAAGGCCTGGGCAACAAGTTCCTCGCCAACATCCGCGAGGCCGACGCCATCGCGCAGGTCGTCCGCGGCTTCACCGATGACGACGTCGTGCACGTCGC
>NZ_MJGL01000044.1:2327-2915 GCF_001864855.1 Curtobacterium sp. MCBA15_005
ACGACGTCGTGCACGTCGCGAACAAGGTCTCCCCGAAGGACGACCTCGAGGTCATCAACACCGAGCTGATCCTCGCCGACATGGAGACCATCGACAAGGCGCTCCCGCGGTACGAGAAGACCGTGAAGCTCAAGCAGACCGAGCCGATCGTGCTCGAGACCGCTCGCGAGGCCCGTGCCGCGCTCGAGCAGGGCACCCTGCTGTCCGCCACCAAGATCGACCTGTCGCCGATCGCCGAGCTCGGCCTGCTCAGCGCCAAGCCCTTCATCTTCGTCTTCAACGTCGACGAGGCGATCCTGACCGACGAGTCCCGCAAGGCCGAACTGGCCGCGCTCGTCGCACCGGCGCAGGCCGTGTTCCTCGACGCCCAGGTCGAGTCGGAGCTCATCGACCTCGACCCGGCCGACGCCGCCGAACTGCTCGAGTCGACCGGTCAGACCGAGTCGGGCCTCGACCAGCTCGCCCGGATCGGGTTCGACACCCTCGGACTGCAGACCTACCTGACGGCCGGTCCGAAGGAAGCCCGTGCGTGGACGATCGGCAAGGGGTGGAAGGCTCCCCAGGCTGCCGGCGTCATCCACACCGACT
>NZ_MJGL01000044.1:3674-4241 GCF_001864855.1 Curtobacterium sp. MCBA15_005
TCGCGACCGGCTCGATCGCCGAGGCCCGCGCTGCCGGCAAGGCCCGCATCGAAGGCAAGGACTACGTCATGCAGGACGGCGACGTGGTGGAGTTCCGCTTCAACAACTGATCTGCCCACGTGGTTCGTCGTGCGCCAGGATGAGCGCATGACGAATGCGCAGGCAGGGTGGTACGACGACGGCTCCGGCACCATGCGGTGGTGGGACGGTTCCGCGTGGACGGAGCAGGTGCAGCAGCAGGCGCCCGCGGCGTCGGGGGTCGGTGGAGTGATCGGCCGGATCCAGGCGGAAGCCGCTTCGGGTGGTCAGCCGCGTCCGGCGCAGAACGGCATGAGCTACGTCGTGCTGCAGGTGGTGCTCAAGGAGAAGTTCTTCGGGACGGGTTCGGGCAACCTCACCGAACTCGAGAAGGCGATCAACGCGCAGGCTGCGCTCGGGTACCGGCTGCACACGATCACGACGGCTTCCTCGGGGAGCACGGGTTTCGGCGGCGGGGACCGGGTGCAAGCCACCATGGTGTTCGAACGCCTGAACTGAGGCGATGCCACGAACGGTGCGAGGTTCCGT